>CABSMC010000024.1 GCA_902478715.1 uncultured Adlercreutzia sp.
CTTGATGAGAATGGCGGGGACGGAAGGCGCCGCGTCCGCGAAAGCCGGCTCGTTCTCCCAAACGGCGATGCAGCGGTCGGCGATCAGCGAAGCGGCCGTCTCCACATCCTCCAACGATGCAATAGCCATGCCCGAGAGCACTTCGGCCTCGGGGATGTTGGGAGTGATCACCGTGGAACGGGGGAACAGCTGGCGCACCAGCGCGTCCACGGCGGCATCGGCGATGAGCGCCGAGCCCGACGTGGCCACCATCACGGGATCGACCACGACGTTGGCGGCTTTGTGGCGATCGAGCCCATCGGCGATGGCGCTCACGATGGCCGGCGACGACACCATGCCGATCTTCACCGCGTCGGGCCGGATATCGTCGAAGACGGCGTCGATCTGGGTGCCCACGAAAACGGGATCCACCTCGAGCACGCCGGTGACACCGAGCGTGTTCTGGGCCGTGAGCGCCGTGACGACGCTCTCTCCGAACAGATGATGAGCGGCGATGGTCTTCAGGTCGGCCTGGATACCCGCTCCCCCGCTGGAATCGGATCCGGCAATGGTGAGAACCGCTTTCATGGCATTCCTTTCGCGACGGCGCCGACCGCTTCCCGAACGGTCGCATGAAACCATCATTTCACACGAAAGGGGTGCGCCTGCACGGCCACCCCTTTCTGGCAATCAACCGTTGATGAGATGGGAGGCTACCCCTCGATGAGTTTCACGGCCTCGTCGGTGTCGACGACCTTGGCGGCGTAGCACACCTTCATGTACTCAAGGCCCTCCTCCTGGTTACCCACGAGAAAGGTGGCCGTGGCGTCGCCGACCACGATGATGTTGAAGTTGTTGAAATACGCGTCGGCCACCGTGTGCTTCACGCAGATGTTCGTGTCCATGCCGCAGCAGATGAGGGTGTCGACGCCCAGCTCGTTCAAAAGCAGCAGAAGGCCCGTCTGGAAAAAGCCGCTGTAACGGCGCTTCTCCACCACGTAGTCGGAGGGCTGAGGATCGAGCAGCGGCGAGGTCTGGGCCTCCGGGGTACCGGCGATTCCGTGGGCGCCCCACAGGGCCAGCTCGCGATCGATGCCGGGGAGGTGGGCGTCATTGGTGAAGATGACGGGCATGTCGGCGGCGCGTGCGGCCGTCGTGAGCTTGGCCGTCTGCTGGATGGCGGGCAGGAGCACGGGCTCGAGCGGAGTGCCGGTGGGATCGCCCAGCTCGTCGATGACGAGTAGCGCGCACTTCGCGCGGTCGATGGAGCTAAGGTCGATGAGGTCGTTGTTGTTCTCGTCGCCGAGCATGGATGTTCCTTTCTCTTGCCGTCCGTCTCCCTGGCACTTCAAAATGTGCAAACGATGACTTAAATGCCTAAGGTCTCATCGATGATACGCGAAAGCTCGCGAGTCGCCACTTCAATATCGTCGGCGGCAAATATGGCGCTCACCACGGCGGCGCCGTCCACATTCAGCTCGGACAGGCGCGGCATCGTGGCGGCATTCACGCCGCCGATGGCCACAACGGGGATGTCCACGGCGGCGGCGATGGCGCGGAACTCCTCGGGGGCGAGCACCCCGGCCTCGGGCTTGGTGGCGGTGCCGGTGACGCCGCCGACGCCCAGGTAGTCGGCCCCGGCTGCCTCGGCGGCGCGGGCCTGCTCCACCGTCTGGGTGGACACCCCCACAATGGCATCCGGACCGAGCAGCGCCCGCGCCCGCTCGCAGGCCATGTCGTCCTGGCCCACGTGCACCCCGTCGGCACCCACGGCCAACGCACATTCCACGTCGTCGTTCACGACGAAGGGCACGCCGGCCGCGCGACAGAGCGCGAGCAGCTCCTCCGCTTCAGCCCGCAGGTCCTCCGCGCTCGCATGCTTGTCCCTCAACTGCACGAAGGTCGTGCCCCCGGCGAGCGCCTCTTCCACGCATTCCGTCAGCGTCCGCTCCCCCAGCCACGCGTTGTCCGTCACCGCGTACAGCTTCAAGGCACGGCGAATAGCCTCCGCCGACCACTTTCCACGTTCCCGTGCAGGCATGTTCACTCCTTGTTCCAAATTAAAGCTCGATATTTCGCAACCATTTCGGTCGAAGACGAGGAAGGACGATCCGCGCCAGATCAAGTTGGTGCTTGTTTTTTTGAAAATATTTCGATTGTTAGCAGCGCCGCCAAAAGCAATTAACGTAAACGTTTAGCATTCTCGAAATCAGCCCGCGCAGAGGCGCAAGATTTCTCCTTTTCCTGAGCGAAATCGTCCCGCTTGCCCTTTTCGGTGCTAACAATCGCAATTTTCGCCAAAAACGGAGGGGTAATTTGCTTGCTGCCCCCTGCCCCGCCTGCCCTGCACCCTGCGCCCTGCCCCGTCCGCCCTCTGGCCTTCGCCCTATTCTCTGCCAGCGCCCAGCTGAGCACTTTTATTCCGCATCCAGATCGACCACGAGCCCGTCCATGATGTCGTTCACGGTTTTCATGGCGCACATCTTGCCGCACATAGTGCAGGTGCCTTCGGTGGAAGGCGGTGCGCTTTCGAAGACGGCGCGGGCGCGGGCCGGATCGAGCGACAGGTCGAACATCTCATCCCAGGCCACGCGGCGACGCGCATCGCTCATACGGTTATCGCGGTCGCGGGCGCCGGGCACACCCTTGGCGATGTCGGCGGCATGGGCGGCGATCTTCGTGGCCACCAGTCCCTCGCGCACGTCGTTCGCATTCGGCAGGCGCAAATGCTCGGCCGGCGTCACGTAGCAGAGGAAGTCGGCGCCGGAAGAAGCCGCAATAGCCCCGCCGATGGCCGCCGTGATGTGGTCGTAGCCCGGGGCGATATCGGTCACGAGCGGCCCCAGCACGTAGAAGGGCGCCTGGTGGCACAGCCTCTTCTCCAGCTTCATGTTGGCGGCGATCTCATCGAGCGCCATATGCCCGGGGCCTTCCACCATCACCTGCACGCCGGCATCCCACGCGCGGCGCGTGAGCTTGCCGATCTCGATGAGCTCGGCGATCTGCCCGGCGTCCGTGGCGTCGTAGCCGCTGCCGGGGCGCATGGCATCACCGATGGAGATGCACACATCGTGCTCGTGCAAGATAGCCAACACCTCGTCGTAGTACTCATAGAAGGGGTTCTCGCGACCAGTGGCCTCCATCCAGGCGAAGATGAGCGACCCTCCTCGCGATACGATATTGGTAAGTCGCCCCGTCTCTTTGAACGACTCGATGACCCGGCGGTTCATGCCGGCGTGAATGGTGACGAAATCGACCCCGTCCTCGGCGTGGGCGCGCACCACTTCCAGGAAATCCTCGGGCGTAATGGCAATGAGCGCCTTTTCCAAGTAGCCGATGGCGTCGTACATGGGCACCGTGCCAATCATGGCCGGCGATTTCTCGACGAGTGCACGGCGGAAGGCACGGGTCTTGCCGGAGTTGGAAAGGTCCATGATGGCATCGGCGCCCAGCTCGCACGCCACGTCCACTTTCTCCCACTCCAAAGCTTCATCGGCCAAATCGCCCGAGATGCCGAGGTTCACGTTCACCTTCGTGGAAAGAGGGATGCCCTCTAGCGTGGAGCCGACACCGGCCGGCACGAGGCTTGCGTGGTGGATGTTGGCCGGAATGGCAATGCGCCCGACGGCCACGGCGGCGCGAATGGCCTCCGGCTCGCGGCCCTCGGCGGCGGCCACGGCGGCCATCTGCGGCGTGACGATGCCGGCGCGGGCGAAATCGATCTGAGTGATTGGCCGTGAAGTGCCCGATGCGGCGCACGGGTGGGCGACGTCCGGCGCAGCAACGGCGCCGGCAGACTGGCGGTCAGTCATGGAAACTCCCTTCGTTGGCATTACCCATATCAGGTTCGGCGGGTCGGGGCGTGCACGGCGCCCCCTCTCAGCCTGCCCGGCCGCCACGCGGCTGCAAGCTCCCCAGGTATATGGTTGTGCGATCAGTATAGAAAATCGACCGGCGCTACAGCGGCAGAAACACTGCCAGCGTGCCGCTTTCCAGGGCAATGCGGGCCGGGGTTCCGATAAATTCGTTGGAAAGGCCCCAGCTCGTGCGGTTCGTGAGGGCCACGCCATCAAGGCCGTATTTCAGGCCCTCCTCCACAACTCCCGTTGAAACGTCGGTGAGCGAGAACACCGACACGATGCCCGCACCCGCCGCATCCAAGCACAGCTCGCCGGGCCCGACCAGAAACACGACGGACTCGCGCTCCCCCACCGCCGCCACCGCCAGGCCGCGCTCGGCGAAAGAGGCGAGAAGTTGCAAATTCGCCAACGTATGATCGAGCCGGCCGCCGAGCGCTCCGTAGACCTCCACGGCATCGGCGCCGCGGGCGACGGCCTCGCCGAGGGCCAGCTCCATGTCGGAGGCGTCCTTCTCCGGCGGGAATACGAGCACTTCCACCCCCTCGGGCACGTATCCCAGCGAATCGAAGTCGCCGATGGCCAGATCGGGCACGCAGCCAGCAGCCGCCAGGGACGCGAAGCCCCCGTCCACGGCGATAACCGCATCGAAGGCGCCCGCCCCGTTGCGGGCGGAAAACTGCTCGGAATTGAATTCCGAAGCCCCGACGAGGGCGTACATGGTCATCATTCCTCCTCTTTCTTCCAGGGCGAACCAGAAAGCCCAACGGCAGAACCGAACTGAACGGAAAGATTTGAGCGCCGACGGCCCTTCTATGGAATCCGCAGCAGCGCCGCTCTTTCTGCTACAATACCACAGGCGAGCGGGCCAGACGGTCGCGTACCCCCTCAGGGGTGCGAGGAAAGTCCGGGCTCCGCAGGGCAAGATGCCAGCTAACGGCTGGGCGGGGCGACCCGACGGAAAGTGCCACAGAAAAGAAGACTCCCCTGCTCGGAACATGCGGTGCGAGCCGCATGCGCGACACAGGAGAAAAGCTGAAACGGTGCGGTAAGAGCGCACCAGCGCGGCGGCAACGTCGCGGCTTGGCAAACCCCATCTGGAGCAAGCGCAAATAGGAGCGCCATACGGTGGCCCGCCGTGCGCTCGGGTTGCGTGCTAGAGGCGCGGGGCGACTCGCGTTCGAGATAAATGGCCGTCCCCGACAGAACCCGGCTTACAGGCCCGCTCGCCTCTTTGTTTCGTTTGCCTGACGGCAAACGAACTACGTCGATGCTGCGGTTCCGACAGGCACCTGGCCTTCGCATTCAAAGCTTTCCTTCGCGTACCAAAGTACGCTCAGCCGCTTTTCAAGCGAATTCCAGGCACCTGTCGGAACCTCGCTGACTTCCTTGGGCGAACGGGTAAGACAAAAGATCAAGTAATAAGAAGAACCGCCCAATAAGGCGGTTCTTACATACCAGATAGATTTTCTCAGCTGATTAATCGATTTCTTCGAACTCGAAGTCGTCGGCGTCGCCGAAGCCGGAGAGATCCTTCTCGTAGGGAGAGGCGACCGGAGTAGCGGCGGCCACGACGGCGGCCGGAGCCTGGGGCGTCACGTAGGCGGAAGGCGCCACGTACTCGTCGATCTCGAAGTTGCCGGTGAGGCCGGGCACCACGTCGTACTCGCCGTCCAGTGCCGTCGCGGCGGCCGGCACGTTGGCACCGATGTCGGCCAACTTGCGGGAAGCGTCGGAGATGATGTCCTTCAGCAGGTCGGCGTACTCCTCGCGGGCATCCTCGCGGTCGTCCTGCAGCTTGCGGATGGCGTCGATGACGTCCTGGCGATCGGTGTTGGCGCGATCGATGATGCGCTGGGCCTCATCGCGGGCGTCCTGAATGGTCTCGGTGGCGTTCGCGTTGGCCTTGGCGAGAATCTCGTCGGCCGAGCGCTGGGCGATGATGAGGGCCTGGGCGATGGCGTTGTCGTCGGCGCGCTTGTCGGAAAGCTGGCGCTCCAGATCGGCGATGATAGCGTCCTTCTGGGCGAGCTGAGCGTCGTACTCGGAGGTGTCGACGGTCGCCGCGGCCACCTCGGTGATGGCCACCGTGGAGGCGGCAGGCGCGTCGAAGCCGCTGAAACGATCGGCCTCCAGCTGATCCTGAAGGTGCGCGATCGTGTCGTTCAAAATATCGATCTCGTCGGCGACATGCTCGAGGAACACGTCCACTTCATCCACATCGTAGCCTTTGCGGTCGATGGAGAAGCTCTGATTGTGGATGTCGGAAGCGGTGATTGCCATGTAGGTACCTCAGTTTCTTACGATGTTACGTCGCTGACACGTCGGAATGCCGGCCGTCTGAATTTAGAAAATCATCACCAGCAAACGTACCCCGAATTGTAATACAAGCAGAGCGATGATGGGAGTCACGTCCACCATTCCTCCAAGGGGCGGGATCAATTTTCGGAACAAGTTCAAATACGGGTCGCACAACTTGCCCAAAGCGCGGTAGATGTCGCCGATGATGCCGCTTTGGGTGTTCGGCAGCCAGGACATCATTACGTAGATGAAGATGATCATGGAGTAGGCGTCGGCCAGTCTCACGAGGAGGTAGGTCAGCATGGTTGGAAAACTCCTTTGTCGGAAGGTCTTGAGGCGCGTCGAGCGCTAGATGATGCCCTGGGTGCGCAGGTAGGAGCGCTCGGCCTCGGTGAGCTCGTCGATGCGAGTGAGGGCGAACACCTTGTTGCCCACGCATTCCACGTTGGCGTCCAGAGCGCTGGCCACACCGAAGGAGAAGTCCAGGATGCGCTTGGCCAGCGCATCGGGGGTCGCTGCCAGGTTCAGCACCACGGCGTTGCCGAGCTTGAGCGCGGTGGAGACGGCCTCGGCGTCGTTATAGGCACCGGGAGCCACCACCTTCAGCGTGCGCGACGGCGTGAAGCGCGAGCTGGAGGCAGAGGAACCCCGCGAGCTCGTCGGACGCGCATCGGCCGGGGGCGTGGTGGACTCGAACAGCGAGTTCAGGCCCTCGGAGCGAGCATGGTGCACCGCCGAGGCGGCGGCGGAGGCGGCGGCTGTGCCTTCTGGGGTCATCTGCGGCGGCAGCGAGGAATCGACCATAGTGCGGAACGAGCTGGAGGAGCCGCGTCGGCTCGCGGGCGCGTCGTCGTCGGGCAGCGTGGGCACCGCCGTGCGGGCGCGCACATCGTCGATGGAGACGAGACGGGGCATGGAGGAGCGACCACGGGAACGCTCGCCGGGCTCGCGGGTGGTCACCGAGTCGTAGGGGTCGTAGGCCGAGCCGGACGTGCGCTCGTAGGACTCGTCGTAGCCGTACTCGCCGTAGTCGTCGCCCTCTTCGAATTCCTCGTAGTCCTCGTAGAACTCCCCGTAATCGTTCTTACGGCCGAAACCCAGCTTCGACTTGATATCGCCGAACATGCTCTTGCCGTCCATGGAGCCTCCTGCTTCGTGTGGGCGGTGACGCCCGCCGTGGTTCTCAGTCTAAAGGGGCGCTTGCGGCCCCGCAGTGTTCTCGATCATCATACCAGCTTGAAGGCTACTCCTGATAAGATTCACTAAAGATGGCCCGTCCAACGCGAACAATGGTGGCCCCCAGAGGCACCGCCTCGCGCCAGTCGTCGCTCATGCCCATGGAAAGCTCCGTGAAGGCGGCGGCGTCATCGGCGGGAAGCTGCGCGCGAATGCGGGCGGCCAGCTCGGCGAGTCCCGCGAAGGCCTCGCGGGCCGCCTGCGCGTCGCCGGCAGGGGCCATGGTCATGAGCCCGCGCACGGACACGTGGGGCAGGGCGGCCACCGCGCGCACCAAATCGGCCGCCTCGACCGGGTCAACGCCGCTCTTCGACGCCTCGCCCGACACGTTCACCTCGATGAGCACGTCCTGCACCTTGGAAAGCTCGGCGGCTGCATGATCGATTTTCTCGGCATGGCGCAGCTGGTACAGGGAGTGGATAAGCGTTGCAGAGGCGACGATTTCGGGAATGCGGCGCGACTGGATGTTGCCGATGAAGTGCCAGCGGGCCTCAGGGAACGCGGCGGACTTCGGCACGATCTGGTCGGGGCGGTTCTCGCCGAAATCCCGGGCGCCCCCCTCGATCGCCTCGGCCACGCCCTCGGGCCCAACCGTCTTCGACACAGCCACGAGGAGCACGTCCTCGGGCGCGCGGCCCGCAGCCACCGCTGCCTCGGCCACCTCCGCGGCCACCTTCTGATAGCGCTCGGCAATACTCACAAGCTCATTCCTTTCGACCGGCGAAGGCGCTGTGGCGTCCGCAGCGGCCCCCGCTTTTGCGATACGAGAAGTAAAGGTCGTCGCGGCAGGCGGTGCACTCCCCCGACGACGCGATGCGCTCCGGCGCGATACCGGCCTCGGCGAGGCTGGCGCGCACGGCAGCTTCCAGATCCAGGTGATCGGCGCCGCGGGCGCACGAGGCCCCGAAGCGCTCGACGAAACGGCCGACGAGGTCGGGGCCACACTCGTAGCACTCCGCGCCGATATGCGGGCCGACGTAGGCGTTGTATTCGGAAGGATCGACGGCTCGTCCCGCACGGACATCGAGGGCTGCCAGCGCCGCCACGGCCTTGGCGGGAATGCCGGCGAGCGCCCCGCGCCACCCCGCGTGGGCCACGGCGTAAGCGCCCGACGGAGACACGACGATGACCGGGGTGCAGTCGGCGAAGCACAAAAGCGTCGTCACATCCGGCGCGGCCACGGCCACGCCATCGGCGCCGGCGGCCCCAGCGCGCGTCACCTCCTCCCATGCGGCAGCCACATCGTCGTCCAGGGCGAGCACGACATCGCCGTGCACCTGGTTGAGCGTAAGCAGCCGGGTGCTCCCGAGGCCCACGGCATCCAGCAGAAGCGCACGGTTCTCGGCCACGGCCATCGGGTCGTCTTCCACATGATCGCCCAAATTGAGACCGTCGTAAGGGGGCTCGCTCACCCCGCCCTGACGGCGAGAGAAGCCCAGGCGCACGCCTGTGGCCGCAAACAGGGACTCGTCGGTTAAAAAGGACAGGCCCGCTGACGGGCGGGCCTGCAATGTCGGCTTGGGAAGTGCCATGGGATTCGAACGTCGGCCTCTCCCCTAGCGGGCGCGCTTCAAGAAGTCGGGGATGTAGTCCTCGTCCGTGAAGCGGCTCGTGGGTGCGGGAGCCGAAAAGGTGACCGGCGCCTGCTGAACCGGCTGGGGCGCGGGCTCGGTGGAGGCGAACAGGTCCTTGCGCGGCGCGAAGTCCATGGAGGACTGGGAGGCGCCCACCTTGAAGCCCGTGGCGATGACCGTGATGCGCACGGCGTCCTTCAGCTCCTCGTCGATGATCTGGCCGTAGATGATGTTGGCGTTCTCGTCGGCACAGGCCTCCACCGTGCGGGCCGCCTCGGAGACCTCGGTCAGCGTGAGATCCGGGCCGCCGGCGATGGAGAACAGCACGCGCGAGGCGCCGGCGATGGAGGACTCCAGCAAGCTGGAAGAGGTGGCCTGCTGGGCCGCGTCCAGCGCGCGGTTCTCGCCCGTGGAGATGCCGATGCCCATCATGGCCGTGCCGGCATCCTTCATGACCGTGCGGATGTCCGCGAAGTCGAGGTTGATGAGGCCGGGGATGGTGATGAGGTCGGTGACGCCCTGGATGCCCTGGCGCAGGGTGTCGTCGCAGATGCGGAAGGCGTCGATCATGGACGTCTTCTTGTCGACGATCTCGAGCAGGCGGTCGTTGGGAATGACGATGAGGGTGTCGACCTTCTGGGAGAGCAGATCGATACCCTGGTCGGCCTGATTGCGGCGAAGGCGCCCCTCGAAGGAGAAGGGCTTGGTGACGACGCCCACGGTAAGGGCGCCGATCTCCTCGCGGGCGATCTCGGCCACGATGGGGGCCGCGCCGGTGCCGGTGCCGCCGCCCTCGCCGGCGGTGACGAAGACCATGTCGGCCTCGGCCAGCGCCTCGCGGATCTCCGCGCGGCTCTCCTCGGCGGCCTGGCAGCCCACCTGGGGGTTGGCGCCGGCGCCGAGGCCACGGGTCAGCTCCTCGCCGATGTGGATGGTCTTGTCGGCATCGGACATGAGAAGGGCCTGGCGGTCAGTGTTCACGGCGATGAACTCCACGCCGCGCACGCCGGCTTCCACCATGCGGTTCACGGCGTTCGTGCCGCCGCCGCCGACACCGACGACCTTGATGACGGCCAAATGTTCAGAGCCTGGAATGTTCGGCATTTCGTCCTCCACACCTGTTGCGTTTTACTGCTGCGTTTGTCTCGTTTCCGCGCGCCGTTGCTCGGGCGCGCCCTGCGGTCCGCCCAAAGGCGGCATTTATGCAGGACATTGTACACGATGCCCATTCGTTTGCAACGCAAATCACCGCCAAAGGAGCCTGCAGATACACGAATACGACAAGAAACCCACCGCATCGCGCTTTGCGAAACGGCAAAGCGGAGCCTCGGGCTATGGATTCTTCTCGAAATCGGAAGGACGTGAGCCCCCGCTCCAAGTCATTCGGGCTCCTCGGTCGACGAAGGGGTCATTTTCTGCAGCAAATCGCGAGTTATGAGCGTTTCGATGCGGGAGAGAAGGCCCGCAGAAGTTTCCATATTTGCAAAACCCCAGGTCACGAACATTCGCTGCGGGGGTTTCAAAAAGTTTCGCACCCCCTAGACGCTTATAACTCGCGATTTGCTGCAGAAACAGGGGTGTTCGCCGACCGAGAGCCGCGACACCTGCACGGTAGGCGCGGCCGAGAGGGGCGACCAAGATCGCCCCCTACGGGAAAGATCGCTCGCGGGTTCGCCCAAGGGAGTCAGCGAGGGGCCGACAGGCGCCTGTCAGATCCGCAGTGTCGGCGGGGCTTGTCCCCCGCATGGCGAGCGGAGGCACCCGTCGAAGAAAAAGCTTCAGCTGGGCGAAGCATCCTCGGTGCCCGCGAAAGGGAACCCTAGACGGCGCGCCAGGTGGGGCGGTCGGGGACGCGGACGTTGATGTAGGAGACTTTGCCAGGGTTGTCGGCCATGATCTGCAGGACGATGCGCTCCTTGTCGCGGATATCCTCGGCGGTGCCGAAGGCGATCTCGATGCCGTTGTCCAAGGTCAGGCACGTGGAGGCGGCGTCAGTGGCCGTCACCGTCTTCACCTGGTCGGCAAGTTCCGTGGAAAGGCCGTCCAGGATGGCCAAGGCGTTGTTCACGTTGCCGTCGGCGCAGTAGGTGCCCACCTCGGGCGTGAGGCCGAAGGGCACGCCGGTGATGTGCAGCACTCGGTCGGCGTCCTCGTAGATCTGCGGGGAGATGGTGGCACCCAGCTCGGAATCGCGAGCCGGAATCTCCATGAGCCACATGCCGTCGGAAGCGATGGCCCACATCTGCGTGACCTTCGCGTTGTCGGCCGCTACCTCCACGATGGCGGCGATCTCGCGCTCGGTGACGTTGATTTCCAGCGTATCGGGGAAAATGCGGTTCACGGACACGTCGGCGACCCAGGCGTCGCGGTCGACGCTGTTGGCCACCGAGGAGGTGTCCACATTCAGAAGCGTCGTGCCCTGGGGCACGGCAGCGAGAATGGCCATCTCGTCGTTGGTGAGGTGGTCGGCACCGTTCACCTTCACCGACGTGATGGCGAAGGCCCCGCCGAAATAGAGGGCCGCGTAGGCGATGCCCAGCACACAGGCGAGCACGAGCGCCACGATTGCGGCCTTGAAGGCTCCGGAGCGCTTCGGGCGGGCGATGGCCCGGGCCGCTGGTGCACGTCGGTCGCTGCGCGCTGCGGGCAAATCCCCCAGGCGCACCGACGTGGTCACCGTGCGGGGCGCGGGACGGGCGCCCGAGGCGCGGCCGCCGGCAGCACGGCCGACCGTCGCGGGGCTTGCCGCGCCGAGGCCCGAGCGCGAGGCCGGGCGCGACGATGGGGCCTGGCGGGAGGAGGCCGGGCGCACCGGCGCCGCCGCAGGGCGCCGCGATGGCGAGACGCCGCCGCGCGCGCTCCCGCGCGAGGTGGTCCCCCGGGGCACCGAAACATTACGATTGCCGGATCTTCTAACCACGGCGACCGTCCTCGCTGTGTTCTTCGCCCGCAAAGGCTACTCGGCCCTCGCCGTCGCTGACGCGCCCGCGTTCGCCAGCAAGCGTGCCATCGACGCCGCCCGCAAAGACAGCATTCGCCTCGGACGGAACGGCGCGCCCGCGTTCGCCGATGCGCACGCCGTCTACGTCCGCATCGGCGCTTGCATCGGCAGACACGTCGCCAGCACCACGTGCAGCAGCCGGAAAATCTTCCTCAAACCCCAGCAGGCGCACCTCGGGCGCCAGCTCGATACCGGCACTCGCGAGCACCGCCGCGCGCACCCGCTCCATGAGCGCGCGCACGTCGGCGGCCGAAGCACCGCCGCGGTTCACGATGAAGTTGCCGTGCACATCGGACACGCGGGCGCCCCCCACCTCGGCGCCCTTGCATCCCGCCGCCTCGATGAGACGGCCGGCCGAGGCTCCCTCGGGGTTCTTGAACACGCTGCCGCAGGTGGGCTCGGAGAGCGGCTGGCAGCCCTTGCGCCGGGCGAGGTTGCCCTCCATCTTGTCGCGCACCCGATAGGGATCGGCGGCCTCGGCGGCCAGCTCGCATTCCAAGACCACCTCGTCCGCCGCAAAAGAGCTCGCGCGATAGCCCCAGGCGATCTCGTCGCCACGGCGCCGGGCCAGACCGCGCCCGGGCCGGTAAGTGGTGACGGAGATGACGCGCTGGCCTATCCACTCGTCGGCCGTGCCGGCGTTCATGCGCAGGGCGCCGCCTATGGTGCCCGGGGTGCCCACGGCGAACTCGAAGCCGCCGATGGCGCGCTTGAAGGCCTCCTGCACCACCGAGGAGAGCGAGGCGCCTGCGCCCACGACGAAGCGATCCCCATCGAAGCGCAGGGTGCGGAAATCACGTCCGAGGGCGATGGCCACGCCAGGGAAGCCCCCGTCGGCCACGAGCACGTTGGAGCCGCGGCCGAGCACGACCCAAGGCGTGCCCTCGGCCGCGCACACATCGACCAGCCCCGTGAGCGCCCCCACGGAATTCGCGCGCACGAAAAAGCGCGCCGGGCCTCCGATGCGGTAGGTGGTGTGGCGACTTAAGGGCTCATGGGCGTAGACGTCGCCGTCGAAGCGGTCGTCCACGAGCAGCGATTGCACGGGCGAGGCGTGGCGGGCCATGGGACTCCCTTAGCGGCCCAGCTCGTCCACGAGCTGAGGCGCGATGGCGGTCACATCTCCGGCGCCCATGGTGATGACAAGGTCGCCGGGCTCAGCCATTTCCAGCATATGGGGCACCACGTCGATGCGCCGGGGCACGAAAACGGCATGGGGATGGCCGTGATCGGTGACGACGTTCAAGAAGGTCTTGCCGGTAACGCCCGGCACCGGTGCCTCGCCGGCGGAGTACACGTCCATGAAGGTGACGGTGTCCGCCTCGTCGAAGGCGCTGCCGAACTCGTCGCGCATAATGTCGGTGAACAGGGCAACGCGGGAATAGCGGTGCGGCTGGAACAGCACGTGCACACGGTTGAAATCCAGGGCCTTGGCCGCCTTGATGGTGGCGGCGATCTCCGTGGGATGATGGGCGTAGTCGTCCACCACGGTCACTCCCCCGGCCTCGCCGATAAGGTCGAAGCGGCGGCGAACGCCGGCGAACTCCTGCAGCTTCTCGGCCGCCAGATCGACATCGAGGCCCAGAAGCGAGATGAGCGTCAGCACCGCGGCGCCGTTGGAGACGTTGTGCAGCCCCGGGTTCTGCTTGATGCGGCTGGCCACCACGCGCCCGTCGGGCAACCGCAGGGTGAAGCGGGTGCCCACGCCCTGAGCCTCCGTGGCCAGGATACGAGCGTCGCAATCCTCGGAAAAGCCGTAGGTGGTCACCGCACGACCGGTGCCGCGGGCCACCTCCGCCAACTTCGGATCATCGCCGCACACGACGATGGGGCCGTCTTCGCGCACTCCGGAAAGGAAGGCCGCGAACTGGGCGTAAATCTCGTCGAGCCCCTCATAGTGGTCCAGATGATCCGCCTCGATGTTCGTGACAATGGCCGCCGCCGGGGAGAGGTAGGTGAAGGACTTGTCGGACTCGTCGGCCTCCACCACATAAGAGCGCCCCCGACCGGAATGGGCGTTGGTGCCATAGGATCGCACAATGCCGCCGATGAGGAAGGTGGGATCGTAGCCCATGGCGTCCAGCGTGCTGGCGAGCATGGAAGAGGTCGTCGTCTTCCCATGGGTGCCCGCCACGGCCAGCGTGTCCAGATCGCGCCCGAGGCGAGCGAGCATCTGGGCGCGGTGCACGATGGGAAGGTTGCGCCGGCGAGCCTCGATGAGCTCGGGGTTGTTCTCCAGGATGGCCGTGGAAACGACCACCGTCACATCGCCGTCGGGGATGTTCGCGCCGTCCTGGCCGATGAACACCGTGACCCCCGCATCGCGCAGCTGCTTGGTGTAGCGGCTCTCCTTGATGTCCGAGCCCGACACGGCCATGCCCTGGTCGTGGGCGACCCGGGCGATGCCGCTCATGCCGACGCCGCCGACCCCGATAAAGTGAAGCTGCTCTTGTTCGCTATTCACGTCGCCTCGCCTTTCGTCCTCGTTGCAATCCCGCTATTGTAAAGCATCAGCGCGCCGTGGCGACGCCGACCACAACATCTGCCAAGGCGGCCGCCGCCTCGCCGGTCTTCTGGGCCCGGGCCGCCGCGACCATACTCTCGCGCACCGACGCGTCGTCGATGAGCGCGAAGAGCTTGGCTTTGAACTCGTCGCTTCCCAGCTCGTCGTCGGGCATCATGAACGCGGCGCCCGATTCCACCCACGCGCGGGCGTTGGTGGTCTGATGGTCGGCCGTGGCGAAGGGATAGGGCACGAGCAGCGCCGGAATGGCCAGCGCGGAAATCTCCGCGAGCGAGGTGGCCCCGGCGCGCGACACGATGGCGTCGGCCGCGGCCAAAGTCTCCCCCATGCGATCCTGGTAGCCCAGAAGGTGCCAGCGGCGCGCCTCGTCATCCGTGAGCGCCAGCGCCTCGGTCACCGCATCCAGCTCCTTGGGGCCCGTGATGTGCACGATGTGGAGGTTCGGGCGCGCGAGCAGCTCGTCTTTCAGGGCGACAACGGCCTCGTTGATGTGGCGCGCGCCCAACGAGCCGCCGAAGACGAGCAGCATGAAATCATCCTCGGCAAGGTCGAACATCGCCCGGCCCGCGGCGCGATCGGCCTCGATGACCGAACGGCGCACGGGATTGCCCGTCACGGTGACCGGCGCGGTGGCGCCCAGGCTCTCCGCCGAGCACTCGTAGGTCACGCAGACGGCGTCGGCCCGCCGGGCCAGATACTTGTTTGCCATACCCGCCACGGAATTCTGCTCGTGCAGCACCACGGGCACGCCGGTCTTCTCGGCCGCTCGGGCCACGGGAATGCACACGTACCCGCCGAAGCCCACGACGACGTCGGGCCTGATGTCGGCGAACCACTTTTTCGCCTTGCCCGTGGAGGCGGCGATCTTCGCCACGCCCTTCGCGAGGGAGGCCGGATGCGATCGGTCGAACCCTGAGGCCTCGAAGGCCGTGAACGGGATGCCGGCGGCGGGCACGAGGCGCGACTCCACCCCGCCGGGGGTGCCGGCGAAGCGCACGTCCCAGCCGCGGCTTACCAGCTCGTCGGCCAGGGCAAGGGCGGGGTTGATATGCCCGGCGGTGCCTCCGCCGGAAAGAACGGCCAACATGGGCTTACCTCCTGTAATTGGAACGGTTAGATGGGCGCGCGGAGCGGGATCGGGCCGAAGCATCGATGCGGCCGGATCCGCCGCGGCCCGAGGCGGCCGCGGAGCGCGAGCGCGAAGACCCCCCCGACCGCGCCCGGCCCGACGGCGCGGGAGGCGCCGACTCCCGGCGCACGAGCCGCAGGTCGGCCCGGCGCTGCTCGTAAACGGACGGGGCGGCCGGCGCCGCGGACACGGAGAGCACGAGCCCCACCAAGATGAACGAGGCGATCATGGACGTGCCGCCCGAGGAGATGAAGGGCAGCGGCTTTCCCGTCGTGGGAAACACGCCGATGACGCAGGCGATGTTCAGAAACGCCTGGAACACGAGCATCACCGTGGCACCGCCGGCGATCATGGCACCGATGTCGTCGGAGGCCCGCTCGGCGATGGCGAGCCCCGCGTACAGCACGCAGAAGAACAGCCCGATGACGAAGAGCGCCCCCACGAGCCCCAGCTCCTCGCCGATGACGGCGAAGATGAAGTCGCTCTCCGAGGCGAACAGGTACTGGAACTTCTCATGGGAATTGCCGAGCCCCACGCCGAAGATGCCGCCCTCGGCCAGCGCGTAGTAGGAGCGGATGATGTTGTAGCCGGTGCCGTAGCCGCCCTCCCCGTCGTTCCACGGATCCATGAACACGAGGCGGTCGGAACGGTAGCCGGTGCCGAAAATGGCCACGAGTCCGCCGAGCACGGCCACGCCCAGACAGGCGAAGATGACCCGGCGCGACACCCCGCCCATCCACATGACGGCGAGAATGCCCACGAAGCAGATGGCCGTGGTGCCCAAATCGGACTGGGTGCGGTACATGAGCGCGATGGGGGCGATGATGAAGATGAGCGCGCGCACCATGGTGGCGCGGCTCTCCACGAGCCCCGCTCGCCAATCGACGACGAGACGCACCGCCACCAGAATAAAGGCGATCTTGCAGAACTCCGAGGGCTGCAGCCCAATGGGTCCGATATAGAGCCAGCGCTGGGCGCCGTAATGGTCGGTGCCGGCGAGCCACACGGCGAAGATGAGCGCCACGGCCACGGCCCACACGGCCCACACAATCGGCCCCACCCAGAAGCGGTAGGGCACGACCTTCCACAAGAAGAGGGCACAGGCCGCGCCAAAAACCACATACAGGAGCTGGTCGGTGAAGAAGTCCGTCGCCGGCTTGCCGGCATCCAGCGCCTTGACCATGGAGGCGGAGTACACCATGACGAGCCCCACCAGCACGAGCGCCAAGACGCACAGAAGCAGCAGAACGCGAGGCCCCTGACTGGAGGGGCCCGCGGACGTCTCGCTATGTCGGGAGGAGCGGCTCAAAGGCCTAGGCCTTCCCGGCCCGGTCGGCCACGAGGCGCTTGAACACGTCGCCCCGCTCCTCGAAGCAGCTAAACTCGTCGAAGGAGGCGCAGGCCGGCGAGAGCACGACCACGTCCCCGTCCTCGACGATGGAGAGGGCCGCGTCCAGCGCCTCCTCCATCGTGCCGGCGGAGAGCACCGGGGAGACCGCCGAGTCCGCGAAAGCCGCTAGGAACCGCTCGCGCGCCTCGCCGAAGCAGACCACGGCCCGGGCGTTCTCTTCGCAGGCCGCCACGAGCGGGGCCAAATCGGTGCCCTTGTCGCGGCCGCCGAGCAGCACGATGGGGCGCGTCGGCAGAAAGGCGGTGAGCGCCACCAGCGTGGCGTCCACGTTGGTGGCCTTCGAGTCGTTGTAGCAGGCCACGCCGTCCACGAGCCCCGCCGGCTCGATGCGGTGCTCCAGGGGGCGGAAGGTGAGCAGGCCCTCGCCCACCGCCGTGTCCGTGGCGCCCAGCACGAGCGCGCATGCGGCGGCGGCCAGGGCGTTCTGTTGGTTATGGCCGCCCTTGATCTGCAGATCGTCCACGAAGACGAGGTCGGAGACGTGGCCGTCCCACGCCACGACGAGCTGACCGCCGGCGCCGCGGAAGGCAGCGGCATCAGCGCCGCAGGTGGCGCGCATGTCGGCGCCGAGACCGGCAGCGCCCCCGATGGGGATGTAGCGGAAGGGAACGCCGCCTCGGGCCCGCAGCTCGCGGATCTTCGCGCGCACGGCGTCGTCGCAGGCATCGAGCACGGCCACACCGCCGCTGGCGCCCAGATTGGCGAGCACCTTCCACTTGGCCGCGGCGTAGGCCTCAAGACTGCCGTGCCAGGACAGGTGGTCCGGCGTGATGTTGAGCACCACGGCCACATCCGGCGCGAACAAGCGCGTCGAGGCCAGCTGATAGCTGGAGGTCTCCGCCACGTACACGTCGGTGTTCCCGGCGGCCACCGCATCGATGCAAGTCTCGCCGATGTTGCCCACGGCGGCCGCGTTCGCGCCCGCCTCCCGCAGCAAATGGCAGGTGAGCGCCGTCGTAGTGGTCTTGCCGTTGGTGCCGGTGATGGCGACCCACTTCGAGGAAGCGTCGCTCTCGCGCCAGGCGAATTCCACCTCGCTGATCACCTCGGCGGAGGCCGCAGCGGCGCTCCGATAGAACGGAGAATTCTCGGAAATGCCGGGGCTCGCGATACACAGATCGTAGGCGCCCTCGATGGTCTCGTGATCGAAGAGCACCACGGCCCCGCGCTCGCGGGCGCCCTCGGCCCAGGCCAGCGCCGCCTCGCCCGGCGCGCCGGCGGCCACGGCCAGCGCCTCCACGCGGCTGCCCAGCACATCCAGGCAGTACTCCGCCGCCGCCGTGCCCGACTTTCCCAGCCCTAAGATAAGCACGCGCCCGAGGAACTTCGGGGCGTGTTTCTTGCCTGCGATCATCTCCACGTTTTCCATGCCTTCCACCGTCATAGCCCTTACGCCCCCAACGTCGTCGCGAAGTACAGCACAAAGCCGCAGGCGGCCAGCATGCCCGAAACAATCCAGAAGCGCACGACCACCTTCGTCTCCGACCAGCCCTTCTTCTCGAAGTGATGGTGCAGAGGCGCCATGAGGAAGATGCGCTTCTTGGTCTTCTTGTAGTAGAACACCTGGATCATGACCGAGAGGGCCTCGGCCACGAACAGACCGCCGATGATGATGACGACGAACTCCGTCTTGGTCACCACGGCAAGGCACCCCAGCGCCATGCCGAGGGCGAGCGAGCCGGTGTCCCCCATGAAGATGTCGGCCGGGTGCGAGTTGAACCAGAGGAACCCGATGCAGGCGCCGGCGAGCGCCCCGGCGAACAGGGCCGGCTCCAGCACGCCCGCGCGGAAGGCGATGGCGGCCATGACGAGCATGACCACCATGACCGTGCCCGCGGCCAAACCGTCAAGCCCGTCGGTGAGGTTCACGGCGTTGCAGAGCCCCACGAGCAGGATGAGGCAGTAGATGAGGTAGAGCCAGGGAATGGCGATGCCGTCGCCCACGGGCACCACCGTGGTGAGCACGCCCAAATCGAGGGTGGCCACAAACGGGATCTCCACGGTGGGCTTGATGCCGAGCAGGTTCACCGCCACCAGCACGAAAACGGCGGCGATGAGAAACTGGCCGATCAGCTTCGCCTTGGGCGTGAGCCCGAGCGATCGCTCGTGGGCCACCTTCGAGGCATCGTCGATGAGCCCGAGGATGCCGGTGGCCACCGTGGCGCCGAGCAGAAGCCACAGCTCCGCGGTAGGGGCGCCCACCGAGGCGAGCAGGGTGAAGACGATGACGGCGATGAGCATGATGACGCCGCCCATAGTGGGGGTTCCCTGCTTCACCAGATGGCTCTGGGGGCCGTCGGCGCGCACCTGCTGGCCGATGTGGCTCGTCTTCAGAAAGCGAATCCAGGCGGGCATGAGCACCATGGTGATCACCATGGCGATGGCCACGCCGAGGAAGATCATGAACGTAGGGTAGGCGGAGAACAGAGAGAACATCAGTTGACCAATCCTTCGACGATACGGGTAAGGCCCATGAAGTGCGAGGCCTTCACGAGCACGGCGTCGCCCGGCTCGAGCAGCGCGTCCAGCTCCTCCAGCACGTCGGCGACGGTGTCGGCGCGGCTGATGCGCGCCGCGTCCATGCCGGCGGCCTCGGCGCCTGCAGCGATATGCCGCGCCAGCTCGCCGATGCAGATGAGCTTATCGAGATGGTGCGAGGCAGCGGCGGCGCCGACGCCCTCGTGGCAGGCGGGGGCGAAGCTGCCGAGCTCGCCCATGTCACCGAGCACGGCGATGCGCCGGCCGGCCACATCCGTGGCGGCGAAGGTCGCAAGCGAGGCGCGCATGGAATCGGGGCTCGCGTTGTAGGCGTCGTTGATAACGGTGAAGCCCCCGCGGGCGGCGATGACCTCCTGGCGGCCGGGCTCGGGCACCGAATCTCCCAGCGCAGCGGCGATGGTGGCCAAATCGAGTCCCAAAGCGAAGCCCACCGAGGCGGCGGCGCAGGCGTTGTCCACGTTGTGGGCGCCGGTGAGGGAGAGTGAGCAGGGCACGCGTTCCACGGTGGCGAACAGGGCGCCGTCGTCGTGGTCGGCGGCATCGCGGGCGCACAGGGTGAAGCGGGGGCGGCCCTCGGCGTCCAGCGACACGTCCTCGGCCCAGACCGCCTGATCGCAAGCGGCGCTCTCGCGCTCGAGCGCCCCGCGGAGGGCCGCATCGGGATGCCCGGCGAAGCCGGAGAGGGCCACGGAGCGCTCAGACAGGCGTCCGCGCTCGGTCATGAAGGCGGCGAAGTCGTCGTCCAGGTTGGCGAAGGCGCGGCCCACGCCGGCGGGAAGCGCCTCGAAGAGCTCGGACTTGGCCCGGGCGATGTTCTCCCGGCTGCCCAGAAGCTCGATATGGCTCTCGCCCACGTTGGTGATAAGGCCCCACACCGGCCGCACGAAATCGCACAACTCGGCGATCTGCCCGCGGCCGCGCATGCCCATCTCGACGACCACCACGGCCGTCTCCGGATCGGCGTTGAGCAATGTGCGGGGAACGCCCAGCTCGTTGTTCTGGTTGGCCTTGGTGGCCACCACGCTGCCGTAGGCGGCGCACACATCGCGCGTGAGGTTCTTGGTGGTGGTCTTGCCCACCGAGCCCGTCAGCCCGATGACGCGCCCGCGCAGGTGGGAGCGCCAGGCCCGGGCCAGATCGGTGATGGCCGAGGCGGTGTTGGGCACCTCGATGATGGCGGCCCCCAGCTCCCGGGCCAGAAGGGCGCAGGACTGCGAGGGGGCATCGGTGACCAGCGCGCCCGCGGCGCCGGCGCGCAGGGCGGCCTCCACGAACGCGTGGCCGTCGACGCGCTCGCCGGGCAGGGCCACGTAGAGCCAGCCCGGGCGCACTTCCCGCGAATCCCAGGTGATGCCCGTCATGAGGGCGCTGGCGTCGATGGGGTCTACAAGGAACTGGCCGCCGGTGTATGCTGCGATTTGTTTTGCGTTGAGGCGCACGCCGAGTCCTTTCGCCTAGTCCGAACACGCACCGCCGAAGGCGCGCTCCAACTCCTCGGCCGCCACGACGCGGTCGTCGAAGGAGAGCACTTCATCGCCCACGAGCT
The DNA here is from genome assembly GCA_902478715.1 of uncultured Adlercreutzia sp. Taxonomy (GTDB): domain Bacteria; phylum Actinomycetota; class Coriobacteriia; order Coriobacteriales; family Eggerthellaceae; genus Adlercreutzia. Next base: position 21,058 of record CABSMC010000024.1, read on the forward strand.
GGTAATCCTCATGGCCCTTGCCGGCCACGAGGATGGCATCGCCCGGGCGTGCGAGCGCGATGGCGGCCGCGATGGCACTACGGCGATCGGGCTCCACGGTGAAGCGCTCGGCGTCTTCCATACCCGCCACGATATCGGCGATGATGGCATCGGGCTCCTCGTGACGCGGGTTGTCGCTCGTCACCACGGCGTAGTCGGCGCCCAGCGCCGCAGCTCCCATGATGGGGCGCTTGGTGGCGTCGCGGTTGCCGCCGCAGCCGAAGACGACGATGGTGCGTCCGCCCGAGAGCTCCTTGATGGAGGCGATGGCCTTGGTGAGCGCGTCAGGGGTGTGGGCGTAATCCACGTACACCGACACCGGCGCGTCCACCGCAGGGCGCACGCGCTCCAAGCGGCCGGGAACCGCCGGCATGGTGGCCAGGGCCTCGGCGATGATCTGGGTGGGAATTCCCAAGGCCAACGCGCAGCCGAAGGCCGTCATGACGTTCTCCACGTTGAAGCGCCCCACGAGCGGGTACTCCACCGCGATGCGCGTCCCGCGCACCTCGAGCACCGCCTTGGTGCGGGCGGCCTCGTAGGTGACCTCCACCGGATGGATCTGGGCGGAGACGTCGAAGCCCGTGGTGATGACCTCGTCGCCGGCGGCGGTGCAGCGGCGAAGAAGCTCGCGCCCCCAGGAGCCGTCGATGGAGATGACGCGGCGGGCCGGATAGTCCTTCGAGAACAGAAGCGCCTTGGCCTCGAAGTAGTCGTCGAAGGTGTGGTGGTAGTCCAGGTGGTCCTGGGTGAGGTTCGTGAACGCCGTCACGGCGAAGTCGGTGTCCCAGGTACGGCGCAGATCGAGCGCGTGCGAGCTCACCTCCATGGCCACCACCGTGCAGCCCGCATCGCGCATCCGCGCGAACAGCTTCTGCAAGTCGGGCGACTCCGGCGTGGTGCGCTCGGCGTGTTCCATGACGCCCGCGATCTTGTTGCCGACGGTGCCGATGACGCCGCAGCGGTTGCCGGCCACACTGGCGATGTGCTCCACCAGATAGGTCGTGGTGGTCTTGCCGTTGGTGCCCGTGATGCCCACGAGCGAGAAGGCCCGGGAGGGGTTGTCGTAGTAGTTCGCCGAGGCGTAGGCCATGGCCTTGCGCGAGTCGGAGACGACGACCTCGGTGACATCGGTGGCGTCGGCCAGGTACACCTTGCGCTCGGCCACCAGCGAGGTGGCCCCACGGTCGATGGCGTCCTGGGCGAAGGAGTGGCCGTCGACGACGGTGCCGACGATGCAGAAGAACATATCGTTCGGGCGAACCTCGTCGCTGCGGAACGCCAGCCCTGCCACCTCCTCGTTCCCGTTGCCGATGATGGCGCAATCCATCCCTTGGAAGAGCTCTGAGCAGGTCTTGGTCATAACGGTATCGTTCCTCTAATTCGACGGCATCGAAGTAATGTTGTACTGCTTGACAGCGTTCTCCATTATATCGTTGAAGATCTGCGTGGTCTGGCGCATGGCGTAAACCTCGTTGGCTCCTACAAAACAAACTAAATTGCTTGACGAGTTGTCAATGAAGCCGCAGAAGCCGATGTTGTACACTTCCTTCTTGTATCCGCCCTCTTCCGAGGCGATTTCCGCCGTGGACGTCTTGCCGCAGACCTCGTAGCCCTCGATGTCGGCCGCGACTCCCGTGCCGTCGGTGACCACCGAGCGCAGCATCGAGCGCATGGCGGCGAGCACCGTTTTGTCGACGCCCGTCTCGGCACTTTCCCATTCGGCCACCTCCCCGCTCTGGGGCTTCGAGATGAGGAAGTGCGGGGTCACGAGGGTTCCATCGTTGGCGATGGCGCTGTAGAAGCGCACCATCTGCAACGGCGTCACCGCGATGCCCTGGCCGAAGCTCACGTTGTAGCCGGTGATCTTGGCCCAGTTGTCGAAGTCGAGCACGTTGCCGCCCGCCTCGCCGGGGTAGTCCACGCCGGTGGGCTCGGTGAAGTGGAAGCGCTTGATGTTGTCGTAGAGCGCCCTGAAGCCCGCCTGTTCCGTGGCCAGCGAGATGCCCACGTTCGACGAGTGGTTCAGGATCTCGCGCAGCGAGTAGGTCTCGCCGTCGCGCTCGTGGGAGTCGGAGACGTCGTAGTCGTCGGCGGAGATGGAGCTCGGGCAGAACATGGTGTCCTCGGGGCCCATGGTGCCTTGCTCCAGGATGGTGAGCGCCGAGACGGACTTGAAGGTGGACCCGGGCTCGTAGGCCTGGGTGATGGCCTTCACCGATTCGCTGCCCACCTGCGACGAGGACATGTCGGCCGGGTTCATGTAGGGCAACGAGCATGCGGCGTAAATCTCGCCGGTGGCGCCATCCATGACGATGGACGAGCCCTCCTCGGTCTCCAGATCCTTCACGCCCTCGGCGAGCGCCTGTTCCACGGTGTCCTGCAGCTTGATGTCGAGGGAGACCATGATGTCCTGGCCGTTGACGGCCGGCGTCTCCTCCTTCACGCCGCCGGGAATGGGGAATCCCTGCTCGCCGCGCTCGGCGGTGTAGGTGCCCGGCGTGCCGGAAAGGATGTCGTTGTACTGCAGCTCGAGGCCGGTGATGCCCTCGCCGTCGACGTTGCAGTAGCCGATGACCTGGCCGCCGATGGAGCCGTTGGGGTACTCGCGGCGGGTGTCGGCGATGAAGTAGACGCCGTCCAGCTTGAGTTCTTTGACCTTATCGGCCACTTCCACGTCGGCCTGGCGCTTGATGTAGACGAAGGTGGTGGAAGGAGTGGACAGAAGCTCGCGGTAGTCGGCCGCATCTCCCCCGAGCACCGAGGCCAGAGACGCCGCCTCGGCCGCTGCATCGGTCACCTCCACGGGGTTCGCGTAGATGGTGGTGGCCTCCACCGAGGTGGCCAGCACGATGCCGTTGCGGTCGTAGATGGTGCCGCGGCGCGGCGTCGTCTCGAAGCTGACCGTGCGGGACTCCTCGGCCATGGCCGAGTACTGATCCGATACGATGACCTGCAGAAACACCAAGCGCAGGAAGAACACGGCTGCTATGGCGGCGAAAGCCAGCAGCAGCACCTTGGCGCGCCCGGAGACCGTCGGCATGGCCGCGTCGATGGCGGCGCCCACGCCTGGCCGGCCCGGACGAGCGGCGCCCGCGCGCCCCGAGGGGCGGCCGGACCGGTTGCCGCCTGCAAAGCCACGACCCTGCGAGGAGGCCGAGGCCCGACCCGTGCGCGAGGAGGCGCGCCGGGGCTCGTCGAAGGAGCGTCCGCGGACGCGCCCGGTGCGCGAGGCATCGGTGCGGCCGCCGCGGCCGCTTTTGTCGGGGTAGCGGTAGCGTTCCATGGGATTAGAGCCCCTTCATGCGCGCCACCGACTCCGACAGCGACAGGCTGCCGGCGCCATCGGTGGCGACGATATCGGGAGACAGCGTGATCTGCTCGCTGTATTCGGGGGCCGGGGCCGCCATACCGAGGGCCGTGGCCTGGGCCTTGATGCGCGAGGGGTTCGCCAGCACGCTCTGGGACACCTCAAGCTCGTTGCCCTCGGCCCGGGCGGTCTCGATGCTCGTCTGCAGCGAGCGCGTCTCAAGCGCGCAGGAAGCGGCAGCCGAGGTGATGGCCACGCGGGCCATGGCGATGAGCGCTATGACGATGCAGATGACGGCGCAGGCCTTCGCCAGGGAAAGCGCCGCCGTCGAGATGCCCTCGCTCTGGGCGCGGCGACCGGCACCGGGCACCACCGAGATGGAGGGCGCCTCTTCGAAGGAGAGTTCCTCGGCCAGAGACGAGGAGACGTAGCGGGCGCCGCGGTAGCCGGAGGCAGCGCCGGCGCGTCCGGCGGAGGAGCGACCGTAAGAGACGCGGTCGGTGCGGGGGCGCGACGTGCGCGAATATGATGCGGCGCTCATCTTGGCCCTCCTCACTCATTCTGCGGCTCAAGCGTCCATTAAGGCTTAACAAGCCCGATGACAGCGTCCTCGGGCTTGCTTTTGTTCTCTTGTCGGGCGACTCCCCTAGCGCTTGCGCGCCACGCGCAGCTTGGCACTGCGCGAGCGGGGGTTCCGCTCGATTTCCTCCGCCGTCGGCAGCAGAGGCTTGCGGGTGATAAGATCGAGTACCGGCTGCTTTCCGCACACGCACACCGGAATGTCCGGCGGGCAGGTGCATCGCATCGCGAATGCCGCGAAGGCGTCCTTCACGATGCGGTCTTCCAAAGAGTGGTAGCTGATCACCGCGATGATGCCGCCCGGGTTGAGCCAGCGGACCGCCGCGTCAAGGCCGCGACGCAGAACGGTCAGCTCCGAGTTGACTTCAATCCGAAGGGCTTGGAAGGTGCGCTTGGCGGGATGTCCCCCCGCGCGCCTCGCCGAGGCGGGTATGGCCGCCTTGATCACATCGACCAGCTGACCACTCTCGGTTATCGGAGCGTCCGCCCGCGCCTTCACGATGAAGTCCGCGATGCGGCTCGCCCACTTCTCGTCCGAGTAACTGCGAATGATCCGAGTGAGATCTGCTGCGTTGTAGGTGTTGACGATCTCTTCTGCGGTTAGGGTTTGTTTCCCCGGATCCATCCGCATGTCGAGGGGGCCGTTCTCCTTGAAGGAGAAGCCACGTGATTGCGTGTCTATCTGCACCGACGAGACGCCCAGATCGAACAGTATCGCGTCGATGCCGGGGATCTCGCAACTCGCGAGCAGCTCATCGAGGTCGCCGAAGTTGCCGCGCAGAAGCGCGAGTTCGGGACGATCGCCCGCAGGTATCGTTTCCAGCTTCGCGGCGGCCTCGGTGAGCGCCACCTCGTCCTGGTCGATGCCGATGAGCAGGCCGCCTGAGCCCAATTGCTTGGCCGCCTCGAAGGAGTGCCCCGCGAAGCCGAGCGTGGCGTCCACGAACACCGGATGGTCCGGAAGGTCGAGGGCGTCGATGCATTCGGTGAGAAGAACGGGTATGTGCCGGTATTCGCTTGTCACGGTTCGCTCGCTTTCCGCCTAGCTGTAGAACAGCCCCAGATCGACTTCGTCGCTCATGGCCTTGAAGCGGTCAGCGTCCCAGATCTCGAAGCGGCCCGTATTGCCCACGACCACGACTTCCTTGTCGATGCCGACGGCGGCGCGCACTTCCGGGGACAGCATGATGCGCCCCGAGGCGTCCACCTCGACATCGCGGGCGCGGCTCTTCAGCACGCGGCGAAGCTTGACGTGCTCGCGGTCGGACTCCTTGTACTCGCCGAACCGATCGATGAACAGCTTCTCGACCCATTCGTTGAAATCGGGCGTCTCGAACACGTACACGCACTCGTTGGTCAGCTCCGGCGTCACCACGAGATCTTTGGAAAGAACCTTGCGGAACTTCGCGGGAAGGGCCATGCGACCTTTGCCGTCGACCTTGAAATGGAACTCGCCATTGAGATCTACCCCATGTTGGGGCAGCTCGCTTGTCCCTTCGGTGTCGGCAGTGGCGGCCACGTGTTCCTTTCCGTGCTGCGTTTTGAGGGGGATTTGATTTCGTTTGGAGTGCGTTTCGAAATCCCGCTCGGTCGTTTTCCACAGCACGCATATTACCCCACAATGCCCCACTTCGCAACATTTTCTCCCACTTTTGCCCTATTTTCGCCCCACTTGTCATCCTCAAGATATGGAAGGGTAACCAAAGGAAAATGAGAGTATTTCCCATATCTTGTATTCGTATTGAGGTATTGCGCACAATGGCCACTAGATATGCCCGACCCATGGGGATGGTGGGGCGCGGTGGGGCATGTGCCCGCGCACGCGCCACCTGTGAACGAGATTTGAAGAGGCGCGCCAAGACGGGCGCTGAGCGGCTACAATGAGCCCGCGCACCCTGCGCCGAGTCCTGCGCCGCCCCGACCGGATGCGCAGCGAGAAGTCGGAAGATCTCCCGAGAGAAGGAGCCCCGTGTTCGAATTAGAGAACGCCCTGGACGAGTACTTGTCCCATCTGCGCATCGAGCGCGGGGCATCGCCGCGCACGGCCGAGGCCTACCGACGCGATCTGGAGGACTACCTCGCCTTCCTCGACGGCGAGGGAGTGGAGGGCTTCGGCGACATCGACCGCGAGAAGGTGGCCGCCTTCGAGCGCAGCCTCATGGAGCAGAACCTCGCCGTCACCACCGTGCGCCGGCGCATCTCCGCCGTGCGCGGCTACCACCGGTTCCTCGTGCGCGAGGGGCTCACCGATGCGAACCCGGCCGACGCCGTGGACATCCCCAAGGCCGCCGACCGGCTGCCGGACGTGCTTTCCATCGAGGAGGTGGGCGAGATGCTGGACGCCTTCGTGGGCACCCGCCCGAGCGACTTGCGCGACCGGGCGCTTCTGGAAGTGCTCTACGGCTGCGGGCTGCGCGCCAGCGAGGCCGTGGGGCTCGATATGGAGGCCGTCAACTTCGACGACGGCTTCCTGCGCGTGTTCGGCAAGGGGTCCAAGGAGCGCATCGTGCCCATTGCCGGCGCGGCCGAGCGCGCGCTGCGCCAGTATTTGGCCGAAGGACGCCCGGCCCTCGCGCGCGCGGCCGCCAACCCGACCGCCGATGCCACGGCTGCGGTGTTCCTGAACCAGCGGGGCGGCCGCCTCGGGCGCCAGAGCGTCTTCAACCTGGCGCGCAAGGCCGGCCGCGTCATCGGCCGCTACGATCTGCACCCCCACACCCTGCGCCACTCGTTTGCCACCCACATGCTGAAGGGCGGCGCCGATCTGCGCGTGCTGCAGGAAATTCTGGGCCACGCCGACATGTCCACGCTGCAGGTGTACACGCACCTCGACCGCACCCACCTCCACGAGGAATACGCCCACGCCCATCCCCGCGACAAAATGAATATCTAGACCGTCATCTCCCCGGCGAGGGGGCGCGCCACGGCGGCGGCCACCTCGGCCGCCGTGAGGCCCTGGCCGAACAAATGCATGAGCTTGGTGAGGGCCGCCTCGCAGGTCATGTCGTAACCGGACACGACGCCGGAGCGCGCCAGAGCGTCGCCGGTGGCGTAGCGTTTCTCCTCCACACCGCCCGCAGGGCACTGGGTCACGTTCACGACCACCTTTCCCGCGCGCACCGTATCGGCCATAAGCTCGGTGAACCACGACTCGGTGGGCGCGTTGCCGGCGCCGAACGTGCGCAGTACGACGGCCTTCACGGCCTTCGATTCCAGCTGGGGCCGCAGCACCGCCTCGGTGATGCCGGGATACAGAAACACCACCGACACCGCATCGTCCATGGAAAGCGCCGGCGCCAGCGACCCTCCCGCAGCGGGCCGGGCGAGCAGGCGCTCGCGGAACACAATGTGCAGGTCCATGTCGGCCAAGGGCGGGTAATTGAACGATTGGAAGGCGCCGAAGTTCGTGGAGCTGACCTTCGTCGCGCGGTTGCCGCGCCACAGATGGCGCCCGAAGGAGATGGCCACCTCCTGCACCATGGGCTCGCCGGCCTCGGTGCGGGCCGCGGCGATCTGCAGCGCCGTGATGAGGTTCTCGGTGCCGTCCTCGCGGATCTCGCCGATGGGCAGCTGGCTTCCCGTGAGCACCACCGGTTTGGCCAGACCGGGCAGCATGAACGAGAGCGCCGAGGCGGTGTAGGCCATGGTGTCGGTGCCGTGCAGCACGACGAAGCCGTCGAAGTCCTCGTAACGGTCGGCGATCACGGACGCTATCCGGGCCCAGCAGGCCGGGTTCATGTTCGAGGAGTCGATGGGCGGGTTCATCTCCACGTGATCGAGATTGAAGCCGAGACGCCCGATCTTCGGCACGTTCTTCATCAGATGATCGAAGCTGAAGGGCACGAGCGCGCCGGTGGAGAGATCCTCGGTCATGCCGATGGTGCCCCCGGTGTACACGATGAGAATGCGCGGTTGCATAAGCTAATCCTTTCGATGGCGAAACCACGAGGCGCGGGTAGCGGGCTCCTTCTTGCGATGCAAGGTGGCGCGGCGAAACAGCTCGGCGCAGAAGTGCTTGGCCGTTCGCGCGCCACGGGCCACCTTCGGCGTGAGGTCGGCCTCGTCGGAGGTCTTCCAATCGTAGTACACCGACAGGTAGCGCAGGAACACCACGGTGAACACGCAGGCCGCGGCCGCCAGCACAAGCGGCGCCTTCGCGAAAGCCATGGCCGCGAACACGAACGCGCCGCCGAATCCGGCCACCGCGTAGAAGTTCGAGCGCTGGAACACGCCCGGCGTCTCCCCCACCGAGATATCGCGCAGAGCGCCGCCGCCCACGCTGGTAAGCGCGCCCAAAATGACCACCATCACGAAGCCCTCCCCGCAAGCGAAGGCCTTGTTGGCCCCGGCCAGGGCGAACAGGGCCACCGAGAGCGCGTCGGCGAAGAACAGCACCTGGCCCGTGTGGCGGAACAGCCCCCGGAAGTAGAACACGAACACCGCCAGGCAGATGCATATGAGGATGACCTCGGGATATTCCATGAAGTAGACCCCGTGATCCTGCAGCAGCAGATCGCGGATGATGCCGCCGCCGTAGGCCGTCACGAGCCCCAGCACAATGGTGCCCACGATGTCCAGCTTGCGATCGCAGGCGAAGATGGCCCCGGTGAGAACGCCCACGGCGACGCTGAAGAAGTCGGCCCCGAAGGGCACCTGCAGGGCGCCTCCCCCGGCGAAGAGCTGCTCCATGGCTTACTTGTGGTAGTAGCGATGCTGCTCGTACTTCGGCTCGCAGCACACGTTGATGCCGAGCGTGCGGTAGAGCTTCTCGTCGGCCGCCGAGATGATGACCGAGAAGTAGGCGTCGCAGCCGCGCAGCTTGTCCACGTTGTCGATGAGCCTCTCCGCCAGCGGGTTGTGCACCGAGGAGATGGACAGCGCCAGCAGCGTCTCGTCGGAGTGCAGGCGCGGATTGTGGCTGCGCAGATGGGCGGTCTTCAAGTGGCAGATGGGCTCCAGCACGTCGTCGGAGATGACGTACAGCTCGTCGTCGACCCCCGAGACACCCTTGAGCGCATTCATGAGCAGAGCCGACGCCGCGCCGAGCAAATTGCCCGTCTTGCCCGTGACCACGCGCCCGTCGGGCAGCACCATGGCGCCGGCGGGGCCTCCGGTGGTCTCCTCCTTCAGCAGCGCCGCGGAGCGGGCCGGCGAGAGGTTCTGGTTGATGCCCGCCTGGTTCATCAGAAGCTCGATCTTCTTCAGGGCCGCCTCGCCCACGCCCGTGCGCTTGATCTCCTCGGCCGTTTGGAAATAGCGGCGCACGATCTCGTTGTTGCCCGCCTCGCGGCACACGGCGTCGTCGGAGATAGCAAGCCCCGCCATGTTCACGCCCATATCCGTGGGCGACTGGTACGGACATGCGCCGGAGATGCGCTCCATCGTGGCGCGCAGCACCGGGAAGATCTCCACGTCGCGGTTGTAGTTCACCGTGGTCTCGCCATAGGCCTCCAGATGGAAGGGATCGATGATGTTATCGTCGTCCAGATCGGCCGTGGCCGCCTCATAGGCGATGTTCACCGGATGGGTGAGCGGCAAATTCCAAATGGGGAACGTCTCGTACTTCGCATAGCCGGCGGTGACCCCGCGCTTGTGCTCGTGATAGAGCTGCGAGAGGCAGGTGGCCATCTTGCCCGAGCCCGGACCGGGAGCCGTCACCACCACGAGCGGACGCTCGGTCTCGATGTACTCGTTCTTGCCGAAGCCCTCATCCGAAACGATGTGATCGATGTCGTTGGGGTACCCCGGAATGGGATAGTGCAGATAGCTCGTGATGCCCATGGCCGTAAGACGACGGCGGAACAGGTCGGCGTTGGGCTGGTTGGCATAGCGGGTGATGACGACCGAGCCCACCTTGAATCCCATGGAGCGGAAGATGTCCATGAGACGCAGCACATCCTCGTCGTAGGTGATGCCGAGGTCGCCGCGCACCTTCGAGCGCTCGATGTCGTTGGCGTTGATGGCGATGACGATCTCCACGTCGTCCTTCATCGATTGCAGCATGGAGATCTTCGTGTCCGGCTTGAAGCCAGGCAGCACGCGCGAGGCATGGTAGTCGTCGAAGAGCTTGCCGCCGAACTCCAGGTAGAGCTTGCCGCCGAACTGATCCACCCGCTCGCGGATGCGCTCGGCCTGCAGCTCGATGTACTTGTCGTTGTCGAATCCTTCGCGCATGGGCGACACTCCTTTGACGACCGAGATCCCACCATCGGCGCCACTCGCTGGCAGCGCCCCGATAACCGATTCAGTATAGCGCAGGGCCCATCGCCGTCGCCGCGAAATCACCATGTTCGCCGCTTCTGCACAGACACCGCAGAGAGGCCCCGGCCGGGCACATACAAGGAGCGCCGGCACAGGGCCGGCGCATCGAATCAACGATTTACGCGGAAGGAAGTGGTTAGCACTTGCCCAGCTCGCACTTGAGCTCTTCCTCGTCCTTGATGGAAAGAGAAGTCTGCAGCACGTCGCCGCCGAAGGGGCGCATGGCGTCGACGAACTTGTCCTCGGTCATCTCGTTCACCACCATGAACACGGCGGCCTCGTCCTTTTCGGTCAGCAGATTGCGCACGCGGTTCTGGAAATCCTCGTCCACGCCGCGCTTCACGAAGAACCCGGTGATGGCTCCCAGGCCGGCGCCGATGGCCGCGCCCCAGAAGGGAATAAGGAAGATGAGGCCGAACAGCATGCCCCAGAACAGTCCCCACACGGTGGAGTTGCCAATGGGCTGGCCGGGCGTGACCACATCGAACTTGCCGTTGTCGCGCTTGGCCACCACGGCGACCGACTGCAGGTTCACGATAAGATCGTTGTCGAGATTCAAGACTTCCTGGTAGGCCTGCTTGGCCTTATCCTCGGTGGGGTACCCCAGAACAAGCAAGGTTGACATGAGCGCGTCCTTTCTCTGATGTATCAGCGACTCCCTCACTGTAAAGAAAGCCCGCTCGCCTTTTTCGCACGGAGGGCTCGCCGTTGCCGCCCCTCCCCCATTCAGTCAACGCCGCGTCACCTATCCCTCCATGCCCCGCGGCTCTAAGCCCCGAAAGCGGAGCTCACCCTTCGTTCGAGCCCTTTCCGTGAGAAAATGCCAGTTCGACCCCGCTTTGGTAAGCGGGGAGGCTGCCAAAGCGGCCACCAAGTGGCATTTCCTGCCAAAGCGGGCCCCAACTGGCATTTTTCGAGCCTCCGCCCCCCTTCGCCATTGCTATACCAGGGTC
>CABSMC010000025.1 GCA_902478715.1 uncultured Adlercreutzia sp.
CTCTGGCCCATGGGCGCGAGCTGGCGGTAGCTCTCGCGGCGGCCGTCCGAGACCTATCCGTGTCCCTTCGGTAAAAACCGAGGACTTCCCCAGACAAGGAGAAAGCAGATATGCAAGAGAAGGAGGCTTTAATGCACTGCAATCCCACCAGGCGAACCTTCCTGAAGGGTACCGCCGCCACCGCTGCGCTGGCTGCTGTGGGCACTTGCTCGGTGGCCGCGTGGCGGGCCGAGCAGGCCGAGGCCGCCGCCACGGGCGCGGCCAAGATTCAGGGCGCATCGCTGTGCAACGGCTGCTCCAGCAAGTGCGGCCTGATCGCCACCGCTCTCGACGGGCGGTTGTGGACCGTCGAGGGCATGAAGGAGCACCCCTATTCCAAGGGAACGCTCTGCGGTCGCGGTCACGGCGCGGCTCAGTGGGCCTATTCCGACGGCCGGCTGACTCAGCCTATGAAGCGCGCCGCCGACGGCAGCTTCGTCCCTATCAGCTGGGATGACGCTCTGTCCGAAATTGGCGCGAAGGTGCAGGAGATCATCGCCGAGGCCGGCCCCGAGGCGCTGGCCATCATCCAAGATCCGCGCCCCTCGGGCAAGTACTACAGCAAGCGCTTCATGAACGCGCTCGGCTCACCCAACGTGTACACCCATGCCGCTGCCTGCAATCTGTCGAAAGAGAGCGGTATTCAGGAAGCCACGGGAGCCCAGAACTTCTCGGTGGACTTCCCCAACACCAAAATGGTGGTGTTCATCGGCCGCAGCTATGGCGATGGCATCCGTCCCTCCTCGGTGAAGAGCTTGGCCGGAGCGGCCGAGGGCGGGGCGCGGGTGGTCATCGTGGATCCGCGCCTGAACAACACCGGCGTCTTTGCTACCGACTGGGTGCCTATCAGGCCCGGCGCTGATATCGCGTTCCTGCTCGGCATCGCGAACGTGCTGGTGACGCGCGACCTGTACGATCACGCGTTCGTTGAGCAGTCCGCCGTGGGCTTCCCGGAGTTCGCTGCTCGAGTGACCGAGTACACGCCGGAATGGGCCGAGGGCATCTGCGATGTGCCGGCCGATACCATCGTGGAAATCGCCGAGTCGCTGGCCGCCGCCGCACCGGCCTGCGCTATCGAGCCTTCCTGGCGGGCAGCGTTCGGCTGCGCCTATCAAAACTCCTTCGAGACGGCTCGCGCGGTGTGCGCCGTGAATGCGCTTCTTGGCTGCTGGGGGCAGAAGGGCGGAGCGCTCATCACCTCTTCGCCCAAGGCGGGCGACGTGGATCCGGTGAAGTTCCCCGAGGTGCCCAAGCCGGCCGCCAAGCGTTTGGGCGACGCCGAGTACCCGCTGGCGCTCTCGGGCACCGGCACCAACCTGGCCGTGCTGAACGGCTGCGCCGATGGCGCCATCCAGGGCGTGTTCTTCTACAACTCCAACGCTGTGCAGGGGTACGCCCAGCCGGCGAAGTGGCGCGAGGCGCTTTCCCAGGCGAAGCTCGTGGTGACTATCGACGTGCAAATGAGCGAGACTGCTTTGGCGTCGGACTACGTGCTGCCCGAGTGCACGGTGCTGGAGCGCCTGGAGCTGCCCGAGTTCATCGGCGGTAAGAAACACTATGTGGCTCTGCGCACTCCCATCATCGAGCGCATCCATCCCGAAACGCGCTCTTGCGACGAGATCTTCACCGCCCTAGCCGAGGCATGCGGCGTGGGACAGTACTTCCCCTTCACGGTGGAAGAGCTGGCCGACGCGCAGCTGGCCAGCGTGGGCACCTCCCTTGATGCGGTGCGTGAGGCGGGTATCGTGGAATTGGCTGACCCCGGCTTCACGTTCGGCACGCCGACGTTCAAGACTCCGACGGAGAAGTTCCAGTTCGCCTCGGCGAAGGTGGCGGAAGCGGGCTTGAACCCGGTTATCGGCTACGTGCCGCGTCTGGTGGAGCCGGCCGAGGGCGAGTTCTCCCTCATCGGCGGCAAGCAGGGTATCCACTCCCACACCATGACGCTGAATCTGGAGGCGCTGAACGCCATCTCCCGGGAATATCAGCTTGAGCGGCTCTGGATGGCTGCCTCCGATGCCGCGGATCTGGGCATTGTCGACGGCGATACGGTGGAGCTTTCCTCCAGCGAGTGCTCAGGCCAGGTAGCTGTGAAGGTGACCGAGCGCTTGAAGCCCGGTGTGCTGTTTCTGCCCACCCATTACGGCGGCACATCGCCCTATCTCACTCGGGCCCAGGGCTTTGGCCTCAACATGATGGATTTCGTTCCGCTGCATTTGGAACCCGGCGTAGGCTCCACCATGAGCCAGGAGGTAGCGGTGAAGGTTAGGAAGGTGGAAGGCTGATGGCCCGTTACGGAATGCTCATCAACACGAAGAAGTGCGTTGGCTGCTACGCCTGCCGCGTGGCCTGTCAGATGGTGAACGGGCTCGAGTCCGATGAGGCGTTCATCAAATTCGACGAGATGGAGCAGGGGGTCTACCCCAACGTGTATGCGGAAGTGGTGCCAGTGCAGTGCATGCACTGCGAGGACGCTCCCTGCGAGGCGGTGTGCCCCACCCATGCCACCTATACGACCGACTCGGGCGTGGTGCTGGTAGACGAGGAACGGTGCATCGGCTGCAAGTACTGCATGGCCGCCTGCCCCTACGGCGCCCGCATCCAGATTAAGAAGACCGGCGTTATCGAGAAATGCCGCTTCTGCTGGTACGAGGGCGAGCCGGGCAACCCGCCGCGTTGCGTGGGCACCTGCATCTCCGGCGCTCGCCTGTTTGGCGACCTGGACGATCCGCAGAGCGAGATCTGCCAGGAAATCGCTCGCACCAATGCCCAGCCGCTGGCGGGCGACCTGACCACCGCGAAAATCTACTACGTGAGGTGATGATCAATGGTTTGGGGATCTATGATCGCTTGGTACCTGTTTTTGGCGGGCGCATCGGCCGGCGCCTTCCTCACTTCAGCCTTTGTGGAGGCGAAGTATCCCGACAGCGTGAAGATGCGCGTCGCGGGCCGCATTATCTCGCCCATCTTTCTGGGCATCGGTCTGCTCATGCTCATGTTGGACGCCGAGGCCGGGCTGCACAACCCGCTGCGGTTCTTCTATCTTATTATGAACCCGGGCTCGGTGATGACGCTGGGCGTGTACTTCATCTGCGTGTTCATGCCGGTGTCCATTGCCGCGGCGCTGCTTGAGGTGCTGCGTCGCCCGGTGCCGAAGTGGCTCACCTGGACAGGTATCGTATCCGCGTTCTGCGTGGCGGCCTACACCGGCTTTCTACTGGGGGTCGTGAGCGCCTACCCGCTGTGGAACAACGCCATTTTGCCGGTGCTGTTCGTGGTGTCGGCTCTGTCGGCGGGTCTGGCGGCTACGAGCTTGGTGGGCCTTATCACCGATCGTGAGCGCTTCGAGCAGATGTGGCTCATCAAGAAGAGCCACGTGATTCTGTCGGCTATCGAGATGGTGGTGCTTGCAACCATGCTCATCATCGTGAGCTCGGGCAGTCCCGAGGGCGCCGCATCGGTTGCCTCGCTCGTGTCGGGCCAGTACGCGCCAATGTTCTGGGGCGGTCTGGTGCTGCTTGGCCTGGTGGCGCCGTTTGCCATCGAGGGCTACCCGGTGTTTGTCACGCGAAAGGTGGAGACCTCCACCACCTCTATGGTGGTGAGCGTCATCGGCGAGGGCGGTGTCCTTGTGGGTGGTTTCATGCTGCGTCTGCTGGTCATTCTGGCGGCTCTACCGGTGCTGTACCTGTAGCGAGATGGCGGCGCTGCCGGTGCTGTGCTCGTAGCGCGATGGCGGCGCTCGCCGGGCGATCGGGCGCCCCGGGGCTTTCTCCCATAGGCGACGCGTCGCCTGCGGCAAGGCCGTGGTCCTTCCGGGATCGCGGCCTTGCTCTTGCTGTGGCTTGGATCCTTTGCCGGGGCAAGGCGCTGCGGTCGCGCTGGGGGCTACTCCTCTTCCAGTGTGATGCGGTCGATGCGGGCGGCCAGGTCGTGGCCGCGCTCGTAGAACTGGAGGTTCTGGTTGTGGGCGAAGTAGCGGTCGCAGCCGTGGTCGTTGATGAAGGCCATGCCGGCACGGCTCACGGACAAGTCGGTCACCAGCATGAGCATCTCCTGCCCCTCACCGAAGGCCTCTTCCACGAACTTGAATACGTTATCGAGGGCGGTCGTCGCCTCGTCGATGGCCGCGTCCAGTTCGTCGAGCCGCTCGTTGAAGCGCTCGCGCAGCAAGTTGAACGTGGCGCCCTTGGGCATGTCGGCCCCGATGCGCAGCGCCTCGTCCAGAAGGCCGATGGTCCGTTCGAAGGAGCGGTAGCGCTCGTCGGAAAGCAGGCTCGCGGCCCGTTCCGTGTCGCGGGTGCGTGCCAGTTCGGTGGCCGTGGCGCGAATGAGCGCGCTCGCATCGGCGTCTTCGGCCGCACCTTCGTCGGCTAAGCGCTCCTTCAAATCGGCCAACACGCCATGAGTGAACGCGGCTGCTTTCTCTTCCATAACCGCCTCGCGCAAGCAGCTCACCGTGGCGTCCACGATAAGTCCCATGACGGCCACGCGCTCGTCGAAGGGCGCCGCCGCGGCCCGCTCGGCCAGGCCGGTATCGGCGCTGCCGTCCAAGATGCGATCGATCTGGTAGTCGCTGCGGTACTTCGTGAACAGGTCGTAATACATGGCGAACCGCTTCGCAATCTCGCCGTTCTGCACGTACTGCTCCACGAGCAGCTCATCAACGGTGAGCCCCTGGGCCTCGTAGAGTTTGATCATCGCCGACAGATCGTCCCAGCCGCGGGCCGTCACGAACGACGCGCCGTCGGGGGTGGCTTCCACGGCGTAGAAGTGGGAGCGCTCGATGTCCAGGTAGGTGATGACCGCCGGATGCACCTCGGTGGACACGGCGAACTCGCGCCAGACGTCGAAGTCGGGTTCCACCTCGATGCGCTTGAGGCGGTCCCAGGTGGCGATGTCGAAGTCGTGGGCCGTGCGGTTGTACTCGGGCGGGTTGCCGGCCGTCACGACGATCCAGCCGTCGGGCACCGCATGGCGGCCGAAGATCTTGTATTGCAGAAACTGCAGCATGGCCGGCGTGAGCGTCTCCGATACGCAGTTGATCTCGTCGAGGAACAAAATGCCCTCGCGACGCCCCGTGGCCTCCATCGCCTCATAGACCGAGGCGATGATCTCGCTCATGGTGTATTCGGACACCTGGTATTCCACGCCGTCATAGGTTTTCGTCGCGATGAACGGCAGGCCCAGCGCGCTTTGGCGGGTATGGTGGGTCATGGAATACGACACGAATCCCACTTCCAGTTCTTGCGCGATCTGCTCCATGATGGCCGTCTTGCCGATGCCCGGCGCGCCCAGCAGGAACACCGGACGCTGGCGCTCGGGCGGCAGAAGATAGTTGCCGAACTCGTCTTTAGTGAAATAGGCGACCATGGCGTTTTTGATCTGCTGTTTTGCTTCGCGGATATTCATAGCGGCTCCTCTTCTAGCACGAAGGTTTCATCCAGGATTACTTTCATGGCCCAGGGCGGCACGGGGGCCGAGGCGGCGGCATCGTCGGAATCGAGGAACACGAAGGCGGTCTCGTAGGCAGGGCGGCGCGTGGGATAGGTGCCCTGGCCATCGGTGAAGTAGATGAGGCCGCCCAAATCGTTCAGCGCGCCGGTGGCGAGCGCTTCGTCCACGTAGTTGAACACCGGGCGGAAATCGGTACCGCCGAGCCCCTTGATGGTGGGGTTTTCCAGATAGTCTCCCAAATCGCTCAGGCAGGTGATGCGTGCGACGTCGGTAATGGCGGCGTCGCACTGCACAATGAGGACGTTCATGTGCGAGAAGAAGCTCGTTTCGTCAGCCAGGATGGAATAGGTGCGCTCGATGAACTTGCGCACCAGGCCGTCTTTGGTGGAGGCCGAGGTGTCGATGGCGATGACGAAGTCGCGGATGCGTTTCTCCTCGGCAAATTCCACTGGTTCCACGAGTGGCAGGTTGCCGTACAGCTCGAGCCCGTAGGTGTAGAACACGTAGTCGAACTCGTCGTCGTTCACGCGGATCTGCTCGCCCATGCGGGCGAATTTGCGCAGAAAGGCCCGATAATCGTGCTTTTCGCGGGTTACCTTGCGCAGATTCATGGCGAGGTTCGAGCCCTCGATGCCCCACAGCTTCGCGTAGGCATCCAGCTGGATGCCCATCTCCAGCGCCGCGTTCTCCCACTGCTCGCGGGACCGGTCGAGCTGCACGGTGTCGGCAAAGCGCTCGCCGATGGCCCGGGCGGCGTTTTCGGGCGCGTCCTTCTGCGTAATGTCGGCGGCGTCCATCGCGCGGTGCGCCTTGTGGGAGTAGGGAACGTCGGCGGCTTCATCGGGTATGTCCATGTCGGTGCCGGAGGTATTGGCTTTGGCGGCGGGGGCGGCGGTGCGGCCCTCGCCTTCGGTGCCCTCGCCCTCTTTGGGGGCGGCGGTGTCTCCTTCGGCTATGATGACGGCATGCCAGGGGCGGTGGTCATCCACGTGGAAGCGAGCGCCGAGGCGGGCGAGCTCGTCGTCGGTTGCACCGGCGGCGCGTCGGTCGCGTAGAGCGGCGTAGATGCGTTCGGCAGTCATGAGGCCAGCCTCTTCGGCCATGCGCTCCAGCTCGGGACGCGAGGCTGCCGCTTGGGGCGTGCGCGTGGCGGGAAGATCGAGCTGATCGATCACCGATTCCACCACCATGTCGCAGGCGATGTCCCATAAAACGGGATCAATGCCCGCCCCGGGGTAAAGGTGCAGAAACACGTTGTGAAGCACCGTGTGCAGGTAGGCGCGAGAAGCTTCGGCCGGGTCGTTGGCGTAGGTGCGCGCCCAGGTGACGGGGTCGAATCGCAGATGCGCGCCATCGGTGGCGAGCGTAGCGCCGGGGATGGGCAGGGGCGCGAGTCGGGCAAAGGCTGCGCTCATGAAGCGCAGGTTTACCAAAAGCCCGTTGCGCACCAGGTCGAGAGCATCGAGGGCCAGCGCCTCCACCTCGTTTTTGCGCACGGCCCCTCCTTTCGCGGTTCGAGTGACAAACATTTCCTCATTTTTGGTCACAAAATCGACCTTTGAACTCTGATCGAGGGAAAGAGAAGATTGATTCTAATGCAATTCGATAAAATCAACGCCGCAAAGCGACCAGCTACCCCTTCCACGAGCGCCAATTCGCCGCGGAACAGTTCAAAAGTCGATTTTGTGACCAGAAAACAAGATTCTTTTGTCATTGTGCCTCTATGGGTCGTAGTGTAGCATGGGCTTTACGCAGGGTAAACGGCCTTCAGGTGTCAAAATTGGGAAGGTGCACAAAATTATGAACGGCAATACGGTGGTCTTTCGCGACGCAACTTCTTCTCTTGACGATCTCATTGCGCGGGTGCAAGAAAATCCGGTGCATTTGATGCTGGCCGACGTGACGATTGAGGAGCCGGGGCACCCCATCGAGGGGGAGAACTGGCGGCCCCAGCTGGCTCCCTACAAGCCCTGGGTGCACGATGCGGCCCTCGATGAAACCGAGGAGCTTGATGGCACCGACGGAGATCTGCTCATCGTGGGCGCGCTCGGCATGGGTATCTCCGATGAAGAGCGCATGGGCATTATCGGCAGTGCTGTGCGCGGGGAAGAGGGGGAGGGGCCAACCGCAAGCGCAGTCGGACAGGTCATCGGAGAGCCGGCTGCTGGCACTGGCGCAGCAGCGGTGGCAGCGCCGGCGCGCAAGCTGTCGCCCCACGAGCTGTGGACCTTGGGGCAAACGCCGCGCTGGCATCCGAAAGAGGAAGCGAAGGATCCGTCTTGCGAAAATGCGCGCGAAACCCAAAAGCGTGAAACATCGCAAAACCGTGAAACACTTCTAACAGCTCGTGAAACATCGCTATCCGACCGTGAAACATCGCAAAGTGAAGAGACGTACTTTGCCACCAACGTTCCCATAACGGTGCGACGCGACGGCGAGGGCTACGCGGTTTCCGCAGTGCACCTGGGAAAGCTCGCCGAGCACGGTCTTCGGGCCGACGGCTTGATCGTTGTGGTGCCGTCGTTTATCGACGATGTGCCCGTGGTGCGCATCGCCTCAGAGGCTTTTTCCCGACGCTTTACGAGTGGCGCCCAGGTTCGCTTGCTAGTGGTGCCTGACACTGTGGAAGTGGTGGGCTCCCAGGCGTTCAATGCCGTAAGTGCTGAAGTGGTGTATCTGGGTGCAGGCGTGCGCACGTACGACCCGTCCCCTCTGGACATGGCGCTGCCCAATCCTCGGCTCGAGGCGCGTCGCTACCTAGTGAACCCTGCCAACAAATGCTATGCCATAAAGGAGGATTGTCTGCTCGAGCATATGGGTGGGGGACGCAGCGAGAGGTCGGGCGCCGGCGACGCGCGCCTTTTCTCGAGCGAGACGATGGCCCCCTTCCGCCTCATCTTCGCCTCGGCACCTTATGCCGAGCATTTTGTGGTCCCTGATGGCGTGCGCGTCATGAGCGCCGCCGCCTTCGCGAAAGGATGCCCGCCGCCGCGCGTCATCGATGTGCCCGACTCGCTGGAGCGCGTGGACGGCTCGGTGAACCCCGAGACGCTTTGGCGGGCCAGTGACCCGGCGGCGCTTGCGCGCATTGTCGCGCGCTGCGGAGGTCGTGTCACTGATTTTCAAGCTGTGGAAAAGAACCAGTGCTGGTACGGGTTTGCAGAAGGAAACGACCCCGCAGAAAAGAAGGGCTTCGCGTGGGAGGACGGTGTTGCGAAGGAGCCCAGCGTCGCCGCGAAAGGCGGTTCGCGTGAGGCGCATCTGGTGGCGGGTCCTCCGGCCCCCGATTCCCCCTCGCGCCAGTTCTCGTCGGCGGCCCATGCCCGCATGAGAGGCGCGACGGCGGTGTCGGCTCGCGAGGCCGCGGCGAATGCGGCGAGCGCGATGGCGGCGCCGGTGTCTGCCGCTGATCGGCTGGCTCTGCCGCGGGAAGTGGGCGGCGCGCCCCTCGCGTACGTTGCCGAGCGCGCGCTCATCACTGCCCCGGCCACCCTTGTCATTCCCGATACGGTGCGCGAGGTGCGCGACGGCAACGCCTGCAAGGGCACGCGCAAGCTGATACTGCCCGAAGGGCTGCGCGTCATCGGCGCTCACTGCTTCTGCTCGCGCACGCTGGTCGGCCCCGTGCTCATTCCCGCGAGCGTCACCAGCATCGGCGAGGGCAGCTTCGAATACGCCATCGTGCGCCTGGCTGCGGCCGATGCGGTGGTGCATATCACTTCCGATCAGCTCATAAGCTGTTTTTTGGAAGACGCCGAGGATGGCATCCCCTTCGACTTCGCCCGCTACGATGACCAATTGCTGGTGGGGCGCGGCTTGCCTGATCATCTGGGAGCCCTGCTCCACCGCGTGGCGGCGCCTTTCCGCTTGGCGCCCGAGATGCGCGATCGCATTGTGGATGCCCTGCGCGAGCGTGCGGCGGAGGCCGTGCAGTATGTGGCGCGTGAGGGGGACATCGCCATGGTGCGCGCTCTGGCCGATGCCGGGTTCTTGAACGACGTCGAGCTGTTCGATCGCCAGATCGAGCGCTTGCGCGCCAGTAACCGCACCGACTGCGTGCTGTTCCTCATGAACTGGCAGCACGACCGCGTCGGCGCCTCCCGCGCCGCCACTCCCAAGCGCGCCCGCGACCGCTTCGCGCTGTAGTTGTTGTGCGGGAGGCGAATCCATGGATCGCAAACTGTTGCAATACTTGGTGGAATACCTGGTTAAAGAGAGCGAGGCGCATGGGTGCGCTCTGCCGCCCGCGGCGGCTGATGTGGCCCATGACGACTTGGCAAGCGTCTCGGCCGATGAGCTGTGGCTTGCATTCCGATCGCTCGTGAACGTGCGACCGCCGTGGCCCGCGCCCGCGGAGTTCCTCGCGGCCCAGAACGAGCTGCTGCAGGGGCTCATTGCTGAGGCGGGCGTGGCGACCTTGGCCGATACGACCCCGTCGCCGACCGATCCGCGCCTGCGCTTGTGGCGCGGCGATATCACTACCTTAGCTGTTGACGCCATCGTGAACGCCGCCAATTCCGGCATGACCGGCTGTTGGGCGCCGCTGCACTACTGCATCGACAACGCCATCCACACCTTCGCCGGCGTGCAATTGCGTGCGGCTTGTGCGAACCTCATGGCAGCTCAGGGGCACCCGGAGCCCACGGCCCAGGCCAAGGTGACCGACGGCTACAACCTGCCCGCGCGCTACGTCATCCACACGGTGGGACCCATCGCCGACGGGCGCCCCACCGACACGCACCGCCGCCAGCTGACCGAGTGCTACCAGGCCTGTCTTGATGCGGTGGCCGGCGCGGGGCTTGCTAGCATTGCCTTCTGCTGCATCTCCACGGGCGTGTTCGGCTTCCCCCAGGCTGAGGC
This sequence comes from uncultured Adlercreutzia sp., assembly GCA_902478715.1. Classification (GTDB taxonomy): domain Bacteria; phylum Actinomycetota; class Coriobacteriia; order Coriobacteriales; family Eggerthellaceae; genus Adlercreutzia. Next base: position 10,357 of record CABSMC010000025.1, read on the forward strand.
GTCCTCCATCGCCGTCGCCACGGTGCGCCGCTGGCTCGACGAGCATCCCGATGCGTCCATGACGGTGGTGTTCAACGTCTTCTCCGAAACCGACGAGCACCTGTACCGCCCGTTGCTCGGACTGTAGGTGGCATCGTAACGCTATACTGTCTTCACTCGAATCCGATGAAGAAGGGAGCGGCGATGTTGGAAGTGCGCGTGGCGCGGCCCAATGAGTTCGATGCGGTGCTCGCGTTCTACACGACGATGATCGACGAGATGCAGGGCACCGATTTCGACGTGCAATGGCAGCATGACGTGCATCCCTCGCCGACGTTCTTGCGCGAGTCGCTGGAGGCGGGCCAGGTGATCGTGGGGTTGCTGCCCGCAGAAGGGGTTGAAGAAAAGATCACAGGCGCGGATCACGATGCTGAAGCGATCGAGACCGTCGAGGTAGTTGAAGCGACTGATGCGACTTCTGAGGACGCCGAACCTGCGCCAGTCATCGCCTGTGCCATGGTGGTGAACCACGAGGGCGCCCCCGGCTACGACGCCGTTCCCTGGACCGTGGACGCGCCGCCCGAGCAGGTAGGTGTCCTGCATGTGGTAGCCACGCTGCCGGTCTTCCACGGCCGGGGCTTCGGTCGCCAGCTCGTGAAGGGTGCCGCCGATATCGCCCGTGCCCAGGGTCTGGTGGTTCTGCGCCTCGACACCTTCCCCCACAACGTGCGCGGCCGCGGCCTCTACGAGTCCTGCAGTTTCAGCGATCGGGGCGAGTGGCCCGTCCACTACCCGGCACTCGGCGACATCCAGGTCGCCATGTACGAGCTCGCACTGTAGCGTTCGCGAAAGGGATATCCGGCGGCTGTGTTCGTGCGAGCTGCCGTTTCAGTCGCGACCGAAACGACCGCAAAAACGACCGCAAAGCGACCGAAACGACCGAAAAGAACGGAGTGGTGGTTGGTTCGCGGCCGAAGCACGTGTCGTATAATGGCGGACAAGTGATTTCTGAGGGAAGGCGGTGCGGCATGGGCGAGGCGGCCACGTTCGAGAACGGCATATACCGGCAAGGCCGGGCGCGCTTGTCGGATCTGTGCGGTGAGAAGGGGCTGGCCATCGGGAACAGCAACTTCGAGGCGGTCGTGCGAACCTCGGTGTTCGTCGACAAGTCGATGCTCATCGCCGACATCTTGAAATCGCGGGCGGCGGTCACGCTGTTCTGCCGTCCCCGGCGATTCGGCAAGTCGCTGAACCTCTCCATGCTGCAGCGCTTTTTCGAGATACCCGTGGGGGCGGACGCGGGCGCCGACTTCGCGCCGCTGTTTCAGGGCCTCGCCATCTGGGAGGCCGAGGATGGCCGCTTCCGGGAGCATCAGGGCGCCTACCCGGTGGTGCGTTTCGCGCTGAACGATGCCAAGCGACCGACCTGGGAGGAGACCCAGCGCGCTCTCGCATTCAACATCGTGGCGGAATACTTGCGTCACGACTACCTGGAGGAAAGCGCCTCTCTGTCGGAAAGGGAGCGCGCCCAATTTGCTGAGATCGCCGGAACGCCGCTGACAGCGAGCGATTTTTCAGCCTTCGGGCAAACGCTCAAGCTGCTCACGACGCTTCTGCATAAGCACTATGGGCGGCCGGTTGTCTTGCTCATCGACGAGTACGATGCGCCGGTGATGACGGCGTATTCCGGTGGGTTCTATAACGAGGCCGTCAGCTGGTTGAAGGGCTGGCTCACCGGCGCTTTGAAGGACAACCCTTCGCTCGCCTTCGCCGCCATGACCGGCGTGCAGCGCATCTCCAAGGAGTCCATCTTCTCCGACTTGAACAACCTGAAGGTTGATACGCCGCTGAACGTCGCCTCCGACGAGCGATTCGGCTTCACCCAGGCCGAGGTGGAGGCGCTGGCCGACTATCTCGGGATGCCGGAGGGTGTGGCCGCGGCGCGGGAGTGGTACGACGGCTACCGCTTCGGTAACGTCGACGTCTACAACCCCTGGAGCGCCCTGAACTACTTCGATGCGGGCTGTGTCGCCGATGTCTACTGGGGCAACACTTCTTCCAACGGCGTGCTCGGCGATATGGTGCGCGGTGCGGATGATGCCGTCATGGGGCGCCTCTGCCGGCTGATGGAGCCCGACGGGACGATTGAGGCTCCCCTCGACACCCGCGTCGTGTTTCCCGATGTGGGGGTGCGCTCGGGCGCCCTGTGGTCGATGCTCTACCTGTCCGGTTACGTCACCACCAACGACACCGAGCAACCTGATGATCCGGAAATGCTTCGCTGTCTTCGAATCCCCAACAAGGAGACCTCTTCACTCTATCGTACCGAGATCATTGGTCGCTTCGCGTCTTCGTCGGCGCCCTGCGATGGGGCCTTGCCTTCTCTGGCAAATCGGTGGGCGCGGTCTCGGTGCGGGTGAAGTAGCACGTCTATTGAGTAATTTTGCTCAATACGCTGAGTAAAATTGCTCAACACAAAACCCCAACGCGCAACAGGCGTGTGACAGTTCGGCGCAGGCGGGGTTGTTGCGCGGCGCTTGCGGCGGCCGTCTTTCTAAAATAGGAAGAAACCCCTGATTAGAAAGAGGCGATCTATGGCGGTGAGCGCAGCAGATACGGCTTCGAGAGCGAAAGCGCCTTCCACGCCTCCTGCCGATCACGCCCTGCACGGCCGGGCATTGGCGCTCGTGTTCTTCGGACTTCTGCTCGCCATGTTCATCAGCTCGCTTTCCGAGACCATCGCTTCCACGGCGCTTCCTACCATTGTGGGCGACCTGAACGGTGTGGAGATCATGCAGTGGGTCTCCACCGCCTACATCCTGTCGTCGACGTTGGTCATGCCCATCTACGGCAAGCTGGGCGATCTTATCGGCCGCAAGCGTCTGCTCATGGCGGCGCTCACGCTGTATGCGGCGGGCAAGGTGGTGTGCGGCCTGGCCGTGAACATGGAGATGCTCATCAGTGGCCGCCTCATCTCCGGCCTCGGGGGCGGCGGCCTCATCATCTTGTCCCAGGCGACGCTCTCCGACGTGGTGCCGCCGCGCAAGCTCGGCACCTACATGGGCGTCATCGGCGCCGTGTTCGCCGTATCGAATGTGCTGGGGCCGCTGCTCGGCGGCTGGTTCGTCCAGGTGACGGGCTGGCGCTGGATCTTCTGGTTCACCGTGCCCGTGGCCCTGCTTGCCGTGGTGGTACTCGGACTCACGCTGCCCCGCGACGCCCGCGCCCTCGGAAAGCACCCCATCGATTGGCCTGGCATGATGGCCATGACCGTGGCTGTGACCTCGCTCGTGCTCGCCATGGCTTGGGGCGGCACGCTCATTCCCTGGGGAAGCCTGCCGTTTATGGGCCTTGTCGCCCTAGCTGTGGCCGCCGCTGTGGTCTTCGTGCTGCTGGAGCGCCGCGCTGCCGAGCCTATCATCCCCATGGGGCTTTTCCGCAACCGCAACTTCGTGCTGTGCTCGGTGACGGGGCTTTTCCTGAACATCAGCTTCATGGGGGCGCTCAACTATCTGCCCACCTACTTCCAAATTGTGGACGACCTCTCGCCCGAAGTGGCCGGTCTCGTGTGCACGGCCACCAGCGTGGGCATCCTCATCACTTCCACGGCCACTGGCTGGGTGGCGTCGAAGACGGGGCGCTACAAAGGGATGCTCGTGGCCATGTGCGTCGTGAGCACGGTGGGGCTGTTCCTGCTGTCGCGGATGCAGGTGCACGAGGCGCTGTGGGTGCCGGTGCTGTACCTGTTTGTGCTCGGCTTCGGCATGGGGCTCGGCATGCAGCTGCTTGTGCTCGTGGTGCAAAACGAGTTTCCCCACGCCATGGTGGGCACCGCCACGTCGGCGAACAACTTCTTCCGGCAGATCGGCGCCTCGGTGGGCACGGCGCTCGTGGGCGCGCTGTTCACCATGCGCCTTACGGCCGACGTGGCCGGCAAGCTCACCCATGTGGACAACCTGTCGCTCGCCACGCTAACGCCGCAGATTGTGGACAAGCTGCCCGCGTCAGCCCAGTCGGTTATCGCCGCCGGCTACTCCGACGCGCTGTTGCCGCTGTTCCTCTGGTTCGTGCCGCTCATGCTCGCCTGCCTCGTGATGATGCTCCTTTTGAAGCGCCACCCCCTCGCCACCACCATCAACCACGGCGGCGCGGGAAAGTAGGGGAACCTCTCGGCGACCCCATTTTGTTTGTAGCCGCAAATCGACGGTTGTTATGTCAAGATCGTCGATTTGCGGCTACAAAGTGGGTAAAATCGCCTATTTGGAACGAAATGGTGTCACGAAGCGACGCTTCTTACGGAAAAACCGCCAATTTGAGGCTAGAAAAGCGGGTGCGGGTGAGGGGGCTTACCCGCAGGCCTCGGGGTCGAGGCGGTAGCCGATGCCCCAGACGGTTTCTATGATGCGGGGCTCGGTGGGATCGTCCTCGATCTTGGCCCGCAGCTTCTTGATGAACACGGTGATGGAGCTGGTCTCGCCGACGAACTCCGGCCCCCAGGCCGCCTCCACGAGCTGCTCGCGGGAGAGCACGGTGCCGGGACTTGCGGCCAAGGTCGCCAGGATTTTGAATTCCTTTGGGGTCAGCGGCACGTGCTCGCCGCCCAAGGTGGCGCGGTGCTGGGCCATGTCCAGGGAAAGGCGCCCCACGGTGATGGTGCCCGTGGACGGCATAGCAGCGGTTGGACGCATGGCGGCACGGCGCAGATGGGCCTCGATGTGCATCATCAGCTCGCGCGGGTCGAAGGGCTTCACCATGTAGTCGTCGCCCCCGGCCGCGAACCCGACGCCCTTGTCCACGATGTCCCCTTTGGCCGATAGGAAGATGACTGGTACCGTGACGCCGCGGGCCCGCAGCTCGCGGCAGGCCGTGAAGCCGTCCATCTTCGGCATCATGACGTCCATGATGATGAGGTCGGGCGCCTCGCGGGTGACGGCGTCCAGCGCGTCGGCGCCGTTGTCGGCGTAAGCGAATTGCCAATCGGCACCTTCCACCATGTCGCGCACCACCCGGGCAATGCGCGGCTCATCGTCCACGAGCAGAATCTTCGCCATCGTCGTCCTCCTTCGCGGTTGTCAGCGGCTCGGCCTTCGGCGCTGCGGGTCACCCTGCGGCTTTACGCTTCCTCGTCCTCTTCCTCAATGACGGGCACATAGGGAATGCGCACGGTGAACGTGCTGCCCTCCTTCACCCGGCTTTCCACGGTCACGGTGCCGCCATGCAGCTCGGTGAGGTCGCGCACTACGGCAAGCCCCAGCCCCGTGCCCCGGTAGCGGCGGTTGGCCGATTGCCCGGCCTGCTTGTACAGCTCGAAGATTTGGTCCAACTCTTCGGGCGCGATGCCCATGCCGTCGTCGGCGACGCGCATGACGATCCAGCCGGCTGCGGCATCTTCGCCATCGGGGGCATTGGTGTCCGCCTTTTCGCTCTCACTGTGGGAGTCGGTTTCCCCGTCCTCGAACCCAATCGTCAGGCGCACGAACCCACCTCGATGGGTGTACTTGATAGCATTGTTCACCAGGTTCTCCAGAATGCGTCGCAGCTTCTCCCAGTCGGCCATGCTCAAGGGCACATTCGGCGCTACCGTGCAGGTGAGCCGCACGTCCTTGTCGGCGGCGATGGGGGCCAGCGCCTTGCGCACGAACTGGGCCAAATCGACGAAGTCCACCGGCTCGGGCAAAAGCTCGTCCTTCTTGGCGGCGTGCTTGGAAATGACGAGGATGTTGTTCACCATGTTCAGCAAAAGGGTGGCATTCGACTCGATTTCGCCCACGGCCTCGCGGGTCTTGGGCGCTAGGCTGTCGTCCGCGTTCAGGATGCGCGCGTAGGCCAAAATGCTGGTGAGCGGCGTGCGCAGCTCGTGGCTGACGATGGCGAAGAACTCGTTCTTGTAGGCCACCTCATCACCCAGCCGATCGAGTGCTACCTTCAGCTCGCGCTTCTGGTAGTTCAGCATGTCGTTGAGCACCATGAGGTCGTCGGTCTTGGAACGCACCTGGCCCTCCAGATCGGCATAAAGCGCCTCAAGGTCGCGGGCCATGCGGTCGAACTCGCCGGTGAGCTCCGCCAGCTCGTCGCGGGGCCGCTCGCCGGGGTCGGGCACCGTGAGGGTGTAGTTGAAGTCGCCCTTGCCCACGGCGCCCGCCGCGCCTCGCAGCTCGTCGATGGGCCGCAGCACCAGCCGGCTTGTCACGAAGTACAGCCCGATGAAGGCCGCTACCATCATGAACAGCACCATGATCGCCTGCTGCATCATGCTATCTTGAATGCCGGCGGCGTAAATGCCCATGGGCTCGGTGATGGACATGGCGCCGCCCACTTGGCCCACCTGCATGCCCTCCTTGGGGTAGCCGTACTGATCCAGCTCGCCGACGGGGTCGCCGTGACATTCTAGGCACGACTCGGTCACGTACAACGGCTCCGTATAGCGGAACACCCGCGTGCCGTCGCCGGCGTCCACGACGCGCCAGAATGCCTTGCGGTCGGGGTCGGCGTTGAAGGCGGCCAGGGCCTCCTGCTCGAAGGCGTCCGGCGCGTTGGCAGCCTGACGCGGCGTGTCATTTGTGAAGCGGATGGAGTAGTCGGTTTCCGTGGTGAACAGCATGGATATTGACTTCGCCGCCACCACGCACACGAGGTGCTTCGTACGGAAGGTGCCGTCCTCGGCACGGTTGATGACTTCCTGATTCATATCGACGAAGTCCCACGCCGCGCGCATTTCGGCGGCGAGCACCTCGGCTTTTTCGCGTGCCTCGTTCTCGGCCTGAGCGTTTTGAAGCGATAGGTTCCATAGAATGTCAACGGCCATGAGCGCAACCATAATGACGCCGATGGAAACGGCGATCTTGAAGCGTATGCCATAGCGGAACGGGCGCCCCGGGTGATCGGTCGACATGGTGTCCCCTCCTCGTCAATCTTCATATTATGCCCGATGGAGCTGCATGCAGGAGACTTCGGTGGGGAAGGTAATTCTTTTTTAATATTTGCCCCGAAGTCTTAATGAAAAGTTCCGCTGGCCGCCATTGAAGTGACGTTGAGTCAACGGCAGAATAATAGCCAGCGAGTGCGAGGGTTTCGGCCGAGGAGGGCCGCCCGATGCGACAGCAAGGCGGTAGGAGATCCGCCGAGAGCGGGGGTTCAAACGTCTTTTCGCCGCAGCTCGCGAGAAAATCCTATCTGAGGGAGGAGAGTTCTATGACGAAGAACAGCGAACGCGCCATTGACGCCAAGCTCACCCGTCGCGCCTTCGTGGGCGCTGCCGCGGCTACGGCTGCTGTGGGCCTGGCCGGATGCGCTCCGGCGGCCACCGACGAGGCGCCGGCCAACGAGGAGGGCCTGCCCGTTACAGGGGAGGATCCCTATGCGAATGCGGAGATCTTCTACTCTACGTGCCCGCCGGAGTGCCAGCATCATAACCTCAAGGGCTATGTGGTGGACGGCAAGCTCGTGAAGGTGGAGTCTTCCGAGTTGAACGACTGCGCCGCCTGTGCTCGCGGCATCGCTCGTGGCTTTATGTGCAACGATCCCAATCGACTGACGGTGCCGCTTTTGCGCGACGGCGATAAGGGTTCGGGTAAGTTCAAGGAGATCTCTTGGGATGAGGCCTTCGACCTTATCCAGCAGAAGCTCGATGAGGCCATTGCCACCGATGGCAACCAGTCGATTTGCTACGCAACTGGCTCGGGCAACTTCGGGGCCATGCACGGCCCGGTGGCGAATGCCTTCTTTGCGCATCTCGGCGGCGCCACTACGACGGTAGGCAAGCTTTGCTGTGCCGGCGTGTACGAGTCTGTTGTGTACATTTACGGCAAGCGCTTTCTGGACTGCCGTAACCAGATTGAGAACAGCACCTATTGCATTATTTGGGGCAACAATCCCGCCATCACCAAGCAGGGCTACTTCCAGCGTTTCGAGAAAGTGGTGGAAAACGGTGGCAAGCTCGTGGTGATCGATCCTATCTATACCGAGTCGGCCGCTAAGGCTACCGACTGGATCGCTCCCTGGCCCGGCACCGATGCAGCCTTGGGGCTTGCGATGCTGAAGACCATCGTGGACGAGAAGCTCTATGATGAGGAGTTCCTGCTGGCTCACACCTGCGCCCCGTGTCTGGTGGACAAGGCCACGGGAGAGCCAGTGATGGAAGATCCTGAGGATCCGGCCTCCTTTGTGGTGCTCGATACCGCCACGGGCAATGTGGTGCGCCATGATGCCGCAAACATCACGGCTGCCCTCACTTTGGAGGGAACGCCCCAGGCCGAGCAGTACAACACTGAGTTCGAGCTCATCTATGCCAACGCCGCTCCCTGGACAGTTGAGGCTGCCGAGGCCGAGTGCGGAGTGCCTGCGGCCGACATCCAGCGTATCGCTCGCGAGTACGCGACCGCCGAGCATGCCATGATCGTTCACAACATGGGCGGATTCATGCGTACCGAGAATGGTACCTACGCCGTGGCCGTTGGTGCCTACTTGGCAGCGTTCTGCGGACAGATCGGCCATGAGGGTGAGGGCTATTCGGATGCGGGTGGTGTGTGCGAAGTGAAGACCGGTGCGCCGATCGAGGTTCCCAACTTACTCGAGAAGATGCCCACCATCCCGTGCTTTAAGTTTGGTGAGTCCATTCTGAACGAAGACCCCTGCAAGGTGAACGTGTTCTGGTCCATGACCGGCAGCCCCATGACCCAGTGGCCCAATACCAACATGGTGCGCAAGGCTCTAGAAAAGATCCCCTTCGTCATTACCGTCGATGAGTACCTGACCTCTACCGCCCTCTACTCCGATTTGGTTCTGCCCTGCGCAGGCATCTTCGAGGTGGACGGCGTGCTGGCCCAGAACCGCTCCCATTGGATTCAGCTGATGGAGAAGGCGGTGGATGCGCCCGGCGAGGCCAAGAGCGATTTGGAGATATTCACTGAGCTCGCTCGCCGTTACGACTTCGGCGATGCCTTCGATGTGCCCATGGAGACGCTCATCAGCAACGTCATTGAGCCGGCGGGCATCACCTATGAGGAGCTGAAGGAGAAAAAGGCCATCGACGTGGTGGGTCCCGACTACATTCCCTACAAAGACGGTAAATTCCTTACACCTTCCGAAAAAGCCGAGTTCTGGGTACGCTCCTGGAAGGAGGAGGGCTTCGACCCCATTGCCTCCTACGCGCGTGCTGAAGAGGACGCTCGCAACGACAATGAACTGGCTCGCAAGTATCCGCTCTTCAGCGTTCAGCAGAAGACCTATCGCAGTGTGCATTCCACCTTCAACAATCTCGAATGGATGGACGAAGTATGCGATCAAAAGCCCGTGGTTCTTATGAATGTCGCTGATGCCGAGACACGAGGTATCCAGGATGGCGATGCGGTGGTTGTGTTCAACGATCGTGGCGAGCATCACGGCGTTGCTCTCGTCAACGACCTTATCAAGCCTGGGGTAGTAGGGCTGCAGAACGGCTGGTGGGAGCAGCAGGGCGGCTCGTCCAGTTATGTGACCAACGATAAGTGGAGGACTCTCGGTGGTACCCACTGCTGCAATCAGACTCTCGTTGACGTGAAGAAGGAGGCGTAAGACCATGGCTATCGGATTTTGGATGAACAATAAGAACTGCTACGGCTGCAAGACCTGCTCCATCGCCTGCAAGAGCGAGAAGCAGTTGGACAAGGGTGTGCTGCTGCGGCATGTGACGGCAATTCGTCAGGATGATCCGCGAGCTTTTGCTTACCTCTCTATGGCCTGTAACCATTGCGAAGAGCCTGCCTGTATGGCGAACTGCCCGGTAGGGGCCTACAGCAAGTTGGAAGATGGTACGGTGATTCAGGACCACTCCGTTTGCATCGGCTGCAAGACCTGCATCTCCGCTTGCCCTTACGGCGCGCCCAGCTACGACGAGGCGACGAGCACTACGTTCAAGTGCGATGGCTGCTATGATCGGCGCCAGCGCGGCGAGCTGCCCGCGTGCGTGGTTGCCTGCCCCGGCGCAAATCTGGCTCTCGATGATATGGGGTCTCTGCAGAGCACGTATACGGCCGATATCGTGTCCGACGAGAACTCCGGCACCAAGCCCAACTTCGTCATCACGGTGGATGCGGCCTTGGCTGAAGAGCCCGACGACACCGTGGTCGAGAACCGCACGGCGTAATTTCCCTTAGGGCGCCCTCGTCCGCGAGGACGCAAGAACGGCACGAAGCGCTCCCTCCCCTCCGCTTCGTGCCGTCCCCTTTTGGAAGGAGGACGAGCATTGTTTTCCCTAGCCTGGAAGAACATCACCCGACGTTTGGGCGGATCCCTCATGACCGCTCTTATCGCCTTCATTGCCGTTTTTGTATTGGCCACCTCTCTGGCTGTCGTGGCGTCGCTTGAAAATGGACTAAGGCTCTCGCGGGAGCGACTCGGAGCCGACATCATGGTCCTTCCCGCAGGGGCATCTGGCAATGCGTCAGAGGTGCTCTTTTGCGCCGAGCCAGTCAACGTGTACTTGCCGGCTGATGTCGAGCGAACCGTGGCCGGAATCGACGGTGTGGAACAGGCGACACCCCAGTTCTTCACGCAAACGGTCAACCAGAGCTGTTGCTCGGTGATCGGGGTGACGCGCGTGGTGGGCATTGATATGAAAACGGATTTCATCGTAGGCCCCTGGCTGGTCGGTGGGGCACTTGAAGGGGGGGCGTTGCCTCCGGATGGCATTATCTTGGGAGCTGCGGCGCCACCTATCGAAGGCGGGCAAGCATCCATTCTCGGGTCGGTGTTTTACTGTGTGGGCACCCTTGAGCCAACGGGATCGAGCGTCGACGAGACCATCTTCATGGATGTGAATGCTGCGCGAACCATTGCGGCTGAAAGTCCATATCTTGAGAGCGTCTGGCTTAACGTCGATCCCTTCGATGCCATCTCGTGCGTTATGGTGAAGGTGAAAGAGGGAGCACAGCCCTCGGCGGTGGCAGCTGCCATTATCGAGCAGGTGCCAGGAGCTGCGGCGGTATGCACTTCCGATCTTATTGCCGGTGTAACATCCCAGCTGGTCGTGTTGGAATCGATGACCCTTGCGTTTCTGGCGGCTATCGTGCTTTTGGCGGCTCTGGCGTTGGCGGGGCGGTTCTCGTCGCTCGTGTCGAGTCGTATGGGCGAGCTCGGCCTGCTGAGGACGATGGGAGTTGGCCGCCTTAAGGTTGCTTTGAGCTTCGTGGTCGAGGTGGGGATTGTCACAATGGTCGCGGCAGCGACAGCGACGGTCTGTGCATGCTTGGCATCATCGGCCATTATCGGACAGCTCCATACCTCGTTCGATTTGCCGGGAGCCCTGCTGGCTCCCTCGGCTTACGGGTGGGTTGTCTGCGCGGCTCTTCTGTTCGCGGTGCTCCTCAGTTTGGTGGCGCTCGTTCAGCCCATGATCACCCTGATGCGTCAGGATCCCCAGGAAACGCTTGCCAAAGGAGGGTTGTGATGGAACCGTTGTTAGAGCTTTCCGATGTCGTAAAGGAATTCTCCTCCCACCCCCCGGTACGTCCACTCGATGGTCTGAGCATGGTTGTACCACCCTCGACGATGATTGCGGTTACGGGCGTCTCTGGCAAAGGGAAATCGACTCTGCTCAATGTGATGGGCGGCCTGCTGCGCCCCGAAGCTGGATGTGTGCGGTATCGGAAGGTCGACCTGACACAGGCGACGGCCGCGCAGCTCGATGCCATTCACCGGCATGGCATTGGCTTCGTTTTCCAGACGCCCTATTTGTTCCAGGCGCTAACGGCCTATGAGAATTTAGAGCTGGCGCTGCGGGCCTCTGGTGAGAAAGTGGTGCGAGACCGCATTTTCGAGATGTTGGAGAAACTGGGCCTTGACGAACGGGCCGAGCATCTTCCCTCGGCTCTATCCGCTGGGCAGAAGCGCCGATTGGTGCTCGGTCGCGCGCTCCTCTCCTGCCACGATGTACTGTTGGCGGACGAGCCGACGAATGACTTAGATGCGGAATGGTCAGAGTGCGTCTTCGAGCTGCTGCGCGGCTTCTGTGCCGATGAGGAACGATCGGTGGTTCTGGTGACCCATGATCGCTCCTATGCCGCTCGGGCTGACAGCATGTATCTTCTGGAAGGAGGAAAGCTTAGGGAGGTGGCGGAGCAATGATCACGCGCAGGAACTTTGTGGTGCTGGCCGGTATTGGAGCCATGGGGCTGCTAAGCACGGCAGGTTGCGCCGCGCCAGCCGAGGAGCCGCCGAGAGATGTATCGGGAGAGAAGGAGCCACTGGAAGAACCTTCGCCAATTCCCCAAAAGGAGCCAGTTGCTTCCAGCGAGCCGTTTTCGGGGGAGATTATCCCCGGGATGCTGTGCGTTGCGGAGTACGCGACAAACACTCTTGCGGTTGTCGACGCGAGGGCTGGAGAAGTGGCTGGCCGTATTCCCGTCGGCCGCAATCCGGCTTCGGTTCTTGCCGCGGAAGATACCGTTTTCGTGGGGTGTACCGGCACTGGCGAGGTGACCGCGGTTCCGATGGCGAGCCCGACTGCCGCGGCCCCCATTCCCGTGGGGCATCAGATTCTTGGGCTGTGCTGCGATGAGGCTCGGGGACTTATCTATGTTGGCGACTACTTCGCCAACAGCGTTCATGTAATCGACGTGGCGCTGCAATCGCTTGTGGGCACGATGGAGCTTAGCGCATTGGGATTCAGCGGCCGCACCGATCCGCCCCCTTGCTGCACCTTTGAACCGGGGGCGGGTCGCCGCACGGTGGCGCTGGCGTTGGCTCCCGAGGGAGACTTGCTGTACTGCGCCAACTACGGCACCTTCGACGTGGCCCGCGTCGACCTTGCGACGGGCGAGGAAATCGAGGCCTTCGACGGCGTGGTGGGCCCGCGGCAGATCCTCGTGTCCGCCGACGGAGCGCAGCTGCTTCTGGCCGGCGTGGGAGGGGAGGGCGAGCAGCAGGTGAGCGACCTGTATGTGCTCGACCGCTCCTCGGGCAAACGCGTGCAGGAGGTGCCGGTGGGCCAGTCTGTCGCCGGCGTGGCTCAGGCCTCTGACGGCTCGGCGGTGTGGGCCATCGCCCGCGACGATGGGGAGTTGGTGGCCTTCGACGCCGACTGGAACGAGACGGGGCGTCTGTCTTTGGGCGTGGGCATCGATACGCTCGTACTTGCTCCCGACGCGAAGACGCTGCTGGTTGGCAACAGCATCGGCGGCCAAGTGCACGTGGTGGATGCGCCGTCGCTGGCGCTGCTGAATACGATTGAAGGATTGGCGAGTCCCAAGGACATCGCCGTCATCGCTTGAAAGGGGAACTCATGAAGAACTTGCAACTGCTGGCGCCCATCGCGGCGCTTATCTGCGCCGCCATAGTGTGCGGAGCCGTGCTTCTGTGGGCGCCGGTGTGCTCGGGCACGCTTGAACTGGCTAACGGCAACATGGTGCCCATGCGCTGCGCCTATACGGCGAAAGTCGAGCTGCTGCTTGCCCTTATCCTGGCTGCCGTGGCGGTGGTGGCGCTCGTGACGAAGTGGCCCATGACCGTGGCGCTGGTGCTGCTGTCGCTCGCCATCGTGCTGCTCACCTTCGACACGCCACTCTCCATCGGCGTCTGCAAGAGCGCCGACATGGCCTGCCAGAGCACGGCGCTGTGGCTGCGCATCGCCGGCGGCATCTCCGCTGTGGCCACCCTCGCCGGCGCCCTGCTCAACCCCGACCGCAAACGCGTCGCGGAGTAGGACGCCCTTCTCGCGAACGCATGCGAGACTGACTCCCTTCTCCGGGGAATCTGGAAAATGTGCTTTTTCGAATTCTAAAAACGCCCTATCTGACCTGGTAAAACTCGAATAATACCAGGTCAGACCCTCATCCAAAAAAGCACATTTTCCAACCTTCGCAGACAATGGGGAAATTGATCTGGCTATGTTTTCGTGCTAGTATCTATATCACTGTAGCGATATAGATAGGATGACTACTATGCGCGAAGTGCTGCGCTTGTACCATGGATCGCCAATTCGAGTGAAGCGCCCCCTTTTTGGTGTGGGCAATCCCTACAACGACTACGGTTTGGGCTTCTATTGCACGGAGTCGTTTGAGCTTGCCTGCGAATGGGCCTGCCCGAAGGCAAAGGATGGGTTTGCGAACGCCTATGACCTTGAGCTCGCGGGCTTGCGCGTGGTGGATCTGGACGCCGAGCCTTACGGTACCATCGAATGGCTTGCGGTGCTTTTCGCCAATCGACAGTTCGACGTTCCGACGAGTCTTATGGAGGCCGCTAAGTCCTACGTGGCGGCCCGATACCCGTCGGAGTTGGGCGAAGCGGACGTGGTCGTGGGCTACCGTGCTGACGATTCCTACTTTTCTTTTGCCCGGGCATTTCTGGAGAATCGCATCAGTCTCGCACAGCTTGAGCGTGCGATGAAGCTTGGTGGGCTGGGGCGTCAGGTGGTTGCGGTGAGTGAGGCAGCCTTCGGGGCGCTCAGGTTCGTAGGAGCCGAGCCCGTGTCAGCATCGCTCTGGCATGAGAAGCGTATGAGACGAGATGAGAAGGCGCGCCAGGACTTCGATCGCATTCTGCACAAGGAGTCCTTTGACCCCAACGATGCGTACATGCTCGACTTGATGAGGGAGAGGTAGGCCATGGGGGAGTATCGATACGCCGTCGTCGAGCTGCCGCCTTCGCCTTATGCTCACGATCTGCAAGAAGTGCTGGCATTCGTTTTCGATATCGGGGTGAACTTGGCCGGGTGCACGGGCGAGCAGGTGGCCCAGGCGTTCATGGCGTCAGGTTTGGCCGAGGAGTTTGAAAAGCAGAATCCGGTGTACGTGGCGGGCAAGTCGTCCTATGACTTACTGCGCATCATGGTGCCTCTGCTCCCGTGCGATGAAATGCCCGCGCCGTGTCTTCGCTATGACCGGACGCCGGACTTCTGGGTCGGGTGGGTGCTTGCGCATTACCAGATGGTCACGGGTTGCTCCTACCGGTCCATCTTCGCGACCGCCACCTATGACGAGATTCGCTCCATGTATTGGCCGCTGCACGAGGCACCTGAAAGCAAGTTTGTCGCCATCTTCGACGAGATGCGCACCGAGCGCGCGAAGGCCACCAACTTGCGAACTCTGCGCGAGGCGGCAGGTCTTTCTCAATCGCAACTAGCAAAGGCATCGGGGGTGGGCGTCCGCTCCATCCAGCTATACGAGCAGCGACAGAAGGACATCAACAAGGCCCAGGGCATAGCCCTCTACCGCCTGTCCCGTGCCTTGCGTTGCACCATGGAGCAGCTGCTGGAGCGATAGAAGGGGCACGCGCCCTGCAGTTTATCTCGATTCTGAACGCACTGCGTTCAGAATCGTGCCTGCTTTTAGCGTCCCTCGGGTTCGAAGCTTTCTACGAGGTCGATGAGCTCTTGGCGTTTGTGGATGTCCAGCTTCACGTAGATGCGTTTGGAATGGGTGCGCACGGTGTTCTCGGAGACAAACAGCAGCTCGGCGATGTGGGCCACGGTGTTGCCGCGGGCGATGAGCTCGGCCACCTCCGCCTCGCGGGCCGACAGACCGTAGAACTCGCGCACTGCCGCCATCTGCTTCGAGAAACGGTCGCGAAAGGCAGCGCCATCTCGGGTAGCTGCAGTGCTACCGGACGATGCGCTATGAGGCGCTCCCTGCGCGTGATCTCCGCTTTCGGCTTGCGTACCGATGGTATTGGCAGCGCAGAGGAGGGGATCCGCGATTGCGGCATCCTTTCCTTCGACACCTTCTTCAGAAACAGATGCTGATGCTTCCGAGGCGGCGGATGGTGTGTCGGTCATGGCGGCTGCGCTGTCGGCACGGGCGATCACGCGGCTTGCGGGCCCTTTCTTCCCGCCGCGCTGGAGGGCCAACAGCTCGATCTCGTTGATGTCGGTGTCGGCCAGCACGCGGCGGAAGCCTCCCTGGCCGATGAAGTACATGATGCCGAGAAGGTACAGTGCCGCAATCGTCACCAGGGCAAGGGGCGGCAGGCCGCCCAGGGCTCCGCCGGCCGCGGTGGCCGCGCCGACAGCAGCGGCTCCCGCGTCTCCAGCCCCGCCGGCCGCTGCGCCCCCGGCGCTCCCTGCGACTAGCCCTTCCAGCACCGATCCGCCGAGAAATCCCACATCGTGCAGACCGTACATGATGCCGCCGAACACGCCGTAGATGAACACCGGGTTGATGCCGCCGTCCCGAGACACCTGGGCGCACTGGATCATCATGAGCACGATGGCCACCGACCACAGCGCGTACAGCCCGGCTGCGAGCCCTTCCGCATAGCTGTCTCCCAAAAGCGGCAGCAGTAAAAAGCCGGTCGTCACCACGGGGAAGAACACCCGGTAGCTCGTGGCCACGTTGATGCGCAGGCTCTTGGTAGCCCACACGGCCAGAAGCGCCACGGCCGCCACCAGCATCGCCCCCATGGAAAGGGCGTTCACGAGCGTGCCCACCTCCGGGTCGCCAATGGCGAGCGAGCGCATGACGCCGGTGCAGAACCCCAACGTGCCAAGAGAAAGCGCCGGTCGCCAGACGGTGGCGAGTACGTGGCGGTACGTGCGCCGATGCTCGCGGGGTACGTCCTCGAACATGGGCTGGTCAAGATCGATGGAGCGACTCTTCAGCACGGCGGCCAGTCCGAAGAGGGGCAGAAAGACGCAAGGGATGAGGTAGGCCGTCACCGCTACGGGGATAAGGTAGAGCGCGAAGTACAGCACGGCCGCCCATGCCGTGCCGGCGATAAGGTTGCCCATACCCTCGCGCGCGTCCTGGCTGGCGAAGAGGCGCTGCCACAGCATATAGAATCCGGCCGACCCCACGCCGAGCAGCGCGCCGCCGATGCAGACGAGCGGCACGGTGGCACCGCGCAGGTACATGGCTGCGATAAGCAAGCACCAGCCGCCCATGTAGGGTACCGTCACCGCCTTCACCATGAATCGTCGCGTCTCGGCGGGGAAGAACCACGTGCCGGCGGCGCTCGCCAGAAACGTGGCGGTGAAGGCCACGGACTCGGCGGCGAAGAACCACAGCATGACATCGGCGGTTTGGAAAGCGAGCGGCAGAAACGGGAACACGCCGCCCCACACGCTGGCGGCGTTGATGGCGAGGAAGAGCCCGTAGCCGAGCGAGGCCACGTTCGGCCGCAGAAGCCCTAAAACGGTTTGGAAATTCATCGCGCGCACCCCCTCCCGACGTTGCCGCTGTGCGGTAATCCGTGGTGAACAGTATAGCGTGGCCACGAGTTTCCGTCTTGGCGAAATGGAAAAAGGGTGATAGAGTGATCGCCTGTGAACTGGGGAAATGCGAAAATCACACGGAGTATGTGACACGCTCGCTGCGGCAGGGGGCCTATGATGCGGCCCGTCGGGAGCGACGGTGAACGCCACCGCGACCGACGCGAGGCGCCGCCTTCCACGGCGCCGCGGGCCCGATCCTTACGGAAGAGGGGCGGGCCGCAGAAGAGAAGAGATTCGCAAGAGGAAAGGGAGGGTACCATGACGAACTCCGAGAAGACCGCTCTGTCTCGCCGCACGTTCGTGAAGGGATCCGCACTGGCCGGCCTTGGGGCCGCCGCCGTAGGCACCACGTCTCTGTTCGGCTGCGCGCCGCAGGGCACCGGCTCCGGAGACGCCGAGCTCGCCGAAACCGGCGACACCGCGCCGGTCGACGAGAAGATCTGCTGGACGCATTGCCATGTGAACTGCGGCGGCGCTTGCGTGCTGCAGTGCCATGTGGTTGACGACGAGATCACCTACGTGGAATCTGACAATACCGGCGACGCTTCCTTCGGTGGTTTCCAGGCTCGCGCTTGCCTGCGCGGCCGTTCCATCCGCCGCTGGATCAACGGCGAGGATCGCCTGAACTATCCCATGAAGCGCGTGGAGGGCTCCAAGCGCGGCGAGGGCAAGTACGAGCAGATCAGCTGGGACGAGGCTCTGGATACCATCGCCTCCGAGTTCAAGCGCATCACCGAGGCTTACGGCAACGAGTCCGTCTTTATCCAGGAGTGCTCCGGCGTCGAGCAGAACGTGATCATGAACAACCCCTGGTTCCGTCTGTTCAACCTGTGCGGCGGCGTGGTCACTCGCTACGGCAACTACTCCAACGGGGCGCTGACCTTCGGCGCCCAGCTGTACACCTATGGCGGTGGTTGGGGCAAGCGCTCCTTCAAGACGCTGACCGACGGCGAGCTGGTGGTCATGTTCGGCAACGCCCCCTGCGACACCCGCATGGCCGGCGACGGCCACGGCTACGATCTGCTGGTGGCCATGGAACAGAAGAACGTGCGCGTCATCTGCATCGACCCACGCCGCAGCGAGATCGCCACGAACCGCGACGTGGAGTGGATCCCCATCCGTCCCGGTACCGACGCGGCGCTCGTGGCCGGCATCGCCCATGAACTCATCGCCAGCAATCTGGTGGATGTGGACTTCCTGCACACCTACTGCGTCGGCTACGACGAGGAGTCCCTGCCTGAGGGAGCCCCGGCAAACAGCTCCTATTACGCCTATATCATGGGCACCGGCTACGACATGGTGGAGAAGACCCCGGCATGGGCTGCCGCCATCACTCAGATTCCCGAGCAGCGTATCATAGATCTCGCCCATGAGATCGGCGAAGCCAAGCCCTGTTTCATCTGCCAGGGCTGGGGCCCGCAGCGCCGCACCAACGGTGAGACTGCGGCCCGTGCCATCGCTCTTCTGCCCCAGCTCGTGGGCCAGGTGGGGCTGCCCTCTACGAATTCCGGCCTGCGCGAGGGCAACGGCGGCTTTGAGCTGAACTCGCTGCCCACCGGTGATAATCCTATCGAAGTGAAGTTTCCGAACTACCTGTGGCCCGAGGCTATCAAGGACGGCACGAAGCTCACGGCCCTGAACGCCGGCATCCAGAACGCCGACGCGCTGCCCGCGCCCATCAAGATGATGATCAACTACGGCAACAACATGCCGGCCAACCAGAACGGCGACATCAACTTCACCACCGACATCCTGCGCGACGAGAGCCTGTGCGAGTTCATCGTTTGCTACGACGTGGTCATGACCGATTCCGCCAAGTATGCCGATATCATCCTGCCCGACCTCACCCCGCAGGAGACTTGGACGCTTTCCACCCAGGGCGAGAACAACGACACTCAGGGCATTTGGTTCGGCCAACCCACCACTTCCGCCAAGTTCGAACGCCGCGAGGTGTACGAGGTGTGCGCCGATCTGGCCGACCGTTTGGGCGTGAAGGATGCCTACACCGATGGCGGTAAGACCCGCGAAGACTGGTGCCGCGAGTTGTACGAGGAGTTCCGCGCCGAGAATCCCGACGCCCCCACCTGGGAAGAGGGTCTGGCGGCCGGCCTGTGGAAGAAGGATATGGAGGTGGACAACGCCACCGATCCCTTCATCGAGGATCCGACGGCCAACCCGCTGGAGACGGCCACGGGCAAGATCCAGATCTACTCCCCCGAACTGGCCGAGTTTGCCGCCACGTGGGAGCTACAGGAGGGCGACGTCATCTGCCCCATCCCGATCTACGTGCCCGGCTTCGACGGCCCCGACTCCAACACCGAGGAGTACCCGCTGCAGTTCACTGGCTATCACACCAAGGCCCACACCCATTCCAGCTACGCCAATAATCAGATCATTCAAGACGCTCATCGCCACAATGTCTGGATCAACCCGCTGGATGCGGCCGAGCGCAACATTAAGACCGGCGACATGGTTCGCGTGTTCAACGACCACGGAGAGATCCTCATCGAGGCAAAGGTGACCGACCGCATCATGCCTGGCGTGGGCGCTATCCCGCAGGGCATGTGGCACGACGCCGACATGGACGGCGACCGCGTGGACAAGGGCGGCTGCATCAACACGCTGACGAGCCGCCACTGCACCCCGGTGGCCAAGGCCACGGGCCAGCACACCATCATCGGCCAGATCGCCAAGGCGTAAGAGAGGGGAATGAACCATGACTCAGTACGGTTTTCACTTCGACGGAACGCGCTGCACCGGCTGCAAGACCTGCGTGCTCGCTTGCAAGGATAAGAACAACCTGCCCAACGACATCAACTTCCGCAACGTCTACGAGTACGGCGGTGGCACGTGGAACCAGGATGCTGCGGGCTGCTGGACCCAGGACACCTTTACCTACCACGTGTCGGTGGCCTGCAACCATTGTGACATGCCCATGTGCATGGCGAACTGCCCCCAGGGCGCCATCGAAAAGGATCCTGACACCGGCGAGGTGAGAAGCGATCCCGAGAAGTGCATCGGGTGCGGCACCTGCTCGAAGACCTGCCCCTACGGTGCTCCCAAGGTAGACATGGAAGCCATGAAGTCGGTGAAGTGCAACATGTGCGCCGATCGCGTGGCCGAGGGCAAGCAGCCCATCTGCGTGGAGGCCTGCCCTCTACGGGCCCTGGACTTCGGCGATATCGAGGAGCTGCGGGCCGCTTACGGTGACGACGCGGAGATCGCGCCTCTGCCTGCGGCCAGCGAGAGCCAGCCGAACCTGGTGATCACGGCTCCCGTGGGCGCCAAGCCGGTCGGCGATAGCACCGGCGCCATCATGAACGAGCTGGAGATCATGTAGGTTCCGTTCGCCCTGACGACGGGACGAACGAACCGGCCGACGCTGCGGCTCCGGCAGGCACTTGCCTCTGCGCTTTACCGCTTACCCTCACGTACGAAGTACGCTCGGCCGCGGTTCAGCGCAGATCCAGGCGCCTGTCGGAGTCTCGCTGACTTTCTTGGGCGCACTGGTGTGCGGTAGAATGTTGGCGGCATTATTAGAGGTTCGGAAGGGGGCGGACGTGCAGTACGGGTTCCATTTCAACGGGCTGCGGTGTACTGGGTGCAAGACCTGCATGCTCGCCTGCAAAGATTTCCGCGACCTCCCCTCCTCCATCGCCTTCCGCCAGGTGTACGAGTACGGCGGCGGCTCGTGGCGGCGCGAGGCCGACGGCACGCTGTCCCAGAACACCTTTTGCTATTACGTGTCGGTGGCCTGCAACCATTGCGGCAGCCCTGCCTGTGTGCGCGTGTGTCCCACCGGGGCCATGCACAAAGACGAGCGCGGGCTCGTGTCGGTAGATGCGGCCCGCTGCATCGGCTGCGGCTACTGCGCCCTGTCGTGCCCCTACCGGGCCCCAAAGGTCGATCGCGAGGCTGGTCGCTCGGTTAAGTGCGACGGGTGCACCGAGCGCGCGGCCGCAGGTCGGATGCCCGTGTGCGTGGAAGCGTGCCCCTTGCGCGCGTTGGACTTCGGCCCCATCGATGAGCTGCGCGAGCGCTACGGAGACGCGGCCGATCTGCCGCCTTTGCCCGACGCGGTGGCCACCGCTCCGAACCTGGTGCTGACGCCGCCCGCCTGCTTTGAGGCCGACGCGGAACGGGTGCGCGCGGAGGGCCGGGTTCAAAATATCCGGGAAATTGTGTGAGGCTCACCGGCCTTTTCTCATGGGACATCGAAGGAAGATGGCGCCTCGATCCGATAGGAGATAGGCGCATAAGGCAGAGAGGACGATTATGGTCGAGCAGGCTACGCCAATCAATCAAGTCGTGACGGAGTCCGAGTTGGCGGGAATTGTTGCCGACGAGGTTGTGGAAAGCGACGACACGATAGCCGCCGTGGCTTTTGCCGGGGCGAGTTTGGCCCCGTTCTTCCTGAATGACCCGCGCACGGGCGACGCTGCCGACGCTTTCGCGGCCATGGCCGAGCTTGATGTGGAAGCTGCGGCCGCCGAATGGCCCTTCGTGGAAGAG
>CABSMC010000026.1 GCA_902478715.1 uncultured Adlercreutzia sp.
TAATCGTCGCGAAACGCCGGCGGCCGCTCTCGGCCCCAGCGCCACCAAACGATGAGCGCCGCCAGCAGCAACGCCGCAGACAAGCCCAGCAGCCCCAAAACCAGCCCGAGACGAATAACCTCCTGAGACGTATCCGTATCGACCCACGTTTCCTCGTAACGGCTCGTCCAGTAGTACTGCAGGGTGCCCTGATTCGCCAGGCGCGCCTCCTCGCTCAGGTTCGTCAGCCATTCGACGGGGAACATCACCCGCGCTTTGGCGTACATCGTGGGCTCGACCGCAGGATCCGTGAAGATCACCGTACCGTCGGAGCGAATATCCACCTCGCCATCGGCAGGACCGTGACCCCACGCATAAACGTTTTCCATGACCTTCACGGAGTCGTCGGCCGCTACAGGCAGCACCACTTCTGCCCGCACATCGGCCAAAGCCACATCGTAGTCCTGGGGAACATAAAGCCATTGGAAGTCGGCCGCGTCGTCGAAGGCCTCGATGGCGTCTTCCACGCGGTAGACCACCTCGAACATGACGCGCTCGGGCATGGCATCCACGAAAGCGTAGAGCGTATGTTGAAACTTGTCGTAGGCCCAGGCGTCGTGCTCGGGCCCTCCGCCGCCGCGCCAGGGCAAAAGGAACGTCGTCTCGGGAAGCTCCGTCCACTCCCCGGCAAGCGCACCATCGCCATCCACCGGCGCCATGCGCACCCGTTCGATAGTAACCTCAGCCCCTTCGATGAACCCATCGTAGAGCCACTTCAACCGCTCCGGCGCGCTTTCCCCCTCCGTGAGGTCGAAGATGCGCTGATCGGTCATGTGCACCGACCCGTCGGTCTCCACCGACGCCAGCAAGTCCACCTCCGAGCACCGATAATCCGCCGCCAGAGCTTTCCCGGGCATGCAGAAGGGCAGGAGGCAAATCATCAACAGAATGACGGCGCAGAGGAGATACGGGGTGTTCCAACCGAGCGAGTTCCGCAGCGAACGGAACAGCCCAGTGGGCTGTTCCGCCGAGCGAGGACTGTCTGAGCGAATCAAGGTACCCCCTGATTCCGCCCCAAGCGACATGCAACCGGCCCTTTCCACAACCACTAGAGCCCCCGAAACGCCAGCCGCACGTCGTCCAGCACGCCCTCATCCGCCACTACGATGGCCTTATCTCCCGGATGCAGCACCGTCTCGTCGTTGGCCACTTCCACGTCCCCTCCGCTAGCCACGGCCGCGATGATGGCGTTGTCCGGCAGCAGCACCTCGTTGATGAGCACGCCGTCCTCGTTGGAGAAGTGGCGCATGCGCGGCACCATCACCTCGGCTAAGGCCACGTTGCCGTGAGTCAGCGACGACACGACGGATACTGAGCCCAAAAGCGCTTCCTCCTCGATAAGGTTCGCAATGAGCGTCGTAGAGGACACGCATTCGATGCCCACCTCGCGGAAGATGCGCTCGTTTTTCGGATTGTTCACGCGAGCGATGCAGCGGGGCACGCGGAACACGCGCTGGGCGATTTCGCAGGATACGAGATTCGAATCGTCCTGGCCCGTGGTGGCCACGAACACATCGGCCTGGCGGATGCCCGCGTCCTCCTGGTAGCGCGAGTCGCAGCCGTCGCCGTGAATGACGAGGTACGGGCCTGTCAGCTGCACGGAGAGGCGATCGGCCGTGGCGAGCCTTTGCTCGATGACCGCCACCTCGTTGCCGCTCTTCAACATGATGCCAGCCAGATACGACCCGATTTTGCCGCCGCCAGCGATAACGATGTACATGGGTATCACCTAATCCAGAATGTAGCGCGAGAATTGCGCGATGACGTCGTGGCGCACGCAGGCGAGAATGGAGTCGCCGGCGTACAGCAGCGAATCGGGCGTCGGGATGGAGGACGCGGAGCCGTCGGCACGTTCGAAGGCGATAATGCGCACCTCGTGATCGCGCTCGAGTTCCGAAACGCGGATCGTTTTGGCGTTGTCGCGGCTGGAGAGGTCCAGCGTGAAGCGGAGTACCTCGAATTCGCCGAACGTGTCGATGTGGGAGCCGTGGCCTGACACAATCTTCGAGAACACATCCTCGGCCACCAGTGACGTGCCGCAGACGTAGTCGATACCCAGCTGCATATAGGCGCGCTCGTGGTCGGGATTGTACAGGCGCGAGATGACGTGGGGCACGCCGAACAGATGGTTGGCCACCTCCGCGCACATGAGGTTCGTGTTGTCCAGCTGGGTGACGGCGGCCAGCACATCGCACTCTTCCACGCCGGCACGGATGAGCACGTCCTCGTCGAAGCCCACGCCCTGCACGGTGCTGCCGTTGAAGTTGCGGCCGAGGTTCGCGAAGGCGTCGGCGTTCTTATCGATGCAGCAGACGTTGTTGCCGTTGTCCGAGAGCATATTGGCCAGCTGCGACCCCACGCGCCCGCACCCGACCACAATCACGTTGCTCATTCCCTGCCTCTTTCTTATTCCTTAAGTAGGGCCATTATAAACGCACTTGATCGCCCAAGGAAGTCAGCGAGGATCCGACAGGCACCTGCAATCGTGCCGAAAAGCGGCTGAGCGTACTTCGGTACGCGAGGGTAAGCTTTGAGGTGCGAGGGCAGGTGCCTGTCGGATCCGCAGCATCGGCCAGTCCGTTCGTCCCGTCAGGGCGAACGGAACCCATTAGATCAATTGCATCTGATTCAGCGTATCCCGATACCAGTTGTCGTAGTTCGGGGGGCAGTAGCGCATGGCGTAGGAGTAGCTGATGGTGAAGCCGTAGCCCCGAGCCAGACCGGCGACGTGGGCGCGGATGGCCGTGTCCCAATCGGGCCAGTTGGTCTGATCCCAGCCCCAAGCGTTGTGGGACTTGAAGCAAACGCGGCCCTTGGTGGACTCGGTGTTGGAAATGGCCGGAGACCAGCGCGGGTCGATGCCCGCTTCCCAGGCCGCCTCGGCGAAGGTCTCGCCGTAGCCAGACAGAGGGCTGCCGAACAGGTAATCGTTGATGCGCGCGGACCATTCTTCGATGAACGCCTCGCGACCGATGGAGAAATCCACATCGCCGGCCGGCAGGCTGCCGAAGGTAGCGTAGTAGCGGGAGCGCGTGGCGTCGGCCCGATCGATGGCCTCCTGCTCGGCGACGCGAGCGGCTTCCTCGGCGGCCAGGCGCGCGGCCTCTTCCTCGTCGGCGATTTCCTGCACGCCGGCGCTCACATCGCGGGACGAGGCGGTCTTCAGCGCTGCTTCCTCAGCGACGTCTTCCACGGCGAGAACGTCCGCGTCGGACTTGTCTTGCACGGTGTCGGGGGAAACATCGGAAGCGCTGGGGTTCTCGGCGGACTGGCGAGCGAGACCGAAGGTGGTCGCCCCCATGTCGTGAGAACCGGCGGACGCCCAACCAGCATCAAGGAAGCCCACGGCCAGCATCGGCAGCACGCAGAGCGCAACCATCGCCAGCACGACGGTTTTGCGATGACTCTGTTTGCGCCTTGTGACCACTCATTCCCTTTCTCGACAGCACGAAACTAAACCGCTCAAGCGGCGCAGCGTGCTGGATTAGGGTGTGGGATTGCTGCAGTAAAGAATGCTATGCTGTTTTATGTCGCGGATATTTTACCCTAGTTGGCTGAAACCGTGCCGAGGCGGTAGCCGACATCCACGCTTTGTTCGCTTGACAAAACGCACTTTCTGGGTTCCCGCAGGTCTCGCGGGTGCCACCCTGAACGCTGTCAGGCAGTCGTTACCGACTCTTCACAACTTGCCGATGGCAACTTCTTCACCTGCACGATGGAAATGCGCGAGCGGCGCATCTTCACTACCTTAAAGGCGTAGCCGTCGACCAGCAGCTCGTCGCCCACCCGGGGCACGGAGTCCAGCTCGTGGATGATCCAGCCCGCAAGCGTCTCGTAGTCGTCGGATTCTTCCACGGGCCAGCCGAGTTCCACGGCATCCTCCACGGGAAAGCGACCGTCGACGCGCCACTGGTTCGGCTCGACAAGCACAATGAGGTCGCGATCGTTGTCGGTCTCGTCGGCAATCTCGCCGACGATCTCCTCGATGATGTCCTCCATGGTGATGAGGCCGTCGGTGCCGCCGTACTCGTCCACGACTATGGCCATCTGCATGCGGGCCTCTTGCAGCTCCGACAGCAGCTTTAGCACGTTTTTCGTCTCGGGCACGTAAAGCGGCTCGTACATGAACTCGGCCACCGGGTCTTCGATGCGGCCGTCCAGCAGAGGGCCGATGAGGTCTTTGTAGGACACGAGGCCTATGACCTCGTCCACTTCCTCGTGATAGACCGGCAGGCGGGAATAGCCCGTGCCGCGCATGCGGTCGAGGGCCGCGCGGGCCGGTTCGGTGTCCTCGGCCATGATCATATCGACGCGCGGCTTCATGATTTCGCGCACCGTCATGTCGGCCAAATCGAGGATGTCGTTGATCATGCGCTTCTCGTCTTCGAGAAGCTCGATATTCTCGGCCACCATGTCCTTGATTTCGTCCTCCGTAACGTTTTCGCGTTTGGGGCGCAGAAAATCGAGGAAGGCCGGCTTCGAATTTGCAGTGTCGTCTGTTTTACTCATGGGCGGTACTTTACCATATTTTCCGGGATTACTGGTTGCCGCCGGGCTTCAGCCAGTCGAGCCACGCCATGGCGTCGGCGTGGGAGGCGTCGATGAGCGTCGTCGTGGTGCCGCCGGAACCAGCCGCCGTCGTAGCGAGCAGCGTGTCGGTGCCCGCACGACGCTGCAACGGGTTGCTCTTCGTGCACCCGAACTGGATTTTCTGGCGCGGGAAACTCACCGTTTCTCGAGAAAGGCCGCCGTTGCTCACCTGCATGAAGCGGTGGTTGTAGGCGAAGCTGGACTCGCGGGCCCACAGCACGGCGTTCACTACATCGATGACGAAGAGGATAGCCGCCAGCGCATAGCCACCCACCACGATCACGTTCCACCCAATGCTCAGAAGGAACAGATCCTCGGAATCGAGTTCTATGCCGCCGGTCACAACTTCTCCATTCACCCAACCGAAAACCACTAGGCACACGGTGACTACCACAGCCAGCCAGAAGCCGCCGCCGAACCAGATGCTCTGGCGCAGCACGGCCCGGCGCAGCGCCACCTTCGCGACAGGCTTCGCCTCATGGGGAAGGTCGGAGAACTCCGGCACGAGCCCGGCGAGGATTTCCGGCACGCGGTTCATCTTCACGAAGGGATGGATGATGATCCCCTGGTTGGCCAGGGTGTTCTTCTGATTGCTACTGTCCTCGCCCGTGGCGGCGTCAATCTTGCCGAGGGACAGCTCGCAGTAGCCGAGCAGGCGGCGGATGAAGCTCTGCTTCACGACCACGGACTGCACGCGGTCGATGTCGATGCCTTGGAAGGTGTGCTGCAGCAGGCCGTACTCCACCTCGATGCGGTTGTTGCGGCGGCGCGCCTTGAAGCCGCCGTACCCAATGCACGAGCCCACCGCCGAGAACACCCACAGCACGAGCACCAGCACGATGATCCCTACCGAAACGGCCCCGATCAGGTAGGCCGAAGCCTGGGAGCCAGCAAAAACTAGGGCGCTTTCCACAGCACCATCGGCCGCGTCCCCCATCACATCGAAGACGAAGCCGACGATTTGCAGCACGCCGACAACCAGACCGGCGAAGATGAGCCCCACCGATGTGGTGTTGGACAGACCCGCGAGGAACAGCTCCTTATTGGTGAGACCGTACTCGTAGGTAACGCGGCCGGTGTCCTGAGCAGGACCGGCGAACACGCCGCCCACTTGGTTCCATGCCTCGGCGCCCACATCGAGCACGTTGCCCGCGGCGGCCGGGCTTGGCACGTTGCCGGCAAAGGTCGCCGCCCCCTGAGCCATAGCCGCAATGCCGACCTCCACCGACTGCGGAATCGGGTCGCCCGCACCCGCCATACCCGTCGCGGTCGCACTCGCTGCACCCGCCATGCCCGACGCAACGGCAGCCTGAGCGGCCAGAGCGTTCTTGCGGTTGTAGAGCTCGGCGCGCAGCCACTCGGCCTGGGCCTTGGTGACGTAGGGCACCACGACGGCCTTGTTCGCCGCGCCTCCGGCCGTGTCGATGGAAACCGTGCACACGCCGAATAGCCGCTGAAGGAGCGTCGCCCGCTGATCGACCGACTGCACGCGCTGGTAGGGCACGTGCACCTGCTTCTTGTTGAAGATGCCGGAGCACAGCGTGAATTCGTCGGGGCCGACGGTGAAGTACAGATGCTTGTAACCAACGACGCGCAGCCCGGCGACGATGCCAAACGTAAGAAGGATGACCACCAGCGTGCCGATGCCGGCCACCGCCATGATGAACCCGGCCTCGGCGCCCATACCCTCTTCGGCAACGAGCCCAATGATGGTGGAGAAGTTCGCCACCACAACGCATACGGCAATGATGAAGATCGTGCGCACGCTTTCGAGCCAGATGTAGCTGTGGTGCACATGGTGGCGCGGCAGCTCAGTCGATGGGGCAGCCGCCGCAGGGGGCATGGGCGCGGGCGCCTGCGGGGGCACGTTCGGCGCGCTCATTTAGACGTCCTCTCGGGCCAGACGCGCCAGCTCGGCGGCACGGTCGCGCAGCACGTCGGCCTCTTCGATGCCGAGGCCGGGAATCTCGTGTTCGCCGGCGGCTGTGGCCACGGTGACGCTGGACAGCCCGAAGGCGCGCAGGATGGGCCCTTGGCGCGTGTCAGTGTTCTGTACGCGGATGAACGGAATGACGAAGCGCTTGCGCCAGAAGATGCCGCGAGCAATATCCAGGTAATCCGGCGTAAGCTCGTAGCGCCAACGAGCATAGCGAATGGGCGGCAGCACCACCACGCACAGCACAAGCAGCGCCGCGAACACAATGGCCACGATTAGAGCCACCACGCCAGCCCACGCCTCTTCCGGTGCCACCAGCGCTATGATAGCGAAGGGCAGAAAGCAGCACAGGAACGAGACCGCGATCCAAATGGCATCATTAATGCGCCAGACGCTCTTGATGCGCGGGTTCAACTGATTGGCGGGCATTTCTCGCATAGCCGAATCCTTCCTCGTTCGGGCGGAGCTCTTCAGCCGGCCCTTCTTCCAAGCGACTCCCCACAAGCCGCCAAATTCAGACGGCCTCGCGAAGGCCGCCACGTTTTCCCGACCATACTACCCCACTTTTCGCCTTCGCGACGAAACCTTAGGGATTCTTAAGGAAGAAAAGCGAATGCGCCAACGCGCCAATGTGCCTTGATGGGAAGCAGCGGAGAGCCGAGGGGCCGACCCCCCTTCGAAGCAGCCGGCCCCAACATGCTGCGAGCCCAGGGAGGGGGGATCCCGGGCTCGCAAATGAATGAATGATCTTTTCCGTGAGAGCGTTCAGCTGCTCGATCTCCTCGAGCGTCAGGGTCGACAGAATGCGATCGGCCACCTCGGACTGCGCGGCGCAGCGCTTCTCGGCCAGCTTATCGCCCTCGGGCGTGATGCGCACGGTCTAGGCGCGCTGGCCTCATATTCCGATCTCGGCGTAGAGCTCCTCGCGGCGCACCTTGTCCTCCACCGCCGCGGCCACGTCTTCGGAGCGGCCGTCGGCCAGCAGAGCGCCGACGAGGGCGCCAAGCCGGGCCTCGCCTTCCTCCCGGCCCTCCTCGCGACCTTCCTCCCGGCCTTCCTCACGGCCCTCCTCGCGCGCCCGGCGGCAGCGCATCTCGGTCTCCTGCTCGTAGGTAAGCACGCGATCCACCCACTCCCTGTCCTCGTTGAACACGCCGACCAGGGCGTCGATCTCCGACGACAGGGGCCCTTCGGCCTCCCCGGTCCGGAGGTATCGTAGCACATCCCGCAGCCCGGGGTCGGCGGAAGCCTCCCACGCCGAGGCGTTCAGCACCACCCACGGGGAGGCGTCGCCCACGGCGAGGTCGGGATGGGCCCCGCACCTGCGCTCGATCACGTACGCCGGGTCGCCCTTGCCGTAGGCGTCGTGGCGGCAGAAGAACAGCACGTAGCTCTCGGGCAGATCGCCGAAGCCCTCGCCCGACCCCAGCTCCCCCACGTCCATGGCCGCCTGGTAGTAGCGCATGCGGCGGCCCAGGTCTCGCTCCCTGGCGACCTGCATCTCGATGTCGTAGACTCGCCCGTCGCCCCGGGCGAACACGTCCAGGCGCACGCCCCGGCCGGCGGCCAGCGGCTCGAAGCACTGCTCGGCGTTCAGGTAGGAGATCTCCCCCGCCTCTATCCCCAGCGCGGCGCGCAGCACCTTGCGGCACACCCCTTCATCGCATAGTACGCGATTGAACATCCAACGATCCTGGAACTTGAGTCTTCTCTCTCCCATCATGTATCTCCTTCGATCGGCACTTCGCTAGCGAGGGCATTCTGCCAGAGCACGACCGCAGAAATGACGCGGGAATGTCCCGATCCGTTCCCCGCGCCGACCGAGACGGAGTCGCAATGCCGCCAAGAGGCGCCATTGGCGACGAACAGCCTTGAAATTGCGCAGAATCACGAGTTATCAGCGTCTGCTCACACATTCGCACCCTTTCTTTATACATTATTCGTTAATTTCGTCCGCATTTTTCTTCTGCTGACGCTTATAACTCAAGATCTCAGGCAAATTCCGCCCATTCGCTTACTATCGAGCGGTCGAGCACGCCTTCCGAGTAAAACTGGTAACCAACTTACGGTTGCGTAAGGTTGGAAGTTGCTGGGGGCGGGGACGGCGCGCGGGCTTACAATGGGCTGCGATGCTTGCCGTCGCGCTTGAGCGCACGAACCTCGCGCCCGCGCTACCGCGCCCGAGCCTTGCGCGCGAGCCCCACGTCCGAACCTCGCGCCTGGGCCTTATGTCCGAGCGCCACGCCCTGCGCGGACGGCACCTGTGAACATCGCCGAAAGAGAGGCAGCCATGGCCCAGCGCATTTATCTCATCGAAGACGATACCGCCCTGCGCACGGAGCTGGCCCACGTGCTGGAGCTTTCCGGCTACGCCGTGGCGGCCTACGAGGGCACCTGGGGCGACACCGCGGCCCGTGCCCTCGCTGCCGAGCCCGACTGCATCGTGCTCGATCTGAAGCTGCCCGGCGCCGACGGGCATTCCATCTGCCGCGACATTCGGGCCAAAAGCTCGGTGCCCATCCTCATGCTCACCTCCTCGGAAAGCGAGTTCGACGAGGTCATGGCCATGAACCTGGGGGCCGACGACTACGTGACCAAGCCCTATCGGCCCGCCGTGCTGCTCGCGCATCTGCAGGCGTTGCTGCGGCGCAGCGCGAGCCCTGCTGCCGGCATGACGATCCTTCACAAAGGCGTAACGCTGAACATGGGCGCCGGCACCGTGGAATTCCGAGGACGCACCGCCGAGCTCACGCGCAACGAGCTGCGCATCCTGCAGACGCTCATGCGCAACCCCGGCGTGGTGGTACCGCGCAGCGAGATCATGTGCGCCCTGTGGGAATCCGACGCCTTCATCGACGACAACACGCTAACCGTGAATGTGAACCGCTTACGCAAGACCCTCGGTTCCCTAGGCGTTCCGGAGGACTTCCTCGCCACCCGCCGCGGTGTGGGGTACACGGTATGAGCGGGCACAACACAGTGGCACGCGAGGACTGCGAGATCTCTTGCGCGTCGCATGCTGCGGAAGGGGACCGCGACGCGAGCGCCGCAGGAGAACGCGTCAACGCGCACACCGCCAATGCGCCCATCGCTGCCTTCACGCCCGCTTCCTATGTGCGCGACAACGTCATCGGTCTCGCGGCTTTTTTGCTCGCCCTCGCCAGCACCGTGCTCATTCTGCCTGCGCTCGGCGTGAACTCGTCGGGGGTTCTGCTCGTCGCCGACATTCTTACGCTCATCGCGCTGGGCGCCGGCTTTCTGGACTACCGCCGCAAAGCCGCCTTCTATCACGAATTGCACCACCTTACCGAGCAGCTGCGCCAAGCCTGCGTACTTCCCTCCCTCATCGCCGAGCCGCCTTTTCTGGAAGGCGAGATCACTTACGATGTGGCCCGTCGCCTCTCCCAGCTTTCCGCCGAGGAGACAGCCGCCCTGCGCGACGACGCGGCCGCCTACCGCCGTTACGTGGAACTGTGGATCCACGAGATAAAGACGCCCATCGCCGCCATCAAGCTCATGCTCGCCAACAACCCCGGGCCCGAGTCGGCCAAAGTGGCCCGCGAGCTGGAACGCATCGAGGCCCAGGTGGACCAGGCCCTCTATTACGCGCGATCCACCTCGGTCGAGCGCGACTACGCCATCCGCGAAGTAAATTTGGCCGATGCGGCGCGGGAAGCCTGCAAGCGCCACAGCCGCTTCCTCATCGAGAAAGGCTGCACCCCCGCCTTTGACATTCCCGACGCCCTAACGGTGCTGGCCGACGAGCCCTGGCTCGTGTTCATCTTGGGACAGGTGGTCACCAACGCGGCGAAGTACGGCGCCACCACCCTCGCCTTCACCGTCCGCGAGGAGGAGCCCGGCACCTCCCGAGGCCGCACGGTGCTTGAGGTGCGCGACAACGGCTGCGGCATCCCCGCCGCCGACGTGCCCCGCGTGTTCGAGCGCGGCTTCACCGGCCAGGTCGGCCGCACCCACGGTTCGGCCACGGGCATGGGCCTTTACTTGGTAGCGAGCTTGTGCGCTTCCATGGGACTGCACGTAGGCCTCGCCAGCGAAGAGGGCACGGGCACCCGCGTCATCCTCACCTTCCCCCACGACCGCACCCGCAAGGAACTCTTCGGCGCATAGGAGACGCGGCGCAGGTAGAAACAGGTAGAAACCCGCGCAACCTAACACATTCGTAAGTCAACCGTAAGCCCGATCGATGGAACCATGCGCGCCTCCTCTTTAGGATGAATTCAAGCTCGCAATCCGTCAAGTGCAGGAGACGGATACGGGGCGTTCCGACCGAGCGAGTTCCGCAGCGACTGGAAATGCCCAGTGGGCATTTCCACAAAGCGAGGACTGTCTGAGCGAATCGGAATGCCGCGTAGCCGCCTCCGGAGGGACGGAGCAATCCATCGAGCCGCCTCTGGACAGATGGAACGCGAGCCGCATATCCGAGAGAAAGGACTGTCGTGAACACTGCAGGGAAAATCATCCTGACGCTTGTTATCATCGGGGCCGTGGGGGCCTTCGTCTCCCGTCAGCTGCCTAAAACCGAGAGGAGCTACTAATGGCCGAAGTGTACACCGAACCCACCCCCTCGGCCTTCGGCCCGCGCCCGACCGATCCCGGGATGCCCGTGCCCCTCGATGGCGACGGAACGACGACGCTCGACGGCATTGCCGCCGCTTTCTCCCGCGAGAACTACGTGGCCGGAGCCGCCTCCGCGGCCAGCGCCGCCGGCGGAAAAGCCGCCCATGGCGCCCACCGCGCGGCCGAGCCCTCCCGTGCTTCCCATGCCGCGCGCCCCGCCAACGCGGGATCCCCCATCCTTTCGGTGCGCTCCATCGAGAAAGTCTTCGGCAGCCGCGACTCGGTCACCCACGCGCTGGCCGGTGTCAGCTTCGACGTGGCCGCCGGCGAGTTCGTCGGCATCATGGGGCCCTCCGGTTCTGGCAAAACAACGCTTCTGAACTGCGTCTCCACCATCGACACGGTCACGAGCGGCCACATCATCGTGGGCGGCCGCGACATCACCGGCATGTCGAAGCGCCAGTTGGCGAAGTTCCGCCGCGACGACTTGGGCTTCATCTTCCAGGACTCCAACCTGCTGGACACGTTCACCGGCTTCGAGAACATCTCGCTGGCCCTTACCATCAAAGGCGAGCCGGCCCGCGCCATTCCCGGCAAGGCGAACGCCATGGCCGCGCGCTTGGGCGTCGACGGCGTGCTGCAGAAGTATCCCTACCAGATGTCCGGCGGCCAGAAGCAACGCGTAGCCGCGGCCCGCGCCATGGTAACCGACCCGAAGCTCATCTTAGCCGACGAGCCCACCGGAGCCCTGGATTCCCGCGCCGCCACCGTCATGCTGGAGATCATGGAGATGATGAACGCGCAGATGGGCGCCACTATCATGATGGTCACCCACGACGCCTTCGCCGCCAGCTACACGAACCGCGTGCTGTTCATCAAGGACGGCGCCGTGTTCAACGAGCTGCGCCGGGGCGATGAGGGCCGCGACGCGTTTTTCTCCCGCATCATGGAGGTCGTGTCGTTCCTCGGCGGGGAGGCCGGCCATGTATCTTAAGCTCGCCCTGCGCAACATCCGCCGGTCGGTGCGCGATTACGCCATCTACTTCATCACGCTCTTGTTCGGCGTGGCGGTGTTCTACGCGTTCAACTCCATCGGCAGCCAGCAGATCCTCTTCGACATGGAAACCTCGGCCTCCCGAAGCGTGTTCGACTCCACCACCTACATACTGGGCATGTTCTCCGTGGTGGTGGCCTGCGTGCTGGGCTTCCTCATCCTGTACGCGAACCAGTTCCTCATCCGCCGCCGCAAGCGGGAGTTCGGCACCTACCTGGTGCTGGGCATGACGCCGGGACATGTGTCGCGCATCGTACTGTACGAGACGGTGCTCGTGGGGCTGCTTTCCCTGGCCGTGGGCCTCATCTGCGGCGTGCTGCTCTCCCAGGGACTGTCTTTTTTCACCGCCGCGCTGTTCAGCACGACGATGACCAACTACCAGTTCGTGTTCTCCCCCGACGCCTTCCTCGTCACGCTCGCCTGCTTCGCTGCCATTTACGTGGTGGTGGCCGCCTTCAACACCATCACCGTGAGCCGTTGCAAGCTCATCGACCTCATCCGCGCCGGCGAGAAGAACGAGCGCGCCGGCGTGCGCAACCCGTGGGTGTGCCTTGTGGGGTTCGTCGCAGCAGTGGCCATCCTCGCCTACGCCTACGGGCAGCTGATCGAGAATGGGCTCGTGATGCTGGACCAACCGGAGTTCCTTCGCGCCACCATCGGCATGCTCGTGGGATCGCTGCTGTTCTTCTGGTCGCTCGCCGGCTTCGCTATCGCCGTGCTCACGCAGCTGCGCGGCGTGTACCTGCGGAAGCTGAACCTGTTCACCGTGCGCCAGATTGCCAGCAAGGTGAACACGGCGTTTCTGTCGCTATGGGCCGTGTGCGTGCTGCTGTTCTTCTCCATCACCGTGTTTTCCTCGGGCATGGGACTCGTGGACGTGTTCGTTGGCGGCGCGGAACGCTCGAACCCCTATTCCGCCACTTTGGAGGCGGCCGTGTGGTACGGGCCCGACGGGTCGAAGGCTTCCTCATCGGGCGACCCGCTTGAGCGCCGCGCCGAGATGGAGGCCGAGGCCCCCGAGCGCCTGGCTCAGGCGGAGTCCTTCAACTGGGACATGGCTGCCGCCCTGCAAGAAGCCGCACCGGAGCTGTGGGCCGAGACCGTAGGCGCCTTCGCCCAGGTGAGCGCCTATTCAGCACCGGATATGACCTACGACCCCCTCGTTGCGGCCGCCGAAGCGACCGGCGCGGATCCGGCGACCCTGCGCCTGGACGACTTGGCCTCCGTGCGCGAGATGAGCATCTCCGTGGTGTCGCTCTCCGACTTCAACGGCGCCCGTGCACTGCAAGGCCAGAACCCCGTGGAACTGGCAGCGGGCACCTGCGCCTTGGCGAACAACATGGACATGGTGACGCCTTTGGCCCGCGCCGTGCTGGATGCGGCCCCCACGGTGACCATCGCCGGCGAGGAGTACACCCTGGCAGGCCCCCTGTACGACACGCAGCTGGAGGACAATGCCATGGCAGCCACGGCCCTGGTCGTCATTGCCCCCGACGAAGCCGTGAACGCCCTGAAGGCCGCCGGCTGCATTCCCGACACCCAGTACCTGAACGTGATGTACGCCGACAACGGCAAGACCGCCAGCGAGAACGATGCGGCCCTGGACGACATCGTGGCCGCTCTGCAGCCCCGCGACATGGGCGGCTTCGAGAAGGGCACCCAGGGAGCCGACGACCCCTACGCGAGCCTCTTGTGGCCGGTCACGCGCATTCTCACGGCGAACGAGATGCTCTCCCAATCCGCCGGGCTGCGCCTCATGATCACGTACCTGGCGCTCTACATCGGCTTCGTCTTCCTCATTTCCACGGCGGCTATCTTGGCCATCCAGCAACTTTCCCAAACGTCCGACTCGGCACCGCGCTACCGCATCCTGTGGAAGCTCGGCTGCGACCGCGGCATGATCAACCGGTCGCTTCTAGCCCAGGTGCTCGTGTACTTCCTCGTGCCGCTGGGGCTGGCGGTATGTCATTCCGTCTGCGCCATCGGCGTGCTGTCCGATTCCCTGCTGGACGCCATCGGCGTGTCCTCGGCCGGCCCCATCATGATGGCCGCCGCCCTCACCCTCGTCATCTACGGCGGCTACATGCTGGTGACCTACCTGGCCGCCCGCGGTATCGTAAAGGGCTCGCTTATGGAAGGATAAGCGCGATGCGGACGGAGCGGCTTCAGGCGACCCCCTGAAAAGACCCATTGTTTGGAGCCGCTCCTTCTGCGACAGCGGTATAATGGGCGCAATTTCAGGGGGAAGGGAGAAAGATGAAGGCAGCCGAACTTACGAGCAGGCTGCTGCTCGAAGCGCAGCATTGCCCGATGCGGCAGATGTGTCCACTCGCCTTTCTCTGCGCATCCCAGCAGGGGGAACACAAGTACATCCTACCGAACATTTCCAATGTGAACGTCGGCGAAATGGTCTGGACCGATCTGAGCGCGCGGCGGCGTATGTTCGTCGTGCGTAGCGGGGTGCTGCTCAACAAGGTGTACGGCAACAACGAGACGGAAATCCCCCAGACCATCTTTGGCCCCGGCTCCGTTGCGGGCGTACCCGACGTGTTTGTGTCTTACATAGCTTCCGACTTCTACTATTTCGTCGGACTTACGCCCAGCCAACTCTGTTCCTTCGACGGCGACTTCTTCAAAGAGCGACTTGCGGATGCGGGGCCGGAAATAGCCCAGCAGATAACGGCGCGCATCGCGCTGAACCAGACGACGTCTATCTACGGGCAAACGCTGACGCTTGCGCATCGCCGCGTGAGGGAAAAGGTCGTTTCGGTGCTGATGCGCCTCGATCTGGCGCTTTCTCGTCAGCCCGGATATGAAGGGGAACTGCCCATAACCCATGACGACATCGCCTTTATCGCCTGCACCGAGCGAGCCACCGCCAGCCGCGAGCTCAAAAAGCTGGCACGCGACAAGCTCATCGACATCGGATACCGGCGCGTCACGGTTCTGCCAGCTCTTCGCGAGCGCTATGGCACCATGATTGAGGCCAATCTTCCCTTCTATAAAAGCGATGGGGACGAACCGCTCACCTGAGCTTGGGCCGCCGAGTCGCAATCGGTGCGCCCCCTCACAACCAAGACAAACGGCGCGCCGAACCTATCGCTTTGTGTCCTCGAACACATTTCTATGGTCTTTGTTTGCAATTCGAGAGACAATTCCCGTCCTTCTCCGCGTGGGATACTTATCCGCATCAGACGGCAAGAGGCCGCCAGATGCGCGACAGCACAGCGCCTGCGCGCACAATTGAAGAGCAGAAGGGGGAACGCTATGAACGGAAACGAACTAAACGTTAGCCGTCGTAGATTTGTGGCAGGAGCCGCGGGGGCAGCTCTGACGGCCGGGCTGGCAGGATGTTCGCCTGCCACTAACAACTCCAACAACGGGGAGAGTCTGCCAAATACGGCACCAGAGAAAACCGCTTACGACATGAACGAAGGCGAATGGATTCCCACCACGTGCAACATGTGCTTCAACAACTGCTCCATCAAGGCGCACGTAGTCGACGGCGTGGTTGTAGAACTGGCAGGCAACCCTGATAGTTCCATCGGCCGCGGGCACATCTGCGGCAAGGGCGCGGCGGGCATCATGCAGCTGTACGATCCCAACCGTATCACCAAGCCCATGAAACGCACTAATCCCCGTAAAGGCTTCGACGAGGATCCTGGCTGGGAGGAGATTTCCTGGGACGAGGCCTATGAGCTGGTTGATTCCAACGTGAAGGCGGCCATCGAGCGCAGTGGCCCGCATGCCGTGACCGGCATGTCGATGGTGGCAAGCCAGATCGGCTCACTCGTACGGCACACGGCCTTGGGCGTTATTTACGGCAACGCCGAGGGTAGCTGCTCGGACATCTGCGGCACGGGCGTTCACCAGCTGGAATATCTGCTGACTGGCACCGGCAACGCTCGGCCCGACTACGCCAACTGCAACTACGTGCTGCAGTTCGGCACCAACGCCGGCACGGCCACGCGCCACGGCTATAACATGACCGTGGAGATGTTCGCCGAGCGCCGCGCCAACGGTCTGCGCCATGTGGTGGTCGATCCGCACATGGGCGGTTCGGGCGAGAAAGCCGACCTGTGGGTGCCCATCCGCCCCGGTACCGATGCAGCGCTGGCACTTGCAATAGCGTATGTGCTGGTACACGAAGAGGGCACCATCGATAGAGACTTTCTGAAAAACCGTACCAACTCGCCCTCGCTCGTCAACGTTGAAACAGGCCGTATCCTCTTCGATGAGGCGACGGGGAAGTCGCTGTACATGGACGCCGACGGTACGCCGAAAACCTATGACACGTGCGCCGATCCGCAGCTGGAGGGCGAGTTCGAAGTGAACGGCACACCATGCAAGACAGGATTTACCCTGTACAAGGAGCATATCGCGAAGTACACGCCCGAGTACCAGGAGCCGATCACCACCGTTCCCGCCGACACGGTGCGCCAGATTGCCAAGGAGCTGGGTGAGGCGGCCTGCATCGGGCAGACCACCACCATTGACGGCGTCGAGCTGCCGTATCGCCCCGCTGCCGTGGATGCCTTCTCAGGCATCACCCGCCATAAGCACACGTGGCTCACGTGCCAGGCGGTATTTACGCTGAACAATCTCATTGGCTCCACGAATGCCGTGGGCGGCTTCTGCGGATTCGACCCCATCTGCAACGGCTGGGCAGACGGCAATCCAAACATGTCCTGGAACCTCGGCATCTGGGAGCCCGAGGGGCTTATCGACAACAACCAGCTGCTGCTGGCCTTCCCCAACTCGTACTACACGAAGGTGTACGAGAGCGACTACACCCCCACCACTATGGGCATGTTGGAAATTCAGCCGCTTTCCGAGGACAACCACTTCGAGCACGTCGCGCAGGCGCATCCGGATCTGTATCACACCCAAGCTGCCGAAGTCGCCTTCTGCTACGCGTGCAACCCCATCAAATGGTGGGGCAACTACGACGAGCAAGCCGAGATCTTCAAGAACTATACCTATGTCATAGGCATCGATATGTATCTGAACGAATCGTCGTACTTCTACGACATTATCCTGCCGGAGTGCCATTACCTGGAACGTACCGAACCTCTGCCTCATGCGGCGAACAACCACCGCGTCATCGGCGGCATGAACAACCCCTGGACGGTACCGGTATGGCAGAAGGTCGTAGAGCCGCGCGACGGAGCGCCCTCCAGCTGGGAGCTGTTTGGCGAGCTGGCCTCGCGGGCCGGCAAGAACGCCGAGTTCATTTCCACGCTGAATATGATGTTCCGCGTGAAGGAGGAGTATTCGATACCACTTGACCAGAAGCTCGATGTGGAGGCGTTCGCCGACTCCATCCTTAAATCGAACATCGATGAGGAGCACGACTTCGCGTGGCTGAAGGAGCATGCGGTCTACGACCACCCGCGCACCGTCGACGAGGTGTACATTTGGGCCGGCGAAAAACCGGGGCGCGTGCCCATGTACTTTGACTTCATGCTTGAAGCGAAAGCCAAGGTTGAAGCAAAGGCGGCCGAGCTGAACATTCCGTGGGAAACCGACGACTACCAGCCTCTTCCCGACTGGAAGCCCGGTTGCGGCTACGAGGTGACCGATCCTGACTACGACATCATCCCCACGTACCACACCGATGCCATCAACACTGATTCGTGGCTCATGGAAGATCCCTACATCAATGAGATCAACGAGGAGAACCCCTACGGCTACACTATCGAGATAAACGCCGCCACAGCCGCCTCGAAAGGCTTGGCCAATGGCGACAAGGTGCGCCTCGTCACAACCGATGGCGTGTCGGTGGAGGGTGTTTTGGCCACTTCTGAAGGCGTGCACGCAGAGTGCATCGCGGTCATCGGCGGACACTGGGGATCGAAGTCGGCCTATATGCCCATCGCAAAGGATAAAGGCGTGCCAGTCGTACATCTTATACCTGGTCAGACGCCTGATCGCATGGATCATATCTGCTCGGCCTTCGACCAGACCATCCGCGTGAAAATTGAGAAAGTTGCCTAAGGAGGGGTAAGCCATGACGTACGGAATGCTGATCAATCTGAAAAAGTGCGTGGGCTGCCATGCCTGCTCGGTGGCCTGCAAGGAGGCCCACGGCACCCGCCCGGGCGTGCGCCGCTCCCGCGTGGAGCGCACCTTCGAGGGCACCTACCCGAACGCCCGCAAGACGGCGGTGCCCATGCTGTGCATGCACTGCGAGAACGCCCCCTGCGTGGAGGTGTGCCCGCAGGACGCCACCTACAAGCGCGACGATGGCATCGTCGTCATCGACAAGGACAAGTGCATCGGCTGCGGCAGCTGCCAGACCGTGTGCCCCTACGACGCGCGCCATTTGGCCGAAAACGAGGATGGCTACTTCGGTCCGGAGCTGAACGAATACGAGACAGTCATGTACGAGACTATGCCGCCCATGACCATGGACAAGTGCACCTTCTGCGCCGAGCGCATCGACGCCGGCGACGGCCAGGTCCAGGCCTGCGTGGCCGCCTGCCCGGCCGGCGCACGCGTCTTCGGCGAGCTGGACGACATTCGCGCCGAGGCCGAGGCGGCCGGCGGCTACCAGCTCCTTCCCGAGGAGGGCACGAACCCGTCGGTGTGGTACATCCCGTTCAACGTGAACAAATAGCTCGCCATTAGGGTCGCTCGCTCCGCTCATGCGCGCGGGCGGCCCTCCTCAGCTGCACCTGAGCGACGCTCGACCCGTAACAGCCCACGCAAATCCCCCATCCTGGCTTATTCCTTGATTCTTCAGCCAAAGCAGGAGGTTTGCGTGGGTTTGCTTTGAGCGGTAACGGGCACCGACAACGCGCTCTCCGTGCCGCTCTCCGCCCGCAAGCGCTATCATGGAAGCGAACATTTGCACCCTATACGAACGAAAGGACGCTTCATGGAATACCAGCAGCTGCAGGACGAGATCAAGGCGGCCATGAAGGCGCGCGACAACCACCGACGCGACATTCTGCGCCAGGTGCACACCGAGCTTAAGGCCATCGAGGTGAACGAGCGCCGCGAGGTGACCGAGGCCGACGTGGACGCCATGCTCAAGCGCACCATCAAGCAGACGAGGGAGACGCTGGACGGCTCCATCAAGGCCGGCAACAACCAGGAGCGCACCGACACCCTCACCGAGCAGGTGGCCATTCTGGAAGAGTACCTGCCCCGCCAGGTGGAAGGCGACGAGCTGGCAGCGCTTATCGATGAGGTGCTCGCCGACACGGGCGCGTCCACGAAGAAGGACATGGGCCACGTCATGGGCGAGCTCACGCGCCGCACCGGTGGGAACTTCGACAAAGCCGGCGCCGCCAAGATTCTCGGCGGGAAGCTGAGCTAGCAAGACGCCTCTCCCCCAACGCAAAGAAGGCCTCCCGCCATGGGAGGCCTTCCAGTTTGGTGCATCTTTTCCGGGCCGCCTAGAAGAACGGGTAGATGGAGATGCCGGTCATGTAGAACACGACACGCAGGGCGAGCGCGCTCACGAGCACGCAGGCCACGCAGACCGCGCCCCACACCTTCCAATCCTTCTTCGCCTTGCCGACGAAGGCGCCGACCACGCCGCATGCCGCGGCGATGAGCGCGACGACCGAGAAGGGCAGCGAGGCGCCGGAGAAGGGCTCGGTGGCGCCCGTCGGGGCGATGTCCATGGTGGGCTGGGTCGGGTCGAACCAGAAGTCGACCTGGGTGTAGGCGCCCACCGTCGCCTGCATGGCGACGAGGTAGGCCACCACGAGCACCACGTTCACGATCTGGCCGATGACGTTCACCTTTGCAGTGTAATCGAGCGACTCGTCCTTCACGGCGCACAGCACCGCCATGGTGGCCGGGCCGAAGCCGCAGGCCGCGCCGAGCAGCGAGCCGATCTGCAGCACGGAGTCCCAGGCGGGCAGCGAGGCCATCATGTAGGAGTGGCCCATGACGGCGACGAGCACCACGGCCAGCACCAGGCCGATCGCGGCGAGCCACGTCGGCACCTTCGCGTCATCGCCGCCGCGGCGTAGGTACACGAAGTAGACGACCATAGCCACGAACAGCACGATGATGGCGATGAGCTCCTGGGTGATGCCGCTCGTGAGGTGCCCGAAGCCGTTGAAGATGCGCTCCCAGTGCTCCAGATGGAAGAACACCGCGATGCCGCCCACGACCAGAAGCGCGGCCGAGGTGATGAGCGCCGGCATCTGGGCGCGGGTGCCCTGGCCGCGCAGCGCGTAGAGGCACTGCGCGCCGAACACGCCCGCCGCCCACGCGAGCAGCGTCGTGAACAGAATAAGGGGCCATTGTAATTCCATAATCTACTCCTCCCCTTGCCACTTGCGGTTGCGCAGGATGTAGCAATGCTTCGGGCCGTTGCCCGTGTCGGTCAGATGGTACACATCGGCCTCGGTGAAGGGCTCGACCCACTCTCCGAGCGTCGTGCGGTTCTGCATCATCTCCTCGTAGGGAGTCGCCAGATCATGGGTGGGCGCCAAAGCCTGGAAGGACTCCAAGCCCTCGTCCAAGTCGCCGAAGAAGCGGGTGCGCGAGCCGCACTGGGCCACGCACTGGGGCAGCTCGCCCTGGGCGGTACGCTGCTGGCAGAGCGTGCACTTCTCAACGACGCGCTCCTCCTCGTTCAGGTAACGCACGCCGTAGGGGCAGGCCATGGCGCAGAACTGGCAGCCGATGCACTTGTCCTTGTCAATCTGCACCGTGCCGTCCTCGGTCACGTGCGACGCCTGGGTCGGGCACACCTTCACACACTCGGGATCTTCGCAGTGCTGGCACTGGATGGGGAGGAAGTACATCTCCACATCGGGCCAGTCGCCGGAACCGCCCTCTTTGGGGGTGGGGCCGATGCGCAGCGTCTTGATCCAGAAATCGCCGGGCATAACGCCGTTGATGGTCTTGCAGGCCGCCGAGCAGGCCTGGCAGCCCACGCAACGGTTCAGGTCGGTAACGATAGCGTAGCGAGCCATCTTACATCACGCTCCCATCCCACTCGGGTTCGCCTTCGAAGCGGGCGCGTACGCCCTTGCCCGTGGGCACCCACTCGCGCAGGCGCGGGTCGGAGGCATCATGGATACATTCGACGCCATTCGGATCACACGGAACCGGATTGCCGAACGGGGAATTCTCGGCCGTGGCCTTGTACACGATGGTCGGGGTGGAGCGCATCGTGGCACAGCCG
Organism: uncultured Adlercreutzia sp.; assembly: GCA_902478715.1. GTDB lineage: Bacteria > Actinomycetota > Coriobacteriia > Coriobacteriales > Eggerthellaceae > Adlercreutzia. The sequence goes on from CABSMC010000026.1 coordinate 21,352, forward strand.
CCGACGGTGTCCTGACCGTAGGGGTCGTTCACCACGTTGATGCCCACCAGCTCGAAGCCGTGAGAGGCGGTGTCGAACTCGGGGAACCACCAGGCATGGTTGGCATTCACCACGCCCTGGGAGATGCCGTAGTACAAATCAAGCACCTCGCGGACCTTGCCCCACGGCGTCTCGATCCACACCCAATCGCCCTGCTTGAGGCCCAACCGCTCGGCATCCTTCGGGTTCATCTCGATGCGGGGAGACGGCCACACCTCGCGGCACCAGGGCAGCTGGCGATGCTCGGAGTGGAAGTAGGTGGGCTGGCGGGATCCCGTGGTCATCAGGAAGATGTTGTCGGGCATGGCCTTCAGGGTGTCCTTATAGCCATGGTTCATGAAGTAGGTGTCGTCGGCCTGGTCGATCAGCGCCGGGTCGTACAGCTCGGGCTTCGCCACCGGCGAGTCGGTAGGCTCGCGGTAAATCGGGAAGCGATCGTCGTCGCCCTGGAACTGCGGCAGGTCGGAGTGCGCCCACTTGTCGGAGCCCTCCGGCACCTCGCCCATGTTGCAGATGTAGGCCTCGCACACGAGCGACCAGATTTCCACCAGACCGGATGCGGTCATGAAGCCGGGGTGGAAGTCCACGAGCGGGAACAGGTTGAAGCCGCCCTGCTGACGACGCCAGCCCATCTCGTGGCGGCGGAACGTGCCCCAACGCTCGGGATGCCACTCGCGGCAGTCCATCCAACCGTGATCGGTGAACCACTGCTTGGCCTCGGCCCAGGTGGGGCCTTCGGGGAACTCGGCGGTGCACCACTTGTCCACGTTATCCTTCAGCACGCGATCGTGGTCGGGCCACAGGTAGCTCGGCGCGCCGGAGGCGTCGTAGTCGGCGCCCAGCTGCTCGGACCACTTGTCGATGAAGGTCTGGCACTGCGGTGCGTAGTTGAGGTTCTCGGCCGGCGCGGCGTCCGGATCCTTCGTGTTCCACGGCACGCCCATGGCCTTGTACATGCCCACGTTCCAGTCGGGGTCGTAGATGGTCTCTCCCGGAGGCTCGATGGCCGCGCAGCAGCAACCGAACATGCCGCCGGAACCCTGGGAGACGCGGGTGGAGTCGAGCTCCATCCAGTGCTGGCAGGGGAAGATGATGTCGGCGTTGCCGTTGTTGGGGCAGAACCACAGGTTGATGTCGACGAAGAAGTCGAGCTGCGTGGTGGCGTCCCAGGCACGGGCGATGTTGCCCATGTTCATGATGTCGCCGGACTGGCACACGCCGCCGTGCAGGGCGTACAGGGTCTCCTTGACGTTGTAGCCCACTTCCTTGTTCTCGTTCTCCATGGCCAGCGACCAGTCGGGATCCTGCAGGCAGGCGTCCCAGATGCAGTTCGCGTCGGCCCAGCGAGCCCAGAAGCGGTTGAGCGGGAAGCGATCGGCGTCCACCTGGCCGGCCTGGCGCATGAAGATGGTCGTCGGGTTCGGCCAGCCCTGGGAGGGAAGCATGGCGCCGCCCATGCGCTTGGCGATAACGATGGCCTCTTCATCGGAGGGTACCTTGTTGCCGTAGCGCTCAGCGAGCGGAGAGTTCTCGTCGATGAGGTACTGCACGAAGTCCTGCATGTGCTTGGCAACTTCCTCCAGTGAGTAGTCGCGGCCCGGCCACACCTTCGCAGCATCGCCCCACGGCGCCGCCTTCTGCATGTTGGAGCGGCCCGGGTTGCCGTCGAACTGGCTCTTGCAGGAGCCGCGGTTGCCGGCGGGCTCGTCGGAATTGCCGGTCACGCAGGAGAGCATCTGCAGCACGCGGCAGTTCTGGATGGAGTTGCCGTTCTGGTCGGTGGCCAGCTGGAAGTGGATGCCGCCGTTGCCGTGACGCGGATCGACGCGGGTCGTCCACACCTTCACGGCCTCTTCGGCCTTTTCGCCGGGCACGCCGGTGATCTCCTCCACCTTGTCCCAGGTGTACTGGCTGGTGAGGTCGTGGAAGCCGTCCCACACGGTGCGGCACTGGTAGGTCTTGCCGTCCTTCAAGGTAACGGCCACCTCGCCGGGGAACAGCGCGGGCTTCTTGGGCAGGCCGGCCGGATTCGTGACCTTGCCCTTCTCGTTGCCCTCGTCCCAATAGGCGTCGAACTTGGCGTCGGCCGGATCGCACCACACCGACGGGTCGGGCAGCCAGCCGGGAGCCACGAGGCCCTCGAGCGGATGCTCGATGAAGGAGCCCGTGGTCGGGATCTTGTGCATCTCGCCTTCCCACTTGCCCTCTTCGGCATCCCAGTAGGTCAGGCGGTTGTTGTTCTCGTCCCACACCATGAAGCGCTGGTACTTGCCGCCCTCGATGATGTCGGCCTCGGTAATGAGCTTCGTGCGCATGTTGATGCCGCCGTTGCCCTCCACAAGCCAGCCCTCGGTCTTCCAGGGCTTGTCGTCGCAGAAGAGGAACGGAGCGTTGGACCAGCGGCGCACCATGGTGTCGTCGTAGGCCTCGTTCTCGATGATCCAGTTGAACCAGCCGAGCGCCAGCGCGCCGTCGGTGCCGGGACGCAGCGGCAGCCAGATGTCGGCTTCCTTGGAAAGCGGCGTCACGCGCGGATCGACGCAGATGTGCGCCGTCGCGTGCGGGGCCACGTCCGAAATGGTGCGGTTGGTGGTGTCGTAGTTGGAGTACTCCACCGCGGTGCCCCACTGCAGGTACACCTTCGGCTCGGCCTCCACTTCCATCCAGGGGGAGCCCATCTCGTCGGTCATGATGCCGGCCCAGTGACGCGGGCCCTTGCAGACCTGGTAGGCCAAGTGCGCGTTCGGCGTGCCGAACAGCTGCTTCATGCCCTGGTAGGGACCGAGCGACCACACGCGCGACGTGCCGCACATAACGAAGATGGACTGTCCGCCGTACTTGTCGACGACCTCGCCCAGGCCCTGGCCCGACAGCTCGAACGCCTCGTCCAGCGTGATGCGCACCCAACCGGGATCGTCCGAGCCCTTGGGGTTCGTGCGCTTCACGGGGTAGCGCAGACGATCGGGATGATAGGCCGCGTGCATGGAAGACTGCGACTTCGCGCAGCAATGGCCGCGGCTCTGGGGCGCCGACTCGTCGCCTTCGACCTTGATGGCCTTGCCGTCCTGCACCGTCACCCAGACGCCGCACTCCACCTTGCCGCAAGCACGGCAGCACGTGCGCACGTGCTTCAGCTCGCCAGCGGTTGCGTTGGCATCTTCGGCGAGAGCTCGCATGGGCGCGACCGCCGAGGAACTTACTGCTGCAGCCGCACCGGTGATAGCCATCGTCTTCATGAAGTTGCGACGCGACATGGTTAGCTGTGCCATAAAATCCCACCTCTCTCTTTTCTACATCCTTTGCCGTTTCTCTCTTGCACCGACAAAGCAAGCGGCTTGTCCCCCGACGGGGCGGAAGGCTGGCGCTGTGCGTTGCGCCCGCCACCTCCGCGCCTTCGCCGGTTTCCCCGGGACGCTGACAGGACGGTGCCTTACGGGCGCAATTCTACGGAGGCGCCCATCGTCCCCCTTCATAGGAGGCTTATGATTTGGGACTATTATTCTGGGAGAAGGGGGTCATATGAGAGGAAATGACCTGGGGATTTTCCAAGACAGCCCCGCGTCCGCGCGATTTTTCACGTCTGCCGCTGACTCTGTGTTATCATCGCAGGACGTAATTCTGCTGCGGACATACGGGGGAGCAGCTACATGAACGAAAAGCAAGGGGCCGCCACGCCGGCCGCTTTGTCGTGCACTGAGCTGGAATAGGGGAACCATGAAGCTGCCGCATATCAAAGTTGAAGTGGAATACCGCGAGGAGGAGACCGGAGCGCCGGGGAAAGTATCGCCGGCGCTTATCGTGGGATTCGGGTTGCATTGGGCCTGGGTCTATCTCTTCATGTTCAACGGGCAATACATCCTCTTCCCCGAAGCGGATTCCATGCAGCTGCTGCTCTCCGTCACCTCCGGCATCTTCCACGCCGTGGCTTTACTGCTGTATGCCGTGTTTCTGAAGCAGGCTCGCCAGCTCTTCGACACGCCCGAGCACATCCGCCGCAACCGCGTGATTGCGGCAGGTCTCGTGGCCTGCGCGACGCTTTTGTGCATGGCGGGGAACGCGGTGCCGACGGGGCCTTTGGCCGCACTTCTCTTCGTGGCGGCAGGCATAACGAGCGGCGTGGGCTCGGCTATGCTGCTCATGAGCTTCGGCGTTTCCTTCAGCGTATGCGACCTGCCCACGATTGCCCTGTGCACGGCGCTTTCCATCGTAGTCAGCGCCCTTGTGTTCGCCTTGACGCTTATCGTGAGCTCGGTCGTTGCGCCCGTCGGCGCCCTCCTCTGTCTGGTATTGCCCTTCGCGGAGCTGCTCTGCCTGAACAAGTGCTCCGCCGATCTGGTGGACAAGCTGGAGTTCGCCTTCCTGACGATGCCCGTGCGCACCGCTTCCTTCGCAGCGCGCTTGGGTGTTCCCTCGATCATCTTCGGCGTGCTTTTGGGCATCCTGCGCTGCTGCGCGCTCACCGGGCCGCTGCTGGACGTGCTTCTGGCCGCGGGCGGTGCGGAAAGCGCCTTCTCCTTCTCGGTGTTCGCGGCGAGCCTGTTCGCTTGTGCGGCCCTCATCATGGCCATGCTCACGCTGCGCAAGTCGCGCAACTTCGCCTTCCGCGTGCTCGTGCCGCTCATCGCCGTACTGCTCGTGACGCTGTGCACCCCCTATGGCACCGACGGAACCTTCCGCTGCTTCGCCCTGTTCGGCTCCTACTTCATGCTGGAAGCGTGCCTGTGGGTCATGTACGCCGACATCGCCCAGAGCTACCGTGTGAGCGCCTTTACCACCTTCGGCTTCGGCCACGGCCTTCTGTCCGCCGGCTCCCTCGCCGGTTTCCTCATGCTGCAACCAGGCGGTCTTTTGGAAGCGGTGTCGGCCGAACCGATGATGCTGGCTTTGGTCGGGCTCATCGCGCTGACCCTCGGCGTTGCAACGCTGCCCAACGGCGCCGAGATGCGCAGCACGCTCATCCGCGGGCGCTTCTGCCCTCTGCTGGATGACCAGACCGACTTGGAAGAGCTGATGAGCGGGGAAGGCGCCGCCAGCGAGCCCTCAATCGAAGAAGCTATCGCTCCCATGCCATCCGATAAACCAACTGTTTCTTCTGCGCCGAACGCGATTCCGGAAGGATCGATTCCCGCCGCCCAAGAATCTCCCGAGCAGAAGGCCGGACGCTTCAAGCGCAAGTGCGCCGCCGTGGCCGACACCTTCTTGCTGTCGCGCAAGGAAACCGAGGTGCTGTTCCTGCTAGCGAAGGGCCGCAATTCTGCCGCCATCCAGGAGGCGCTTTACATCTCCGCCGGCACGGCCAACACCCACATGCGCCACATTTACCGCAAGCTGGACGTGCATTCCCAGCACGAGCTCATCGATCTGGTGGAATCCATGGTGGTGGATTAGCGCTCGTAGACTTGGTCGGTTTTCATCATGGTTTGGGCTTTGTGCCAGATGGTGTGGGGGGTGTCGTGCTGCACGGCGCGGGGGCGCATGACGTAGCGGTCGGTGATGCCGCCCATGAGATCCACGGCGAAGACCTCCTCAGAGATTTCGATGGCGCGCTCGGGGCAGATAGCCTCGCAGCTGCGGCATTTCACGCAGTCGCTCGGGCGGTGCTCCACGCCGAAGGTGCCGTCGGCGTCGGTGAACTTCGCCAGGGCGCCGGTGGGGCAGAACACGGCGCACATCTGGCAGGAGGCGCACGCATCGGTGTCGATGACGACGTGGCCCCACAGGCGCGTGTCCACCATGACGTCCTCCGGCTCGCCCAAAGCCGCCAGGCTGTCGAGCAGGCGCTCGCGACGGTCGGGGATGAAATGCGGCAGGGTGCCGTCGTCCATTACTTTAAGGTAGCGGCTCACATCGCGAGCATCGGCCGCCGGCGCGGCCCCAGCGTTCGCGTTGCCGGCGTCGCCCAGCACCTCGGCCACCGCCGTTTCCGCTACGACTGCCCCGGCACGGGCTGCCAACGCGGCGCTTTCCGCGAGCACGGCGCGACGGGCGCTGTCGTGATCGGCCATCTTCTTGGCCGAGGCCGGCAGCTTGCCCGAGAAGCGCACGGTCATGGGCGAGCCCCAAATTTCCAGCAGCTTCTCAGCGGTTTCCACCACCGCCTCGGCGCACGCGCGACCTCTCTTGTGCTCGCAGCGCTCGCAGTCGCCGTGGATGAGCACCGCCTCGCGCGCGCCTTCCACGGCAAGATCGGCCAGAAGCGCCTCGTCCACGCGGCCGAGACATTCCACACGCGCGATCTTCTCTTCATTGTAGCGGCCGCGCGCCCGCTCCAAAAGCTCGCCGCAACCGAGATAGGCCACACCCTCGTTGGCCGCGCGCGATGCGCGGGCCGCCGCCGTGAGGGCCGCGTCGCTCGGGTGGTGGGCCTCCAGGGCGCAGGTGGGGCACACCGTGGCGCAGGTGCCGCAGCCGATGCACTTCTCGGGCGACACGGTGAGCGCCTCGCCGTCGTAGGAAATACAGCCCGACGCGCAGGACTCGGCGCAGCGCAAGCAGTCGGCGTGACGGTTGCGCACCAGCGCACAGCGCTCTTGATGCACGGTGATGTACGGGCTTTCCAGCTTCCCGATGAGTCCCAGCATAGTGTCGATGCTCGCCATGATTCCCCCTTGTGTCCTCGATGCGTGTCGACCGGAACCGCGACCCGCAACCCTTGTCCCAACTGCGGCGGAACAAAGGCTGCCAGGCGCAGTCCCCTTGGCGTTTTCGTCATCATAAAGGCCATTTCATAGGCGAAATCATAGGAGCCATATTATTCTGGCTATGAAAGCCCTCCTAAACTTCTCGGCGTATTGGGGAATCGAGAGAAAAGGAGGGAACATGGCACTGCTAAGACCGTCGCTGACGCTCGTGCTCGATTTGGATGAGCGCGTCGCCGCCGAGCAGACCATCCTCGAAATCAATCGGAGCTACGCCCATATTGGCACGCCCGTTATTCACACCCATGCGTGCGAAAGCGCGGAGGACGCCCCCGCGCGCAATACGGCGCGTCTCATCGTGAACATGGGCACCTACTCTTATCTGAACTCTGCCGACGAAGGCGCCGACGAGCGGTGGGAGACCATCGTGGGGCCCTGGATCGGTAATATGCTGCGCAAGATCGGCAACAACATGAAAGTGTTCAACGATCGCCAGCGCAAGATCAGCTATCCGGAAGTGCACTTCGACACCTTGGATATCGAACTGGGCGCCGGAGCCTTCACCGTCGCCGTGCGGCCCCAAGGCGCGGGAGATGTCGACGAGGCCGTAGCCGAACTGGTCACCGCCGCTCGCGACCTGCGCAACAACGGCACCTTCGCCGAGGCCGTGCGCGTGGAGCTGCCTTGCGCCGAATCATGGAACGCCCAGCGCGACGCCGCCTGGGAGGCCTGGGCAGCCGAGCATCCCGAGGTTTTGGAAGAGCCCGACACCGACGAGGATGCGTCGGCTGGCGACGTTGCCGACGAGGCGGCCGAGCCCGCGCCGGAGAAGACCCGCGAGGAACTTCTCGCCGAGGACGTCATCGCCAAGAGCTACGAGAACACCGCCGTGCCTCCCACCGACTCCGAGGCACTGCCGCGTCCCCAGCGCGAAGAGGAAGAAGAGGAAGAGCCCTTCGACTTCCCCGTCGATTACACCCTGTGGGCCGTCATTGGGGCCGATGGCGCAACACGCACCTACGATTCCGTCGCAGCGGCTTTCGTCGACTAGTGGAGATGCCCATGGCACCCGAGAACGCTTCTGCCAACCTGGCCGCCTCGCGCAACGGCGCGCCCGCAGCGGCCCGGCAGCCCCAAGAGATACGCGGCGTGCACGCCCTCGTGAAGTGGGAAAGCCCCGCCGATGAGGTGCGCGGCATTGCCGCAGGAGCCGCCGTGCTACTGCGCGATCACGCCGTGCTGCCCCATCAAATCGGCTTCGCTGTGCCGAACCGCACCTGGGCCGTACAGCTGGCCCAGGCCTGCAAGGTCATGGGCGTGCGCGCCAGCATCGCAGAGGCCGGCGAAGTGCCGAGCGGCAGCGCCGCCGTCATCTTCGACTTCCGCACCCCGGAGAGAAACGTTGAGTGGCTGTTCGTCGTCGGCTGCACCGAGGGCCTTATGCCCACGGCGGCGGCCACGGGCGACGACGAGGCCAGTCGCGCAGTCCAACAAGAGCAGCGCGCCGCCTTCGCCCACCTTGTCGCCGATGATCGGCCCCATGTGGTGCTCTCCTATTTCGCCCAGGCGGACGTTGCCCTAGCCGATCAGATTCGCCTGCCCTATCGCCGCACGATCACCCGCGACGGTATCTCCCTCGCCTGCCTGACCCCCACCCGCTTCATCAGCGAGATGGGAGCGGCACGGCCAACCACTGTCGGCAGCCAGCGCTTTCTGCGCGATGCCGGCCTGAACTAGAAAGGAGCTCCCGTGAGCACACCGGATTTGTCCGCGTTCAACTTCAGCTTCGATCCGACTCTGGACACCTGGGCCGTCAGCAACGAGCCCGCCGAGCTGGATTCCTCTGAGATCTTTCTGCCCAACGTGGAAGGGCGCACCGAGTTTCTGCCCCCCGACCCCGATCGCGTGCCCGTCATCGAGAACTCGGTGCGCACCGACGATCCCACCTATGCCGCCCGCCCCGCCGAGGAGCGAACCCGCGAGCTTCTGTCCCAGATGCGCCCGCACCGCGCCACGCTGCTGGGCATCCTGGCCGCCTGCGAGACACCGATGGCAACCAGTGCCATGAAGGAAACCGTCGAGCGCATCAGCGGGCGGAAGTTCTCCGTGTACACGCCTTCCAACTTCTGCACCATGCTGGAAGTGGCCGGCGGTCTTGCGCGCGTAACCGATGCCGGCGAGCCCTACACCGACGAGGTGCGAGCACCCGAGATGGTGGAAGTGGACGGCCGCGCCTTCTGGCGCCCCACTACCCCGCCACCGGTGTACTGGCAGACCACCGAAGCGGGCGCCACGGTGCTCGCCGAGGACGATCCCGCCGCGCGCATCGAGCGCCTCTTCGCCAAAGAGCCCGAGTTCCTCCCCGTGTACAAGCGCATTCTGCTCATGGCCGACACCGAAGAGGGCACGTCCATGGGGCTCATGTCCGTGGCCGTCGACACCGATCCGGCCATCGCCGAGAACCGTCGCTTCTACGTGCAGCATTTCGTGGAAAGCCTGGAGCGCGCCGGCGCCTTCGTTTGGGCCGACGGCGCCTGGCGCGCCACCGATGCGGGCCGCGCGGCGCTGGCCGGCGCGCTGGCCGAGGTGATCGACGACTACGAAGTGCCAGCCGTTGACGACGTGACGTGCGCCAATGTACCCACTCTCACCGATGGCGTGAACTGGTAAGGAGGAGCCATGACTGAGGAAATTCTGGAAGAGACGGCTCTCGCGCCGTCCGAGCTGATCGAGCTGTTCAAGCACCGCAGCGCCACCTACGGGCTGCTCTCGCGGCTGTACGCCAAGGAAGTGGACGCCGAGCTGCTTGACGAGCTGCATGACACGCTATGGCCTGTCGAGACCGGCACCGATGCCGGCGACGAAGGCAACCGCATCATCGCCACTTACCTGTCCGGCATCTGGGAGAACACCTTGACCGAGCTGGCCGCCGACTACATGCGTACCTTCTTCGGCCACGGCTATTCGGGCCACGCGGCGGCCTATCCCTTCGAAAGCGTGTACTCCAGCGAGAAGCGCCTGCTCATGCAGAGCGCCCGCGACGAGGTGCTCGCGCTGTACCGCGCCGCCGGGCTTTCCAAGCAGGAGAGCTGGAAGGAGGGCGAGGATCACATCGCCCTGGAGCTGGAGTACCTGCAGATTCTCTCCGACCGCACCGCAGAGGCGCTCTGTCAGGGCGATACCGACACAGCCGCGTCATGGGTGCGCACGCAATACAACTTCCTCGATGTGCACCTGGCCAGCTGGGCGCCGCTGCTCACCGCCGAGGTGAAGAAGTTTGCCAAGACCGATTTCTACCGGGGACTCGCCTTCCTCACGGAGGGCTTTTTAGAGACCGACCGCGAGGTGCTGGAAGAGCTGCTCGCGGAGGACTAGCGTTCGGGCCGGTCGCGCCCGTCGCGCCGGCCCTCTAAGTAGAGGAGAAGACATGAGAGACGAGAAGAAACGAGAAGGCGCGGGCATGTCCCGGCGCACCTTCGCCCTGGGCGTGGGAGGAGCCGGCGTGCTTCTGGCCATGGGCGGCTTGAAGCTGGTGCCCGCGGAGGCGCAGGTGCGGCCGCCCGGAGGACAGGACGAGAACCGGCTTGTGGCGTCGTGCATTCGCTGCGAGCGCTGCGTGGAAGCCTGCCCGCGTGGCGCGCTGCGGCCGGCCCACATCGAGGACGGCATCGTCTCCGTGCGCACCCCCACAACGAACTTCAACGACGGCTGGTGCGACTTCTGCGCCGATGAGAACGACGACGTGCCGCTGTGCGTGGCGGCCTGCCCCACCGAGGCGCTGGCGCTGCCCGCCGACGCGACCGCCGAAACCACCATCATCGGCAAGGCCGTGCTCATTCGTGAATGGTGCCTGGCCTGGGACAAGAACAACGGCTGCCG
>CABSMC010000027.1 GCA_902478715.1 uncultured Adlercreutzia sp.
GTGTCGATGGCGAGCACGTCGCGGCCGGCAGCCTGGTTCTCCAGAGACTCGGGAGTCGCCATGGACGTGTAGCCGAGCACATGGGCCGCGAGCGCCCCGTACGGGTACTCGCGCTGGGACCGCTCCTCCACGGTGATGCCGGGGAAGGCGTCGGCGTGCTCGGCGATGAAAGCGACGTCGCGCAGGCGGACGTCCTCCCCCACCACGCGCAGGCTCTGGGCGCCGGCGGCGGCATCGTTGATGCGCTGGAGCACCACGTTGGCGGGAAGCCCCAGCACCGTGGAGAGCCGCCGCACGACATCGCGGTTGTCGGCCACCTCCGGGTCGGCCACGACGGTCTGGCTCGGGCGGTTCACCACCAAAGCCTCGCCGTTGGTGTCGTAGATGCAGCCACGGGGGGCGGGCGTCTTCACCGTGGTGTACAGGTTCTCCTCCGCCGCCTGGGCGTAGGCCTCAGATCCCGCGATCTGCATGGACCACAGCTTCGCCGACAGGGCGCCAAAGATGGCCACGGCCGCCGCCGCCAGACCCGCAAAGCGGCGTCCCAGCTCGTCAGAGGGCTTCTTAGACGCGGCCCCGGGTTCGGAGCTGGACACGGTCACATCGCCCTCGCGGGCGGCCTGGGCCTTGGAACGGCGCTCGAAGGGCGAGCTTCCCACGCCCACAGTGGAAAGCTCCGAGACTCCCTTGGCACGGCCGACCGACGGCGTCTCCTTGCGGGCGCGCAGGGCGAGCGCCGCCGCCACGGCTACAATGACGATGACCGCCGCCAGAACGGCGACGATGATAGCTACGAGCACGGCTCCCCCTTCCTAGCGAAGGACCGGCGTCCCGGGTTGGACGCGCGGGCGATCGACCATCAACCGCGCGGCGATCGGATACAGCAAAAGGCCGATGACGCAGTCGTAGAGCATGCAGGGCAGCGTGCGATAGAGGAAGGCCTCCCCCAAGGGCACGTCGGCGCCGCAGACCACGACGATGAGCCCGTACATCACCTCGACGAGCATGATGCACGCCAGCATGATGGCCACCGGCATGAACAGGGTATCGTTGTTGAGCGCCATGAACAGCCGTGAGGCCAGAAACGTTACCAGCACGAGCACAAAGGCCATCCCTCCCACAGGACCGCCGCCCATGAGGTCGAAGAGAAGGCCCAGGACCAGCGGCATGACCGACCCGGACGCGGCCGGCGTGGCCACGGCGCGCACGACGCAGAAGGCCACGATGAAATTGGGCACGGCCTCGAACAGCGTGATGGCGGGCGCCACGGTTATCTGCAGAAGCACGGCGATGACGGCGCCAATGACGCCCGCCACCGTCTCGCGGGAAAGTTCCATCATGCGGCCTCGCCTCCTTCGGTGCCGTCGGAGCGGCCCGCATCGTCGCCGGAGCCGTCGCCGCTGCCGCTGTCGTCACCGCCGCCGGTATCGTTGCCGTCGCCGTCGCCCGAGTCGGAGCCGGACGCCCCCTCGCCGCCGTCGGCGCTCGTGGGCGCCGTCACGGAACGGTCGGCGGCATCGTCGGCCGCGGAGAACACCACAAGCGCCTCTTCCATGAGGCTCACGGTGTCGTTGGGGGCCACGACGATCTTGCGGGTGTCGCTGCCGGCACTGCCCTCGACGCGCACCACCGTGCCGATGATGAGGCCCCGGGTGTAGCTGCCGCCCAGGCCGCTCGTGAGAACCACGTCACCCACCTGCACGTTCACATCCGCGCCGATGTTCTCCAGATACAGCAGGCCGTCCATGGAGCCGCGCACGATGCCCTCGGCCCGGCTCGACTGCACCATGGCGGCCGCCCCGGACTGCGGATCGGTGAGCAGGCGCACCCGGCACGAGCCGCCGTCCACGGAGATGACCTGGCCCACGACGCCTGTGGGGCCGAGCACGGTGAGCCCCGTTTCCACGCCGGAGCTCGATCCGACGTCCAGGGTCACCGTCTGGTTCCACGCGTCGGTGGTCCGCCCGATGACGCGGCCGGACACGCCGGTGATCTCGTAAGTGTCGCGCAGGTTCAGAAGGCCGCGCAGCCGCTCGTTCTCGAGACGCTGCTCCTCGGCGGCGGCCAGCTGCTGCACGAGCTGCTCGTTCTGCTGGCGCAACGTCGCGTAGGTCTCCTCGGTGACGCCGCCCTCGGCCGCCGCGGCGCCGGCGTCGTCCACGGCCTCGGTCAGAGGCGCGCTCGCCCGCTGCAGGGGCACCATGGCGCCTTCCACGGCGGACTGAAGGGAATGCAAGGGGCCGGTGGCACCTTCGGCCTGGTACAGGCCGATGCACACCAGCGAGACCGCCAGCGCGATAATGAGCGAGAGCCGGCCCGTGGAGGCCGGTTCGTGTTGCTGAAAGTTGAGAGCCATAGGAAGCGAATGACCTACTTCGAGCGCATGAGCGTCTGCTTGAGGGCCGTCGGCGTCTCGAGCACCTTCAGGCAGCCCGACACCACGTTGGTCAGCGCCGTCTCGGACACCCACACGGGGATCTCAAGCTTGTCGGTGAGGTAGCGGTCGAGGCCCGAGAGCAGGCCGCCGCCGCCCGTGAGCAGGATGCCGTTCTGGATGATGTCGCTGGCCAGGTCCGGGTTGGTCTTCTTGAAGGTGTCCTTGATGTGCAGCACCATCTCCTCGATGGGGGCCTGAAGCGCCGCGCGCACGTCCTCGGACTGGATGGTGACCTCCTTGGGCTGCTCGGTGTAGACGTCCTGGCCGGAGATGATCATGTCGCGCTCGCGTCCGTCCTCGAAGGGCAGGATGGAGCCGATCTTGATCTTGATGACCTCGGCCGTGCGCTCGCCGATCTTGATGCCGAGCAAATCGCGCAGGTGCATGGCGATGGCCTCGTCGAGCCGGTTGCCGGCCAAACGCAGGCTGGAGGATGTCACGATGCCGCCGAGCGAGATGACGGCCACCTCGGTGGTGCCACCGCCGATATCGACCACCATGGAACCGGTCGGCTCGGTCACGGGCAGATCGGCGCCCATCGCGGCGGCCATGGGCTCCTCGATGAGGTAGGCCTGGCGGGCGCCCGCCTGAATGGTGGCTTCGAACACGGCGCGCTTCTCCACCGAGGTGGCGCCGCAGGGGATGCACACGACGATGCGGGGCTTGGGCTGCCAGGGGTACTTGCGCTCGGCCGCCTTGTTGATGAAGGCCGAGATCATGGCCTCGGTCACATCGTAGTCGGCGATGACGCCGTCTTTGAGCGGATGCTCGGCGGAGAACGCGTCCGGCGTGTGGTTGATCATATTCTTGGCCTCGTGGCCGACGGCCAGCACGCGCTGAGTGGACTTTTCTATGGCGACAACGGAGGGCTCGTTGATGACGATGCCCTCCCCCGTAATAGCGACAAGGGTATTAGCAGTGCCCAGATCGATGGCCATGTCCGCGGACATCTGGCCGGTCAGGCCCGAAAACCAATCAAGGAATGACATACAGGCAAACCCTTCGGATACGTATAGGTTACAGTCAGCCTTAGATTTTATCACACGGGCCTGTATGGCGTAGAAACTCCATAGGTAGGCTAGTGCACGCTGCAGGAGAGGCAGGGATCGTAGGCGCGGACGAGCTTCTCCACTTCCAGGGTGATGAGGTCGGCGTCGTAGCCCCCGGCGACCATCTTCTCGGCGAGCTGGCGCATGTCCGCTTCCAGGTTCGCGATGTTCTGGGCCGTGGGCGTCATGATGGAGGCGCGCTCGATGCGGCCGTCGCCGTCGATGTCCAGGATATGGAACAGCGCTCCGCGCGGGGCCTCGGTGAAGCCCACGCCGCGACCGGCGCGCACCTCGAAGGGAACCGGCGCGCTTGAGCCCTCGAACTCGTCGGCGGCCAAACGACGGCAGAGCGCGGCGCAGCGGTCGAGCACGTCCACCAGCTCCACCGCCTGGGCGATGTTGTTGGCGAAGGGGTTGTACTCCGGGGGCCGCAGTCCCGCCTTGGCGGCGGCGTAGCGGGCGTCCTTGGAAAGCGCGTCCCAGCTGGCATTCACGCGGGCGAGCGCCGCCGTCATGTAGGGGCGCCCCGTGCGACGGGCCCGAGCGAGGAAGGCGGCGGAATGCCCCACCGGGTACTCCTCGATCTCCTCTTCCACGTCCTGGGCGCTGAAGTCGTAGCCAGCGCGAACAAAGCGCAGGGTGTCGGAGGTGCACACCGGGTAAGCATCAGGCGCCACCATGGCGAGCAGGTCGCCCTCCGTCTGCACGTCCACGGTGTCGAAATCGCGGAACAGATCGACGCTGGCTAAGGCGAACTCGCGCGTGGCGTCCATGGCCTCGGCCAGATGCAGGTACTCGTCGGCAGAGACCTCGTGGGTGAATCCGCCCACCACCGCCGTGATGGGATGGATGGACCGGCCGCCCACCAGGGTGCACAGCTCGTTGCCCAGCGCCTTCAGCCCCAATGCCTTTTCGAAGAGCTCCGGGTTGCCCTCGACCAACGGGAACACCGACTTGTGGCCCAAGAAGTCCGGGGCGGCGAACACGAACAGGTGCGTGCCGTGGTTCTGCAGGTAGGAGCCGTAGAGCAGAAGCTCCCGCAGGGCCTCGGTGCGGTCGGTCACTTCCACACCGAAGACCTGCTCGATGGCGCGCAGGTCGGTGACGACGTGGCTCGACGAGCAGATGCCGCAGACGCGGGAAGCGATGTAGGGCACCTCTTCGAAGGAGCGGCCCCGCACCATGGATTCGAACAGGCGCGCCGGCTCCACCACGGCCATCTCGCAGGTCGTGACCTGGCCGTCCTCGATAACGAGGCGGATGTCGCCGTGGCCCTCGACGCGGGCAATGTGGTCGACGGAAATCTCGGTGGCGGCCATGAGGTTACTCCTCCCCTTGTGCGGCGTTTATCGCCACGGCGTTGAACATCTCCAGGGCGTCGTTGAGGCGCGCGACCTCAAGGCCGCGCTTTCCCACGACGTAGCGGGCGGCCTCCACGTTGGAATCGGGAGAGAGCCCCGCGCAGCCGTTGCAGGGACGGCCCAGCGCCGGGCACTTCGCCCCGCAGCCGGCCCGGGTCACGAGTCCCAGGCACATAACGCCCTGCTTGTAGAAGCACCCCTTCTCGTTGCGGGAGCACTCGCCGCACAAAGCCGAGGTGGCCGGCAGCCGGTTGCTTCCATAGAGAACGCCGTCGAGCACGCGCACGAACTCGAAGGGGTCAATCGGGCAGCAGCGCACCTCTGCGTCCACGTCGATCACGTCCGACACGGGCCGCGGCGCCAACAGGTCGCCGCAGGCATCGGGCGCCGCATCGCCGTAGACGGCCTCCACATGACCCGCCAGATCGCCCGAGGCCATGCCGGGAATGCCGCCGGTGACGGCGCACGATCCGATGGCGATCACGCTCCCCGCGCGCTCGCGGGCGCGGCGTACCGTCTCGGCCGCCTCCTCGGTGGTGACGGCCCCCTCGATGACGGCCACGTCGAACTCGTCGGGCATCGGCACCGAGCTTGTCAGCTGCCAGTATCCCAGATCGATCTGGCCGAGCACGTCCATGAGGTGGCGCTCGATGTTCGTGATGTTGATCTGGCAGCCGAAGCAGCTGGCCAAACCGATTACGACCACGCGGGGAGCACGGCGCTCGGCGGTCGGTGACAGGTTCTCGCTCATTTACATCGACCCCTGAATGTTCTTGGCTTCCCAATAGTTGAAGACGGGCCCGTCGATACAGCAGTACTGATGGCCCACCTGGCAGTGCCCGCACTTGCCCACGCCGCACTTCATGTGGCGCTCGAAGCTCATGTAGATACGATCGTAGGGGATGTCCTTCTTGCGCATCTCCTGCACGACGAACCGGTACATGATCGGCGGCCCGCAAAGGGCGCCGAAGGTGTTCGTCGGGTCGATCTCCAAGTGCTCGAACGGCTTGGTGACCAGCCCCACTTCCCCATCCCACGTATCGTCGGGATGATCCACGGTCAGGTGCAGCTCGAAATCCTTGCGGTGCTTCCACATCTCGAACTGGTTGCGGAACATGACCTCGGAGGGATTTTTGGAACCGTAGATGATCGTGACCTTTCCGAACTCGCTGCGCTCGTCGTGGATGTTGTTGATGAGCGAGCGCAGAGGCGCGATGCCCAAGCCGCCCGCCACCAAAAGCACGTCGTGGCCGCGCATCTCGTCGATGGGGAACCCGCGGCCGAAGGGCCCGCGGATGCCGACGATCTCGCCGCACTGCATCTGGTGCAGCCGCTCGGTGAAGCGTCCCGTGCGGCGGACGCACAGCTCGATGAAACCCTGCTTGGTGGGCGACGAGGAGATGGAGATGGGCGCCTCCCCCACGCCGAAGAGGGACAGCTCCACGAACTGCCCCGGCTCCTGGCGGAAGGCCTCGCGGATGCGCTCGTCCACGAAGCGGAACTCGAAGAGCTTCTCGGTGGGCGTGAGCTCGGTGATGGAGGTGATGCGCGCCGGCCACGGGCGATAGGGGTTCGCGTGCATGAGCTCGGCGCCGGTGGCCTCGCGCCCGGCGTCGTGGAAGGGATGCACGGCCACGATGTTGTCGTTCGCCATGGCTCTTAGGCCCCCTTTCGGTCGAAGAACTTCAGCACCTCGATGGGGCTGATGTCGACTTTGCAGGCGGAAACGCAGCGGCCGCAGCCCACGCAGAGGTTGCGATCGTGCTTGGCCAGAAAGCCGTTGAGCTTGTGGTACATGCGGTGCCGCACGCGGGAGGCCGGCGTGGGCCTGAAGTTGTGGCCGCCGGCCACCATGGCGAACTGCGGCGAGGTGCAGGCGTCCCACACGCGCTCGCGACGCCCCGTGGCCGCGCCCGGATCCAGCGTGTCGCGGATATCGAAGCAGTAGCAGGTGGGGCACACGTTCGCGCAGGCGTTGCAGGAGAGACAGCGACCGCCCAGCTCCTCCCAGAACTCGTCCTCGTGGAAGGCGTCCATGAGCATGGGGATCTCCTGGATATCGGGGATGTCCCGGTTGAAGGCCTCCTGGCGCGCGCGGGTGACGGCGCGAAACGCGATGCGGTCCTCGTCGGTGGCCTCGCGCACGTCGCAGGCCGCCTCTAAGATGTTCGCCGCCACGACGCTGCCGATGGAGACGAGGTAGCGGCCGCCGATGTTCGTGAGGAACAGATCGTAGGCGGCCCGCGCCTCCTCGGCGTCCATGAGGTTGCAGAAGCAGTTCGCCGACGGCATGCAGGCGACGCCGACGATGAGCGTGGCGGCGGCATGGGCCGCATAGTAGGGATCGGGATAGCGCGGGTCGTTGAAGACGCTGCTCAAATTCGCGAGGCCGTTGATGTCGCAGGCGTGCACGCCGAAGAGCACCCGGGGGCGCACCTCATCGGCGTAGTCGGTCACCTCGTTTCGCTCGGCATCGAACTCGAAGAGGGTCTCTTTGGCCGGCAGGAGGTACTTCTTGGGAGAGGCGATGGTCGTGGGATAGTCCAGCGCGATGTCGTCGAAGGAATCGACGGCCGAGAACACGTACTTGTTCCCCCGCTTGACCGGCGCCACCACCTCGTAGCGCTCCATGAAGGCGGCAACGAGCGCCGGCATCTCCGTCTCGTCAATGACGCGATACAGCATAGGCGATTTTGTTCCTTACGTCCTGCGCGCAACGGTTCGCGCAACGGTTCCGTCTCCCTTCCATAGTAACGGCTCTTCCGCCGCCCCGCTCCCTCGCGCAGGCCGATGGCCCAGAAAAACCAGACGGAAACGCAAAAAAGCCCCTCTCAGGGCTTTCCAATAGAATCATTGCCAACTCACATTATTGGCAAAGTCAGCGAGAAGCCCCAACGCGCCAAGCATCAGCGCATCGGGGCTTCGCAGTGTCGGCTCAGCTTAGGCGAAGAAGATGCCAATCTCGCGCTCGGCGGACTCAGGGCTGTCGGAGCCGTGGATCACGTTCTCGTCCATGATGAGGCCGAAATCGCCGCGGATGGTGCCCGGGGCCGCCTCGGCCGGGTTGGTGGCGCCCATGAGCGAGCGGCACTTGGCCACGGCGCCCTCGCCGGAGACGACCATCTTCACCACGGGGCCGGAGGTGATGTACGCGATCAGCCCGTCGTAGAAGGGCTTGCCCTCGTGCTCGGCGTAGTTCGCCTTCGCCTGCTCGGGGGTGACCATGCCCAGCTCCATGCGCTCGATGGTGAGGCCGGCGCGCTCGAAGCGGTTGATGATCTCGCCGATGTGCCCGTTGCGCACGCCGTCGGGCTTGATCATGGAGTAGGTCTGCTGGATAGCCATGGAAATCCTTTCGTTTGAGGGTCTTGCTTGCAGACGGCCCGCAAGGCGCGGGCCGGGGTTGCTGAAATCGGAAAAGGGCCCGATGCGCTTTAGGCCTGGCTCGGGAAGTACAGCTCCACGTTGCTGACCTTCCACGTGATGCCGTCGCGCACCATGGAGATGCGGTACTGCACGGACCCGCCCTCCTCGGTCTTGGCCGTGGCGTACACCGTGGACTCGGTCATGGAGCGGCTCACGCCGTCGATAGTCACGTTGGAATCGGACACCACCGGATCGAGCATGGCCGGGATGGCGTCTTTGTCCACATCGGCGGAGAGCACCTTGTCAGCGGCACCGGACGGGTCGCTGAACAGCTCCTGGGTCACGGTCTGCACCGTGGGGTAGCCGTAGCCCTGGGTATAGGCGAACACGCCGGCCGCAGCGGCCAGCACGATGACGATGACGAAGAACAGCAGGATCTTCAAACCCACGTTGCGGCGCTTGCGATCCTGCTTGGCCAAACCGCGCGACCACTGCTCGAGCTCGGCGTCGGTGGCCGTGAAGAACCGGTCGTTGTCGACGTTCTCGTAGGCGCCCACGTAGCCGGGGAAGCTCGCCGGGTCGGCCTCGTAGGTGCCCTCGTCGTAGTAGAAGGCCTCGGAGACGTCGCCGCCCTCGTAGGCGCCCTCGTCGTAGACGCTCGTGCCGTCGGCGGCCACGTCGAGCCCCGACATATCGGCCAGCTGCAGCACCTGGGTGGCCTGGTTCTGCTCGGAGGTTCCCTGGGCTACGGCACCCACGGCGCGCTGGTAGTCGACGCTGGCCGAATCGGACAGGTAGTACGTCTTGTCGGCGATGGCCTCCTCGAAGGCATGCACCGCCTTCTCCATCTGGCCGCAGGCCACGTAGGCCTGCCCCAGGCTCGCCTGCAGCTTGTTGCGCGTGGCCGGCTGCATGTCGAACTGCAGGGCGCTCTCGTAGGAGGCCACGGCGTCGGCCGGGCGGTTCAGAGCCATGAAGCAGACGCCCAGGTTCAAAAGCGCCTTGGTGGGGTCGGGGTTCGACTCGTCCAGAGCGGCCTCGCGGAAGGCCACGCCGGCCTCGGCGGACTTGCCGAGCTTCATGAGCGCGTTGCCCATGCCCATGTAGGACTTGTAGGGAGTGGGGTTGGTCGTGTCGGCCACCGACTTCTCGAAGCAGTTGATGGCGTTCGTGTAGTCGCGCAGCGACGCGTAGGCCATGCCGAGGTTGCACTCCACCGTCGCCAGCGCCCGGTAGGCCGTATCGGCCGTGGCCTGGCTGTAGGCCTGAATGGCCTCGCGCGGGTTCTTCAGCTTCACCAGACAGTTGCCGATCTGGTGGTAGAGAAGGCCCATTTCCCCGGGAGTGAGCGGGAAGTTCGTGTCCTGCAAGCATTCCGTGAAAGCCATCAGCGCGCCGCGGTAGTCACACAGGCGGTAGCGCTCATTTGCTCGATCGAATAACTCGTTGTTCATAGACTTCCTTCACTCGACATTCGGGGTGGCCGCCAAGGCGGCGCGGCAGTGGGGCGAGACGGCTCGGACAGCGGGCGCCGACCCCTCTCGCGGGGCGGTACTTACTCGGCGGCGTTCTCGATGACGACGGACTCGATGACATCGCCGGCGCGCAGCTGGCCGATGACGTCTTTGCCCTCGATGGTCTGGCCGAACACGGTATAGCCGGAGTCCAGGTTGTGCTGGGGGCCCAGGCACAGGTAGAACTGCGATCCGGCGGAGTTGGGATCCATGGAGCGGGCCATGGCGAGCGCGCCGTCCTCATGGGAGTTGTTCGGGTTGGTGGTGAACTCCTCCTTGATGGAGTAGCCCGGGTTGCCGGTGCCGAAGGGGGCCATGCCCGGGGCGCGGCCGGCGGCCACCTGCTCGGGGGTCGCCTCGCGGGTGTTGGGGCAGCCGCCCTGGATGACGAAGCCGGGCACGTAGCGGTGGAACTTCAGGCCGTCGTAGAAGCCCTTCTGGGCCAGCTCCACGAAGTTGCCGACGTGGATGGGGGCGTCATTGCCCGCCAGCTGCACGCGGATGGGGCCCTTGGAAGTGTTGATGACGGCGATCTCCTCGCCGGTGGGCTGATATTCCGGGGTGTAGAGAGCCATGGGGCTCCTCCTTTGTTCTCGGCGACGCGGACGGCCGGCGCTTGGGGGCGCTGCGGGCGCGAATGCGTCTCATTGCATACGGGGAATGATTCTAGCAGGTTAGGAGCCGGACCGCTCGAAAATGCTAACCACTTCCACATGGTAGGTCTGCGGAAAGAGGTCGACGGGGGTAACGCGGATAAGACGGTAGCCCTCCTGCTCGAAACGGGCCGCGTCGCGGGCCCAGGTGGACGCGTCGCAGCTGACGTAGGCCACGCGCCGCGGCGAGGCGGCGGCGATGGAGGCCACCACCCCCTCGGCGAGCCCCGCGCGTGGCGGATCCACCACGAGCGCGTCCAACTCCCCCAGCTCGGGAAGCTCCCGGGCGGCATCCCCGCCGATAATGTCGATGTCGGCGCCGGCGCGTTCGGCGTTGCGGCGCAGATCGCGCACGGAGCTGCCCGCCGACTCCACGGCCACCACCTCGGCCCCGGCCCGGGCGAGCGGCAGCGTGAAGGTGCCGGCGCCGGCGTAGAGGTCGGCCACGTAGTCGCCGGCCTCCACTTCCAAACCCGCGAGCACCAGCTCGACGAGCTTCTCGGCCTGAGCCGTGTTCACCTGGGCGAAGGAGGGCGCGCTCAGAAGGAGGCGACTTTCCGCCACTTCCTCCTCCCAGCAGCCCTTACCGGAGATGGCCTCCACCTTCTTCACCTTGCGCGCGCGCCCGGGATCGGCCACGACGCGGACGACGGAGGTGTTCTTCAGCGCGCTGGCGAGGGTTTTGGCCGCCGCGGCCCGCGGGAAGGGGCCCGGGGTCGTCCACAGGGCGATCTCCACATCACGGGTGCGCAGGCTGCCGCGCACCCCCACGCGGAACAGGCCCAAGTCGCTGCCGCCGGAGAGGTAGCGCAGCGCGCCCCGCAGCGCCTTGGGGGCACCTTCGATGTTCCGGTGGGCCAAGGGGCATGCGTCCAGCGAGACGACGTCGGCGCCCCCTTCGGGACGCATGCCCAAGATGAGGCGACCGGCACCGTCGGCGCCGCAGGACAGCTCCAGCTTGTTGCGGTAGCCCCACTGACGCTTCGAGGGCACGCAGGCAGCGACGAGGGCCTCGGCGCGCGACGCGTCCATATGGGCCGTGCGCACAAGGGCGTCCACCACGTTCGCCCGCTTGGCAATAAGCTGGGCCTCGTAGGAAAGGGGTGCCCAGGGGCACCCCCCGCACCCCGCCGCGCACGGGGGCGTCACCCGGTCGGGCGAGGCCTCGACGATCTCGGCCACATGCCCCCGGGCGAAGCGGGGCTTCTCCTCGGTCAGCTCCACGCGAACGACATCGCCCGGCACGGCCCCTTCCACGAACACAGTCTTGCCGTCAGACAGGTGCCCCACGGCCGCCGACCCGAAGCTCATGCGCTCGATGGGCACCACCTCGCCGGGCGCGCCCGAAGCGCACGGGGCCGAAGTGGGAGCCGTCGCGACCTCAGGGGCCGCCGCGTCCTGAGCCTTCGCCGTGTCGACGGAGCGGTCGGACGCGGCGTTATCGTTCCTGGTGGACGTATCGATCACTGGGGGCTCCTGTTCCGTTCTCGTTCCATCTGAGGGGTATTTTGCGGATTTGCCATCCGCGGCGGCGCAATTGCCCTATAATAGCGCAGCACCCGCCTGTCGGGACCCTGAATTCGTGCCCTCGTAGCTCAGGGGATAGAGCACTTGCCTCCGGAGCAAGGTGCCGCAGGTTCGAATCCTGTCGAGGGCACCACCTTCAACGCGCAAGCCCCGCCCGACGGGGCTTTTTCTTTGCCCTACCGCTGTCCGACCACGACCGTGAGGGCGTCGGGGACGCAGTCGATGACAAAGTGCGTGCCGAAGAGGGGCTCCCCATCCATCTGGGCCGGCGGCTCCTCCTCGAAGTCGAGCACGAGGGAGGACGCCCGCCGGAAGTGAATGTGGTCGTTGCCCGTGTGCTTGCCGCCCCGGGCGCGCAAAAGGAGCGCCAACGCCCGCATGGGCGAAAGCTCCGGCGTGGCCCAGCAGATGTCGAGCAGCCCGTCGTCGAGGCACGCCTTGGGCGTGATGCGGAAGTGGCCGCCGTAGGTGGGCCCCACTTGCACGGCCACGAGATAGGCATCGTCCCATTCCGGATGCGGGGCGCAGCCCGGCTCCGCCCCCAAGATGTCCATCTTGAAAGAGAACGCCCGCAAGTGATGGAACAGCTGGTCGACGGCGCTTTCCAAATAGAGCATGGTGCCCGCGCGCCCGGACTTCTGGCGGCGATCCACGGTATCCAGGGCGATGGCGGCGTCCAGTCCGAAGGAGAGCGTCTCGGCGAAGTAGCGGCCGTTGACGCGCCCCACGTCGGCCCGCGTCGTCTGGAAGCGCAGAATCTCGGTGACCGCAGTGGGGACGGAATAGGCCATGCCCAGCGTCTCGGCGTAATCATTGCCGGAGCCCACGGGAACGACGGCCAGGGCGGGGCGATCCTCGGGGGCGCGGGCCATAAGGCCGTTCACCACCTCGTTCACCAGGCCGTCGCCGCCGAGCGCGATGACGCAACCCACGTCGGGGCCCAGCTCGCGAGCCAGCGACTCCCCGTGGCCGGCCCAGGCCGTGGTGAGCATCTCGAAGCGCTCCTGGCCCACGCGCTCGCGCAGAAGTCGCGCCGCCTCGGAGGCGGCCACGGCCCCCCGCCCGCTCTTCGACACGGGGTTCGCAATGAGGACGATTCTCCCCTCTTCTATGGAAGGAACCACGACTAGCCTCCTAACCAAGCAGCCGACCCAGCGCCGACCTGCGATTTCCCTCATTCTAGCACCGAGTACCGTGTCCCCCACCCACCAAGCCGCGCTGTTCGCAACTCGTTTTCGAAACGGAGGAGTCGCCCGTTCGCTACTCGAGGACGGCGCCGGTGTCGCCGTCGAGGAAGATCTTGCGCGTCACGAAGTTGTACACCATGACGATGGCCGTGGCAACGATCTTCACGATGAGGTAGCTCACGCCCAGTACCGACGCGCCGAGCCACATGAGCAGATCATTCACCCCCAGGCCGATGACGGAGAGTACCACGAAGATGATGAACTCGCGCCGGCGCGAGAGCCCTTGCTTGTGCGTGAACACGTAGCGCATGGAGGCCAGGTAGTTGAAGACGACCGACACCGTGAAAGAGATCGTGGCGCTGATGAGGTAGTTCACGCCGGCCAGCTCTGTGAGCGCCACCATGAGACCGTAGTCGATGACGAAGGCGATAACGCCCACCACGCCGAACTTCATGAACTGCTGGATGAGCTTTCCCATCGTATTCTCCCTGAGGCCTTCCATAAAGAAACCCCGCTCGCAAGCGGGGTTCAGCGATTCTCAAGTGGTGCCCCCAACGGGAATCGAACCCGTATTTCAGCCTTGAAAGGGCCGCGTCCTAACCGTTAGACTATGGGGACCGCTTAAAACAGCTTGCATAGTATGGCAGAGTGCACCGCACTTTGCAAGGACGTCGTTCGCTTTTTCTCGGCGACGGCCCTAGCGCTCGGCATCCGCCTCCATCACCCGGTACACGCTCATCTCCCACTGGCGTCGGTGGGACTTCGCCACGGTATCCAGGATGAGCCCGGCCGTCCAGGAGAGCGCCGCCACGATCATGAGCGCCACGGCGAGCACCGACGAGGGCAGCTTCGCCACGTAGCCGGTGTCGAAGTACTCGGCCACCACGGGCAGCCCGAAGCAGAGCCCCACCACGGCGAGCACCAGGCCGAGCCAGCCGAAGAAGGCCATGGGGCGGTAGTCGCGGAACAGGCTCGCGATGGCCGCGAGCACGAGCATGCCGTCGGAGAAGGTGGACAGCTTCGACTCCGAGCCCTCGGGCCGGTCGCGGTAGTCGATGGGCACGTCGGCCACCCGCCAGCGGCGGTCCACCGCCCAGATGGAGATCTCGGTCTCTATCTGGAAGCCGCCGCTCATGACGGGCATGGTCTTCACGAAGGCGCGGGTGAAGGCGCGGTAGCCGGTCATGACGTCCTCGAAGGCGTAGCCGTAGATCACCTTGATGAGCCGGCGCACCAGGTTGTTGCCGAAGTTGTGGAAGGGCCGCTCGTTCTCCTTGCCGTAGGCGCCGTTGGAGATGCGGTCGCCCACGGTCATGTCCGCCTCGTCGGCCGCCAGGGGCGCGATGAGGTCGCCGGCGGCCTCGGCCGGGTAGGTGTCGTCGCCGTCGACCATGAGGTAGTACTCGGCGTCGATGTCGCGGAACATGCTCCGCACCACGTTGCCCTTGCCCTGGCGGGACTCCCGGCGCACCACCGCGCCGGCCGCCGCGGCGATGTCCGCGGTGCCGTCGGTGGAGTTGTTGTCGTAGACGTAGATCGTGGCCTCGGGCAGCGCCGCGCGGAAGTCGGAGACCACTTTGGCGATGGTGGGCGCCTCGTTGTAGCACGGGACGAGCACGGCCACCCCCTCGCCGCGCCGGGCCGCCTCGACGGCAGACGCCGTGGCCTCAGCGTTGGAAACTGTCGCTATATCGGTCATGGGAAGACAAACCTCCTGTCCATTGTTGACCGCGTCCATTATCTTAAATGAACGCGGGGGTGCGGAAAATCCCCCGAGAAAAACTTTGACCGAATCGGCGAAAAGCCCCTGCGACCCATAAGCGGATTTTCTGGCATCTTGGCGGGCTTGCCGCCGACGCGGGGCCGATGCGGGGAAAATAGGCTATGATAGCTTCCATGAACACACCTGCACTGAAATCGACGGAGCCCTCGGCTCCGATCGCCCCCGACGCCCCCGCCCAGACGCTCGCCGTCCCGGCCGAGCCCTCGCCCTCCCCCCTCGCCGCGGGCGCCCAAGGCGCCACGGCCGCCGAGGCCATCGCGTGCGCGCTGGCCGCGCCGGAGCGCACGGCCGAGGAGGCCGCCGCCCATCCGCTCATCTTAGTGGTGCACGCCTCGGTGGGCTCGGGCCATCGCTCGGCGGCCAACGCCATCGCCGAGGCCCTGGAAGAGGCCGGCGAGTCCGCCCGCGCTGCCGGGGACGACAACTCGCTGGAAGCGCGCTCGGAAGTGCGCGTCCTTGACATCCTCGATTTCGGGCGCATCGTGTTCGACGGCGACAAGACCGCCTCCATGTTCACCGGCTGGACGCGCCCCTTCTACGACCTCACCTGGCGCTACACCCTCACCGGGCGCCTTCTGTGGGGCGGCGGCACCATTTGGGCGCGCCTCATGTACCCGAAGTTCACCGAGTACGTGCGCCGCCTGCGGCCGGCGGCCATCGTCGCCACCCACATCACCGCCGCCAACGTGGCCGTGAGCGCTCGCATGATCACGGGCCAGAGCTTTCCCATCGTCTGCGTGCCCACCGACTACGAGGCCGAGGGACTGTGGCCCCATCTGCACACCGACCTGTTCTGCGTCGCCAACGAGTCCATGGCCGAGACGCTGCGCCCGCGGCGCGTGCCCGAGGACCGCATCCTCATCACCGGCATCCCCGCCAGCCCCGCCTTCTCGCGAACCTACGACCGCGCTAAAGCCCGCGAGGCTTTCGGACTGCCGCAGGACAAACAGGTGGTGCTGGCGCTCGCCGGGGCGAAGCTCCCCCAACCCTATGTGCACTTCCGTGCCGCCATCGGGGAGATGCTCCCCTTCATGCACGCGATGCCCTCGATGCAGCTGGTGATCGTCGCTGGGGCCGACGAGGACTACGAGCGCGAGCTGCGGCGCCAGGTGGCCGAATACGGCCTGGCCAACGTCACGGTGCTCGGCTACGTGAACGCCATGGCCGAGCTCATGGAGGGCGCCGACGTGGTCATCTGCAAGCCGGGAGGCCTCACGGTGACCGAGTGCTTGTGCGCCCATGCGCCCATGATCCTCTTGGGCCGCGCCTACGGCCAGGAGAAGGCCAATGTGCGCATGCTCACCGCCGCCGGCGCCGCCATGGCCGCCACCACGCCTCGCGAGCTCTTGGACACCCTGCGCCACATCAGCGACCACTCCGCGAGCGCCCACGCCATGCTGATGAACGCCTCCATCCTGCGGCGCCCCAACGCCGCCGAGGACATCGCCCGGGCCACCTTCGCCCTCATCCGGCGCGAGCCGCCGCGGGACGCGAAGCTGCGGGCCAAGCACTTCCTGCACTTCTACTGGGGCAAGAAGCCGGCCCACGTCCGCTAGGACCCCCAACCGCTACCGTCACGATCCGAACCACGAAAGAGAGTTTCATGACCGCCTTTGCCGAACTCGGCCTTTCCGACGCCGTCCTTGCCGCCGTCGATCATCTCGGCTACACCGAGCCGACCCCCGTTCAAGCCCAGGCCATCCCGCTCGTCCTCGAGGGCCACGACATCATCGCCGCCGCCAAGACCGGCACGGGAAAAACAGCCGCCTTCTCGCTGCCGAGCCTGGACATCCTCGCCCGCGCCGAGCGCAAGAAGGCACCGGCCATGCTCGTCATCACCCCCACGCGAGAGCTGGCCATGCAGATTCAGGAAGTCTGCCAAACCATCGCCCGCACCCGCGGCCTGCGCGTCGCCAATGTGGTGGGCGGCGTGAAAATCGAGCCGCAGATCGACCGCCTCGCGCGCGGCGTGGACGTGCTCATCGCCACGCCGGGGCGCCTCATCGACCTCATGAACCAGAAGGCCGTCGACCTCTCGCAGGTTCAAGTGCTCGTGCTGGACGAGGCCGACCGCATGCTCGACATGGGATTTCTCCCCTCGGTTCGCCGTATCGTGGAGGCGACGCCGAAAAGCCGCCAGACGCTTCTGTTCTCGGCCACCATCGACAAGGGCGTCCTCGACCAGGTGGACGCCATGCTGAATGATCCGGCCATTGTGCAGATCGCCGCGAAGGGCGAGACGGCCGACACCGTGGAGCAGTACATCGCGCACGTGCCCCACACCCTGAAGCCCGACCTTCTGGCGGCGCTCCTGAAAGAGCGGGGGCACAAGCGCGTCATCGTCTTTGCCCGCACGCGCCATCGGGCCGACGCCGCCTGCCGCAAGCTGAAGCGGGCCGGCTACCACGCCGAGGCCATCCATTCCGACCGCTCCCAGAACCAGCGCAAGCGCGCCCTGGACAACTTCGCCTCCGGCGAGACCGACATCCTCGTGGCCACCGACGTGCTGGCCCGCGGCATCGACGTCGACGAGGTGTCCTACGTGGTGAACTACGACGTGCCCACCCAGGCCGAGGACTACGTGCACCGGATCGGCCGCACGGGCCGCGCCGGGGCCGAGGGCTTCGCAATCACCTTCGTCAGCCCCGAGAACAAAGACGAGCTGGCGGCCATCGAGAAGCTCATCAAGCGAGACATCCCCGAGATCGAGATCGCGGGCTTCAACTTGGAAGAGGCCGCCGAAGCCGCGGCCGAGCGCGCCACGCGGGCCAACGCCCGCCGCGACCCCGAGCTGGCAGCGGCCGCCCGCGAGCTCGCCAAGAAGGAGAAGCGCCGCGCCAAGGAGAAGGAGCGCGCCGAGCAGGCTGCCGCCGAGTCGCGCCAGCGCGGCACGCGCAAGAAGCAGGGCGGCAAGAGCGCCGGCACCGCGCACAATGCGAAGAAAGGGGCGCCGAAGCCGAAGAACACTGCTAAGGGCAGCTCCGGACGTCCGAAGAAGGGCGCGGGCTCCCCTACCGGCTCCTCTCGTCCCGCCGGCGACTTCAGGCCCGGCCGCGCCCATCGCGCCGCCGTCGCCGCCAAGCGCAGCGGCGGAAAGCGCCGCGGCTAAGAGCATCTACGTCATAAGCTTGCCGTAGGGGGCGACCTTGGTCGCCCCTTGTCGCAAGTATCGCCATTGTCGAGAGGGCCGACCAAGGTCGGCCCCTACGGAGTCGTGCGTAAGCCAACCATTGCCGGAACATGGCGATGGCGGCCGAGCCACAGCGGCCCGTTGCGCCCGCGAGCGGGCGAGCCGTTCAACGTTCGGGCTGCTCGCCGGGAAGATACCCTCCGTTTGCCGTACTCCACATCTGGGAAGGGATTGTTCGGGTATCTTATCGGAAGTATTTCTGGGGAAGGGAATATTGCATGAAGATCGCTGTCGCTTGCGACGGACTTGATATAGCCGTGACTGCTGCAACCTGCTCGAGCTTTGCCTGCTACACCGCGCAAAGCGGCGTCGTCACGGGCTGCAGCAACGTGCCGAACATGGGGATCACCCCACGAGAGAGGGCCTCCATCCTGCAGCAGATGGGCGTCGACGCCCTCATAGCCCGCCAATTCAGCCCCGAAGGCCTCGCGGCTTTGGACGAAGCGGGCATCGAGGCCGTCCTCTCCAACGCCGCCTCCCCGCGCGAGGCGGCGGATCTGTATCTTTACCGCACGCTCATGGGGGAAGAGGGCCTATCGGAAAAGAGCATCAAAGAGGAGCCCTTAGGCGAGCTAGACGACGCCTTCGCCCGCATCGAGCTCAAGCTCGTCGCCCAAAGCGCCTAGCTCCCGCTCGCACTCCCCCAACGAAAAAGGACCCCGAAGGGTCCTTTTCTTATGCGCTCTTTCGAACGAAACAAACTAGGCAACGGCCTTCTTGGCGACTTCCACCAGGGCGGCGAAGGCGTTCGGGTCGTTCACGGCCATGTCGGCGAGCACCTTGCGGTCGAGCACGACGCCGGCCTTCTTCAGGCCGTTCATGAACACCGAGTAGGACAGGCCGTTGATGCGGGCCGCGGCGTTGATGCGGGTGATCCACAGACGACGGATCTCGCGCTTCTTGTTGCGGCGGTCGCGGTACATGTACTGAAGCGAATGCTGCACCTGCTCCTTCGCGGCGCGGTAGGAACGGGACTTCGCGCCGTAGTAGCCCTTCGCACGATTGAGGACGGTACGACGCTTCTTGCGGGCATGGACGGAACGCTTTACACGAGGCATATCTTAATCACTCCTTGAAGACGAATGGAACTAGCGAAGGCCGAGCTGGCGCTCGACGACCTTGGTATCCGCCTTGGCGACCTCGGTCTCGTGGCGGAAGTTGCGCTTGCGCTTGGGGCTCTTCTTGGTGAGGATATGGCTCTTGAACGCCTTGGCGCGCATGAGCTTGCCGGTACCGGTCTTGCGGACGCGCTTGGCCATACCGCGATGGGTCTTCATCTTGGGCATTAGTTGTCCTTTCCTTCGTCGTTCTTGGAATCCTTTTTCTTTTTCGCAGTCGCGGGCAGAGGCGCGATGAGCATGTGCATGTTGCGCCCCTCCATCTTCGGCTGGTTCTCGATGACGGCAACGTCCTTCAGGTCGTCGGCCAATCGCTCGAGAATGGAGAGGCCCTGCTCGGGGTGGGCCATCTCGCGGCCGCGGAACATGATGGTGATCTTCACCTTGTTGCCGGCCTCCAAAAAGCGCAGCACGTGCTTCTTCTTGGTGGTGTAGTCGCCCACGTCGATCTTCGGCCGGAACTTCATCTCCTTGACCTCGATCTTGTTCTGGTTCTTACGAGCCTGCTTGGCCTTGATGGCCTGGTCGTACTTGAACTTCCCGTAGTCCATGATGCGGCACACGGGCGGCGTGGCGTTCGGAGCGATCTCCACCAGATCGAGATTCATGTCGTCAGCGATCTGCTGGGCCTGGTGCGTGGGATACACGCCCATCTGGTTCCCGTCGAAATCGATGAGACGGCACTCGCGCGTGGTGATCTCATCGTTGAGCCGGGGCTCTTGAGCAGCTATCGCGCTCACCTCCCTTTCGTGTTCTCACACATAAAAACCCGCCGGGCCAACGAGGCGCACGGCGGGCTTACACGCAAAGTTTCTATCTGCGGGTACCCATCAGCAACCTCGGAAGGCGCCGAACCAGGTGGAGAGCTTTCGCCCTCGCTTGATTGACAGCTTGCCTAGTATAGCGTTGCCGTCGCTCCCGCGCAAGGGAAATTCTAGGAGTTTACATATATGAAGATGGTCCGGACGGTGTCGGCCAGGTTGTCGGAGGCGTTGGCCATGGAGTAGTCGTAAGAGAGCACCGCCGACCAGGCATGGGGCGTACCGTCGATGTCCACCTCGCCGTTGAAGGAACAGTACTCCTTGGTGCGGGTCGTGCCGTCGGTGTCGAAGGAGGTGTAGGACTCCGCGTCCTCGGGCAGCTCCACGGCGCCCTCGGGCACCGACACGCCGGCCTCGGCCAGGGTCTTCTCGATGATGTGCTCGGTGCGCACGGCATCGGCGAAGCTGAGGGAGCCGTAGCCGAGCGAGCTGGTGGACGTGGAATAGCCCGCCTGAATGATCTTGCCGTCGGCGTCGAGTCCCAAATACACCGTGGGCGTGCCCGTACGGCTGTCGGCCGGCTCGGCGGTGAGCGCGACACGCACCTCGCTCTTGATGGGGTTGCCCTCCTCGTTCACCGCCCGGGGCTCGGCGGCCGTGGCGCCGTGCTGCAGGATGTCGATGGCCTCCTGCTGGGTGTGGCCCAGCAAGCTCACCAGGTCGGGCACCGTCGTCACCTTGGCGGCATCGGCGGAGTCCGTCGCGTCCTCGGAGGCGATGGCGGCGACCTCCTGCTCCGAGGAGAGCGCCTGCTGCACCGCACTGGAGGAGGCCTCCTTGTACAGCTGAACGCCGAAGTAGACCATGGCGGCCAGAATGAGTACGAGCAGGATGATGACCACGATAAGAATGCGGCGCATACGGCGCGACTTGCGCATGTACTCGGGCAGCTCCGCCTTCTTTCGGGCCTTCTCGTTCATCTCACTCGCGTGCTTGGCATGACGCCCGCGCGAGGCGCCGTCGGCCTTCTTCGCGCCATGGGCGGCCTTACTCGCAGGCTTGGTTGGCGCCGCATCGGCCGTCACCACGCCGAGGGGCACGGCGTCGGGCACGGGCGATGCGTCCGCGGCATCGGCGCCGTCGGCATCCAGCGGACGACCGGCGTAGAAGTCCTCGAAGACCGCCTCATCGGGAAACGACTCGCCGGCGGGCAGGCCCTCATCGTCGAGCGCTTCCCCATCGCCCAAGTCCACCTCTTCGAAGACGCCCTCCTCGTCGACGACGACATCCTCCTCGATGATGGAGCCTTCGCCCTCGCCCATGGGGGGCATGGCCGTGGTGAAGCCGTCCGCCGATACGGGGTGGAAGGCCTCCGTCAGGCCCATGGCGTTGCCGTCGTCGGCGCTGACATCGCGGTTGCGCTTGCTTCTTCTCACCATGTGCTCGCTGTTCCTCTCGCTTCTCGAAGGCCCACGGGGCTAGTGGGCCAGCAGATACCAGGCCGCAAAGGCGATGACGCCCAGCACGGCCACGACGATGATGGCCTTCTGGGTCGTGGACATCCGGGTCGATTCCAAGTCATCGAGGGTCGTCTCGCGAAAGGAGGCGGCGTCGGCCTTCTCGCGGGCCGTCGGGGTCGTCGGTGTCGTCTCGGAGGACGCCGAGGCCGCCTCGGAGGACGCCGGAACCTCGGCATTGCGCCCAGACGCCGACGAGACGTCTTCGGGGGCAGACTCCGGATCCTCTTCCCTCGCGTCGTCGACCTCCGCTGCAGGCGCCTCTTCAACGACCGCCTCTTCCACGGCGCCGGCCTGGATGACCACATCGTCCTCATCGGCCGTGACCGTGATATGGGAGAACTCCTGGGGATTCGCCATGGAAGCTTGCATCCTTTCTGCTTTGGGTCGCCCCATTATAGCCGATGAGGGCCGTCCCGCGCCGCTGCTGCACCAGTTCTGCATCCGGGCGGGGCGAAGGCGGCGCCCCGCCCCGTTCCAAGACGCGCCCGAGCCGTGCGCGCTCGGCGCGCCTAGGCCAGAAGATCGACGACGTTGAAGTCCTCGCCGCTGGCGCGGATGACCTCGCCGTTGCCGAAGGCGCACACGCATCCCGCGCCGGCGATGGCGTCCACCGACGGGGCGAGGGCGCGCACGTCCTCCGTGCGGGCCGCGCGCACCTCCTCGCGCACCCGGGCCCGGTCCGCCAAGGTGGCTCCGGAGAAGTACAGGCCGTCCTGGCGGCGCAGAAGCTCGCGGGCCTTGGCCGGCGCGTCCAGCGAGGCCACCGTGGAGACCACGTAGCCGTCCATCTCGGATTCCGTGGGGCTAAAGACACCGGCGAGCCAGTCGCCGGCGGTGCGGAAGCGCTCGACGGTCTCGTCGATGCGCGGATCGCGATAGGAGTAGAAGCGGCTCGACCCCGACCGCGTCGTCTGGAAGCCGGCCCCGTAGGCACCGCCCTTCACGCGCACCTCCGTCCACAGAAAATCGTAGGACAGGATGCGCGAGGCCAAAAGCCACGTACCGCCATAGGGCTCGCCGAGCAGACGGCGGTCCCAGCCGCAGGCGGTGTAGGTGACGTCGCTCGCCACGACGAAGGCCTCGTGCTTGTCCTCAGGGGCCGGCACCGTGAGCACCGGGGCGCCCGCCATGCCGTCGAAAGGCGCCGAGGCTTCCCGATAGGCGTCCAGAGCCTCCTCGCTGCCGCCGAAGGAGAGCGTGCAGCCGCCGTCGGTGAACAAGCGCGCCGCCAGGTCGGCCAGCTTCGCGGTAAGCTCGCCGGCCCGCTCGTCGAAGTGCGCGAGCAGCTCCTTCAAGAAGCGGTAGAAGCCGACGCCGGAGAGCGCCTCGCGCACGACGCCGGCCGGCAGGTAGTAGGAGGCGACCCGCGCCATGGCGGCGCTGTGGCCGGCCGAGGCGAAAGCCTGCTCCATGGCGATGCGCCGCTGGCCCAGGATGTCGCGGATGCGCTCGGTATCGGCGAAGTCGGTCTCGCGCAGCACCTCCTCGGCCAGACGGGCCGCCCAGGGAACTTCCTCGTCGAGGGCGGAGGATCCCATGACGAACATCGGACGAATCCGCTCGCGATCCTCGGCATCCTCGTGCACTTCCACGGCGAACCCGAGGTTGCCCAGATGGGCCTGGATCAGGGTATCCAGCTCGGCCGCCGTATGACGGGCCGTGTCCAGCTTGCCGAGCACGCAGGCCAGCACCGTGGCGTAGGGCAGCTCGTCGAAGGCGAGGCCGTCCATGGCGAAGTAGCGGTAGGCGTAGGCGATACCGCGGCAGGGCAGATGATGGCGGATAAGGCGCCAGGGCCCGCACTCCCCCACCTCCCACATCGCCTCGGCGGGCGCCTCGCCGATATCGGCCCGGGAAAGCTGCGGAAGCTTCTCCAGGGCCTCCGGCGCGTCCGGCGCCTCCTGGGCCTCGCGCAGCGCGCGCACGGCCTCGCGGATGGACGCGGCCTCGTCCTCGGTGAGCTCGGCGGCCGCCTCGCGCTCGGTGGCCGCCTCGGCCTCCTCGGCGGCCTCGTCGCTTTCCGTGGGCACCACTTCGGCGCAGGCGCGGTGGTCGTTGTCCAGGAACAACTCGCGCAGAAGCGCCTCGAAGTACCCCTCCTCCACCTTCTCGCGCAGGCTGGCGAAGACGTCTTCGAAGCGCAGGTAGGCCGCCGGGTCGTCGTCGGCGTACAGCCATCCGGCCATGGCGGACATGGCCAGCACCACGCCATCGGGGTAGCCGAAATTGCGCTCGCGCATAACGAACTCGGCATGGGAGAGGGCCGCCCGCACCAGCTCGCGGTCGAGCCCTCCCTCAGCGAGGCGCCGGGCCTCGGCTTCCACGATGGCGCGCAGCTTCTCGGCGGCACCGGGCCGGGCGCCCCGCAGGGACACCACGGCGAAGGGCTGGGCCACGGAATCGGCCACGTACCCGATGGCGTCGTCGGCGATGCCCGCGTCAAGCAGCGCCCGTTTCAGGGGCGACTCGTTGGCCCCCATGATGGCGTCCATCAGAATGTCGGCGGCCACGATGCGCTCGCGCTCGGCGGCGCGCCCGATGACGAAACCCACGGCGGCGCAGGCGTTCTCCGGCGCAGTGGCCATGGGCACACTCACCGGCGCGGGGGCCACGGGGGCCTGCAGCCCGAGCGGGTTGATGTCCAGCGGCCCGCGCTCTTTCGCGGCCAAGGGAGCCAGGTACCGCTCGTCCAGAAAGCCGAGGAAGCGGTCGGCGTCCAAGTTGCCGTACAGGATGATGTAAGCGTTGTCGGGGCGGTAGTGGCGCCGGTGGTTCTCCAGGAACCCCTCGTAAGTGAGCGTCGGAATGGACTGGGGCGTGCCGCCGGACTCGAAGCGGTAGGTCGTGTCCGGGAACAGCGCCGCCGAGAGCCCGTCGTAGAGCACGGAATCCGGCTCGGAGAGCGCGCCCTTCATCTCGTTGTACACCACGCCGTTCACCACGAGGCGCGCATCTTCCCCCTCCCCTTCCAGCTCGCGGTGCCAGCCCTCCTGCTGGAAGATGACGGGTCGCCGGTAGATGTCGGGGTGAAAGACCGCGTCCAGGTACACGTCCATGAGGTTGACGAGATCCTGCTCGTTGGTAGAGGCCACGGGGTACATGGTCTTGTCCGGGAAGGTCATGGCGTTCAAGAACGTCTGCATGGAGGTCTTCAGCAGATTGACGAAGGGCTCCTTCACCGGGAACTTCTCCGATCCGCAGAGCACCGAGTGCTCCAGGATGTGGAACACGCCGGTGTCGTCGGCGGCGGGGGTCTTGAAGGTGATGGAGAAGGCCTTGTTGGCGTCGTCGTTCTCGATGAACATGAGGCGGGCGCCGGAGGCGGCGTGATGCATGAGGTGCACCGTGCCCTCCACCTCGCTCACCGGCTCGCTTTTCACGGCGGTAAAGCCGTGGGAGGCGGCCACCTGTTCCAAATCGGTCATAGTCGATCTTCCTTTCGAAGAGATCCTGTATGAAGGCCCCGCGACTGGCCGGAGCGGCCCTGTGCGGAGCGACGAAATGTTCACGAGTATTCTACCCGTCCGCGCGTCGCCGTTTCCAACCAATATGGTGTCGTTATGATTTCTCCGCGATGGGAGAATTTTCGCTATAATCAGCCCCGAACTATCTAGACGAGACGAGACAGATACGGAGTATCCCATGCTCGAACTTAAGAACCTGGTGTTCGAGGTGCCGGCCGACGACGGGGGCACCAAGCGCATCATCGACAATCTCTCCCTGACCATCCCCGATGACCGTTTCACGGTCATCACCGGACCCAACGGCGGCGGCAAGTCCACGCTCGCCAAGCTCATCATGGGCATCGAGGAGCCCACGAGCGGCCAGATCCTCTTCAACGGCGAGGACATCACGGACAAGTCCATCACCGAGCGCGCCCGCCTCGGCATCGGCTACGGCTTCCAGCAGCCGGCCCGCTTCCGCGGCATGAAGGTGAAGAAGTTGCTCGACATCGCCGCCGGCAAGAAGCTGCCCATGCTCGCCTGCAACGAGTACCTCTCGAAGGTGGGCCTGTGCTCGGCGAGCTATCTGACCCGCGAGGTGGACAAGTCGCTGTCGGGCGGCGAGGTGAAGCGCATCGAGATCGCCACCATTTTGGCCCGCGACCCAAAGCTGGCCATCTACGACGAGCCCGAGGCCGGCATCGATCTGTGGAGCTTCGATAGGCTCACCGAGACGTTCCGCGACATCCACGAGGCCCGCGACGGGCGCTCCATCGTCATCATCTCGCACCAGGAGCGCATCATCTCGCTGGCCGACGAGATCGTGCTTCTGCGCGACGGCCAGGTGGCCGAGACGGGCACGCCGGCCGAGCTCATGCCGCGGCTCGGGTTCGCAGCCCGCAGCCTGGACGATCACGGCTGCCCGCTTTCCACCCCCACCGAGCTGCACCTGACCGAGATCCCCACCACTTGCTAGAGGAGCTATCATGACCGTTGATCTTTCCCCCATCGACGAGAACCTGCTCGCCGAGATCGCCAATATGCACGGCATGCCGAAGGGCGCCTTCAACGTGCGCAAGGACGGCGAGCTGGTCGAGCGCCATTCCTCGGCCTACATCGACATTTCCACCAAGACCGACAACCCCGGCATTGACATCCGCATCGCGGACGGCACCAAGGGCGAGACGGTGTACATCCCCGTCATCGTGACGAAGTCGGGCTTGAAGGACGTCGTGTACAACACCTTCTACGTGGGCGAGAACTGCGACATCACCATCATCGCCGGCTGCGGCATCCACAACGATTCCCACGACGCCTCCGAGCACGACGGCATCCACAGCTTCTATCTGGGGAAGAACAGCCGCGTGCGCTACGTGGAGAAGCACTACGGCGAGGGCGAGGGCACCGGCGAGCGCATCCTGAACCCCACCACCAACGTGTACATGGAGGAGGGCTCCTCCTGCGAGATGGAGATGGTACAGCTGCGCGGCGTCACCTCCACCGTGCGCGACACCAACGCCGAGCTGGGCGCGAACGCCAAGCTCGTACTCACCGA
This sequence comes from uncultured Adlercreutzia sp., assembly GCA_902478715.1. GTDB lineage: Bacteria > Actinomycetota > Coriobacteriia > Coriobacteriales > Eggerthellaceae > Adlercreutzia. Next base: position 26,465 of record CABSMC010000027.1, read on the forward strand.
GAAGCTGCTCACCCACGGCAACCAGACCGCCATCTCCAACATGAAGGTGGAATTGAAGGGCGAGGGCTCTTCCGTGCAGGTGATCTCCCGCTCGGTGGCCCAGGACGACTCCGTGCAGGTGTTCAATCCGCTCGTCATCGGCGAGTGCGCCTGCCGCGGGCACGTGCAGTGCGACGCCATCATCATGGGTAACGCCAAGGTGAAGGCCATCCCCGGCATCGAGGCCGCCAGCGAGGACGCCATGCTCGTGCACGAGGCCGCAATCGGCAAGATCGCGGGAGATCAGATCGTGAAGCTCATGACGCTGGGCCTCACCGAGGAAGAGGCCGAGGCCGAGATCCTGGACGACTTCTTGAGCTAGGCTCCAGCTAAACTCGACAAGCCCGCAAAGCAAGCGGTCCGACGGAACTTGCCGTCGGACCGCTTTTGTGTTGAGAGGATGAGGCGGATCGCTACTCGGTCGCGTCCTCTTCGTCGGAATTGCCGGAGTCGCCTGCATCGCCGGAGTCCTCGCTGCCAGAGTCGTCGCCGCTGCCGGTATCGCCGGACTCATCGGAGCCGTCCGACGAGTCGCCGGAACCGGCGTCTTCGGAACCTGTGTCGCCCGAGTCGCCGGAATCACTGGAGCCCGTGTCGCCCGAATCACCCGTGTCCTCGCTATCGGAACCCGTGGCGGCATCGGCGGCGGAGGCCGTCAGATCGCTGACGACGGTGAGATCGCCCAGGGCCACGGTGGTGCCGAGCCACTTGCGCTCGATGATGTTGATGGTGCCGTCGCTCACCAGGCGCGCGAGCACGTCGCCGGCGGCCATCTGTAGGTCGACGTTCTCGTTCGAGACGCCCATGCAATAGCCGGTCGGCGACATGAGCATGGCGACGATGGACACGTCGAGCCCCTGGCCATGGGCCGCGTACAGGCCGATGACGGCGTCGGCGGCCACGTACTGCACGCTTCCGGCCTCAAGCGCCTCGAAGGCCTCCTTCAGGCTGTCGGTGGGCGTGAGGCTGGACTCGCCGAACCCGTTGGAGACGGCCCAGGCGCTCTTCGAGGAAACCTGGGCGGCGAAGGTGGCGCCGGAATCCTGCGTGGGAATGCCCGCGTCGGGGCTCAGCGCGAACAGGGCGATGCCCGTGGGCAGGTAGGAGGCCGAGCGCCAGAAATCGCCGTCGCTCGCGGAGTCGTCGATGCCGAGCACCACGTCCACCGTGCCGTTGGCGAGCGCCCCGGCCGGATCGCTGCCCACATCCACCACCGACAGCTTCAGCCCCAGCTCGTCGGCGAGAGCCGCGGCGATGTCCACGTCGATTCCGATGATCTTGCCGCTGCCCATACCGGCCAGAGGCGGGTTCTCGGTGTTGACGCCCACGCGCAGGGTGCCCTCCTCGCCGATGACCGGGGGCGCCACCTCGGCGGACTTCAGCTCCGGCTGATAGGTGCCCGATCCAGTGCATCCGGCCAGGCCGAACAGGCCGACCGCGAGCAGCGCCGCAAAGGCAACCGCAACGAACGAACGCTTTCTCACATCATCCTCCGTCTAATTCAATCGGTACGTTGCCTCTTTCGACTGACCTAGTCTTTGACCCCACACTCGCGCACCGGGGCGTTCGCTTGCGCTAGTAGCCCTCTCGCCCGTCGCGGCGTCCGTGCCGCGAAAATGTCAGCGGGCGGTGCGACTTACCTCTAGGATACGCCATGCTCACGGCGGGCAACGCCCACGCGCTTACGTGGATCCTTTCGACCGCATCTGCCATGGACTTGGAAAGACGTCGCGTCTCTCCGCAACTACAGACCCGAAAGAAGCATCGCTAAGTGTAGCAGAAGTGGGCTTAGACGGGGCAAAGCCCCGCAGAACCTACGAAGTGCGAAAAGCCGTGCGGTCGGCGCGGGGCGCGGGATGGGACGCGAACGCGGTCGGCGCGGGGAACGAAACGGGGCATTCCCGCGTCATTTCCACGGTCGTGCGCGCGTAGACTGCCCCCATGAAGCCGATGAAAGGACAGATGGCGCTCTTCGATGAGCGAAAACCGGCGAAGAGCCGTCGGGAGGGCGCGGCCGCGAAACACGCCGCTCCCTCCCGCCGCCTGCGCGCGGACTGGCGCGCCGTACGCGATTTCGCCACGGACATGGTAACCGAGACGCTCTACCCCACCCGCTGCGCGGTGTGCGATAAGCCCGGCGCGGTGCTGTGCGGCTCCTGTGCCGCGGCGCTCCCCTACATCGACGCGCTGACGGCCTGCCCGCGCTGCGGCGCGCCCTTCGGCGTCGTGCAGTGCTCGGAGTGCACGTCCGTGCTGATGGAGCCCTTCGGCTACAAGGAGCCGCCCTACGACGAGATGGCGAGCGCCCTCGTGCTTACCGAGGCCGTCCGCCGCATTGTAACGGTGTACAAGGATCAGAACGAGCGCGGCCTGGCACGGCCCATGGCCCAGATCATGGCCCGCTACCTGCCGCCCCGCTGGATGGGCGCAGCGCCGGTCGTCACCTTCGTGCCCGCCACGGCCGCCGCCCGGCGCCGGCGCGGCTTCGACCATGCCGAGCATCTGGCCCGCGAGTTGTCGTTCATCGCCGGGCTGGACTTCGCCCCTCTGCTCGTGGCCGCCCGCAGCCGCGACCAGCGGAAGCTGGGGCGGACGGGACGCATCGGCAACATGAGGCATTCGCTCACCGCGCTGGCCGGCGCCAGCATGCCCGCCGCCGTCATCGTCGTGGACGACGTGTGCACCACCGGCGCCACGCTGTTCGCCGCCACCGAGGCCCTGCGCACCGCCGGTGCCAAGATCGTCTGGTGCCTCACGTTCGCGCGAACCTAGGACGCAGCCTTTCGCCCCGAGGATGCATAAGGAGCATCCTCGGGGCGGGGAGCTGGCCGACCCCGCCCGTTTCGCTACCTTAGGCAACGGGAGAAAGGCAGGCAAATGGACCTTTGCGATTGGGTTCGTTTTGCGGCTTGCTTGCTGAACCTGATGGCTCGAATCCGCGAG
>CABSMC010000028.1 GCA_902478715.1 uncultured Adlercreutzia sp.
GATGTGTATAAGAGACAGGGCCGTACACGTCGGCGAGCCCGCCGGCCGCGGACGACTCGCGCCACACCGGCTGGGCCACGTCGCCGAGCACGGTGGAGTTCACGTACTCCACCAACTCCCAGCGCTCCTGCACGTAGGGGCCGTAGGTGGGCACGGTGCCCCGCCTCAGCCCGAAGGTGCCGAGCGGGGGCGGCTCCTCCCCGGGCGCCCTCGGGCTCGCGAGCGGCGGCCTCAGGCCCACGGCGGCCGGCATCGGCAGCGCCGGGCCCGAGAGCGCCATGGCGCGGCGCTGCTCCCAGGGGGCGAGCCCGGCCGCGGCCAGGGCCTCGGCGTACTTGGGCGCCGGGAAACCGAACGGGGCCGCGCCCAAGGGGGACGCCGGGTCCAGCGCGCCGTCCAGCCACAGCGCCAGGGCGGCCGCAGGGGGACATGCGGCGGCCAGGGCCGCGCAGGCGCCGAGGGCGCCGCCGTAGAGGGCCCACCTGAGGGCCGCCGCGCCGGCGCCCCGGCCGCCGGGCGCGGCGGGGGCGCCGGCCCATCCGGCGAGGGGAGCCTCGGCGCGGACGGCGGCGCGGCGGCCCGACTCAAAGAGCCCCGTCAGCTCATCGGGCGTCCAGCGCGGGGCGACGCGGGTCGGCGACGTCCAGACCGTCTCCTCCAGGGGCTCCTCCGGCGCGCCCAGCCTCACCTGCCTGGGCTCGAGCCACGAGAACCCCTCCTCGCCCACGGCGGTCTCGTTGGTGCGGTACAGGCTCGCCTGGAACACCCGGTTGCCGTCGCCGTCGTAGGTGGCGGCCATGAGCACGCGGCCGCCCTGGCGCACCGCCGCCAGGCGGTTCTCCGCGGCCCAGGCGTACTCCACGGGGTCTTCGCCAGGGGCGCTCTTCTCCACCAGGTTGCCCGCGTCGTCGTAGCTGTAGGTCGTGCGGCCGTCGGGCCCCGCGGCCTCCACGAGCCGGTCGTCATCGTCGTAGGCGAGCTCCGTGCGCTCCAGGACCCCGGTGCCAAGATCGGTGCGCTCGATGGCCGTGCGGTTGCCGGCGGCGTCCCACTCGTAGGTCTCCAGGGTGCGGGACGGCACCTCCCCGTCGCCCTCGACGGTCTCCTCGAAGGAGACGAGGCGGTCGTTCCCGTCGTAGGCGTAGCGGCGCGACGTGCGCATCTGGCCGCCGCCGGCGACGGTGGCCAGCGACTCCTCGGCGACGGGGTTGCCCTCGCCATCCCACTCGTAGGCGAACCACGAGATGGGCTCGCCCTGTGCGTCCAGGTTCTCCAGCCGCAGCAGCTGTCCTTCGGCGTCGTAGGCGTAGGTGGTGGCCGTCCCGTCGGGGCGCGCGAGGCTCACCGGGCGGTTCTCCTCGTCGTAGGCGTAGGCGTAGGCGCCCTCGGGGGCGTCGACGGAGACGAGGTTGCCGGCCTCGTCGTAGCCGTAGCCCACCTGGGAGCCGTCGGGGTAGGTCACCGACGCCAGCTGGCCCCGCTCGTCCCAGGCGTACTCGATGCGGCGCCCGGCGCCGTCCACCTCGGCGGTGACGCGGCCGAGCTCGTCGCGCTCGACGGTCGCGTCGCCCGCGGCGTCCGAGCGGGCGGTCACCAGTCCGTTGGCATCGTAGGAGTACAGCACCGCTGCGTCCTCGTCGGCGGAGTAGCCCTTCTGCACGAGGTTGCCCAGCTCGTCCCAATCGTAGCGGGTCTCGCTGCCGTCGGCGGCGATGGACGCCGTCACCCGGCCGGCGGGGTCGCGCACGAACTGCTCCAGGGCGCCGGAGGGCGACTCCACCGAGACCAGCGACCCCTCGGCGTCGTAGGCGTACTTGGTCACCCGCCCCAGGGCGTCGGTCACCTGGGCGAGGTTGCCGTCGGCATCGTAGGCGTAGGCCGTCTCGGCGCCCGCGGCGTCCGTCACCTTCGCCAGCTGCCCGGCGGCGTCCCACTCGTAGGCGGTGCCGTTGCCGTTGCGGTCGATGGCGCCGATGACGCGGCCGGCCGCGTCGTAGGACCAGGAGGACGCCCGGCCGAGCGAGTCTGTGGCGCTGGTGAGGTTGCCCGCCAAGTCCCAGGTGTAGGCCGTCTCCGCGCCCGTGGGCGCCGTGCTCGCCGCCAGGTTGCCGTCGGCGTCCCACCGGTAGGTCGTCGCGTTGCCCCGGGCGTCGGTCTGGGACAGCAGGTTGCCCGCGGCGTCCCATTGGTAGACGCGGCCCTCCTGGGCGGTGCCGCCCTGGGCCGCCAGGTTGCCCCGGGCGTCCCACGACCAGCTGGCCGTGCGGCCGAGGCTGTCCCTTCGGGCCACGGGCCGGTCGAGCTCGTCGTAGGAGTATTCCGTGCGCACCCCCGCCGCGTCCGTCTCGGCGGCCAGGTTGCCCGCAGCGTCGTACTCCCGCATGCTCGCGCGCCCGGCGCCGTCGACGGCCTCGGTCATGCGGTGCAGCGCATCGTAGGCGTACTCCGTGCGGGCTCCCAGGTTGTCGCGGTCCAGGACGGCGTTGCCGGCCTCGTCGTAGGCGATCTCGCGCACGTAGCCGCGCGGCGTGGTGATGCCCACGAGGCGGTCCAGGGCGTCCCAGCGGTACTCCCAGCGGCCGCCGCCCGGCGTCGTGCGCACGGCCACGTTGCCCGCCGCGTCGTACTCGTAGGCCGTCGTCCGCCCGAGGGGGTCGGTCTCCGAGAGCAGGTTGCCCAAGGCATCGTAGCCGTAGGCCGTGACGACGCCCGCGGCGTCGCGGTGGGACGCGAGGTTGCCCGCGGCGTCCCATTCCCATGCCTCGGCGTTGCCCAGAGGATCGGTGTGGGACACGGGGTTGCCCTCGCCGTCGTAGGACCACGCGTCACGGGCGCCCCGGGGGCTCACCGCCGCCGCCAGGTTGCCCACGGCGTCCCATTCCAGAACCGTCTCGGTGCCCAAAGGATCGGTGGCGGAGACGAGGCGGCCCAGCCCGTCGTAGGCGTAGGAGGTGGCGTTGCCCTCCTCGTCCACCGACTCCGTCACGTTGCCCGCCGCGTCGTAGGCCCAGCGCCTCACCTGCCCCATGGCGTCGGTGGCGGCGGTCAGGTTGCCGACGGCGTCGTAGGCATAGGTCGTCTCGGCGCCGTCGGCCTCGCGCGTCTCGCCCGTCAGGTTGCCCCGGGCGTCCCATGCGTAGGCCACCGCCGCCCCCAGAGCGTCCGTGGCGCGGACGAGGTTGCCGGCCGCGTCGTACTCGTAGGTCGCGGAGGTGCCGTCGTAGTCGGTCTCCGACGCCACCCGGCCCGCCTCGTCGTAGGCGATCTGCGCCCGGCGGCCGGCCGCGTCGGTGGCGGCGGTCACGTTGCCGGCGGCGTCGTACTCGTAGGTCTCGGTGCGGCCGGCCGCGTCGGTCGTGCGCACGAGGTTGCCCAGGGCGTCGTAGGCGTTCTCGGCCGTGCGATCCGCGGCGTCGGTGGCGCGCACCAGGTTGCCAGCGAGATCGTACTCCCACGTCTCGCGGGCGCCGTCGGGCCTCACGCGGGCTATTACGCGGCCCATGGCGTCGTACTCGTAGGTCGTGGTCCCTCCCCGGGCGTCCGTCGCCCGCACGAGGTTGCCGGCGGCGTCCCAGGCGGCCTCGCGGCGGTTGCCCGCCTCGTCGGTCACCGCCACGGGGTTGCCGGCCGTATCGTACTCGCAGCGGGTCTTGCCGCCCAGGGCGTCGGTCCGCTCCGTCACGGCCCCGAACGCGTCGTAGGCGCAGGAGGTCGTGAACCCGCGGGCGTCCGTCTGGCTCGCGAGGTTGCCCAGGGCGTCGTAGGCGTAGCTCGTCGTCGCCCCCGCCGCGTCGGTCTCGGTTACCGGGCGCCCTGCGGCGTCGTAGGTCCACGACGCTAGGGGCCCTTCCGCGTCCGACAGGCCGGAGAGGTTGCCGGCGGCGTCCCATTCGAACTCGTAGGCCCGCCCGGCCGGGTCGGTGGCCCGCGCCATATTGCCGGCCCCGTCGTAGGCAAACGTCCAGGCGCCCCCGGGCTCGGCCACGCCCGTGACGCGGCCGGCGGCGCTGTAGGAGTAGGTGGTGGCGGCTCCCAGCGCGTCGGTATGGGACGCCTGCCGGCCGCCCGGCTCCCACGCCGTCTCCTCGCGGCCGCCGTCGGGGCGCACCGTGGCGGCGAGCAGGCCGGCGGCGCTGTACTCGTAGGCGGTGGCGTTGCCCAGGGCGTCGCGGTACTCCAGGGGGATGCCGTAGGTGTCGTCGTAGGCGGCGGTCTCCACGGCACCGTCGGGGCTTTCCACCCGAACGACGTTGCCGCGCTCGTCGTAGGCGTAGCGCGTGACCGCGCCCAAAGGGTTCGTCTCGGCCACGAGGCGGTCGCGCTTGTCGTAGGCGTAGCGCCAGACGGCCCCGCTCGGGTCCGTCTGGGATGTGAGGTTGCCCGCGACGTCGTAGGCGTAGCGCGTCACGCCGCCGGCCGCGTCGGTCATCGAGGCGATGTTGTAGGCGCCGTCGTAGGAGAACGACGTCTTGTGCCCGGCGGCGTCGGTCGCGGAGAGCACGAAGCCCATGGCGTCCACCTGGTAGGCGGTGTAGGCGCCCGCGGCGTCCCGCTCGCCCACGAGGCGCCCCATGGCGTCGTAGACCCATTTGCGCGTATGGCCCGCCGGGTCGGTCTCGGCCACCTTGCGCCCCATGGCGTCCCAGGCGTAGGTCGTCTTTCCTGCGGCCGTGGTCTTCGCCACGAGGTTCGCTCCCGACCAGGCGTAGCTCTCGCGCACGCCGTCGGCGTCGGTGGCGGAGGTGAGCCGGTTCAGGCCGTCGTAGGTGTAGGTGGTCGTGCCCGAGGCGGGGCTCGTTTCGGTGAGCAGGTTGCCCTTGGCGTCGTAGGTCCAGCGTGTGGTGGCGCCGTCGGGGTCGGTGCGGCTCGTCATGCGGCCGCGGCCGTCCCAGGTCATGCGCGTCACGTGGCCGTCGGGGCTCGTAGCCGAGGTCATGTGCCCGGCCGCGTCGTAGGCGTAGGTGCCGTCCTCGTCGGAGATGAGGGTGTTGTTAGCCCCGTAGGCGCGCGACACCTTGGAGCCGTCGGGGTACTCAATGGCCGTCGTGCGCCCGCGGCTGTCGTAGCGGTAGGTGGTGGTGCGCCCGGCCGCGTCGGTCGCGCGGGTGAGGCCGCTGCCGTAGGCGATGGTGTTCGCACGGCCCGCCAAGTCGATCTGCTTCACCACCCGGTTCGCGGAATCGTAGGTGTTCTGCACCACGCGGCGGCCGTTGGCGTCGTACCAGGCGGTCATGCGCCCCGCGGCGTCGTACTCGTAGCGCACCTTGCGCCCGGCCGCGTCGGTGAAGCTCGTCAGGTTTCCCGCCCCGTCGTAGCCGTAGCCCAGCTTCGCCCCGCCCGGCAGCGCGATGGCCGTGACGAGGCCCTGGCTGTTGCAGGTGACGGCGAACCTCGTCCCCGCCGGGGACGTGACGGCGGCGATGCGGCCGGAGCCGTCGCGCTCGATTTTGGTGGCCGCGCCGGAGGCCGCTACCACTTCCGTGAGCCGTCCGTAGCAGTCGAACTTCCGGACGGTGCCCTCGCTATCGGCGACCTCCCAGCGGTAGAGCGTGGCGCTGCCGCTCTTGTAGGGGATCTTCCGGAGCGCGAGGCCCTCCTCCGCGTGCGCCCTGAAGCCGCCCTTGCCGTCGGCGTCGAACCAGAGGGTCTTCCCGTCTCCCGCCGAGTACACGGCGGCCCCGTTCGCCTGCAGCCCCAGGCTCTCCTCCCAGGCGAAGCTCCAGTTGCGCCCGAAGGCCGACAGGTACCCGTCGCCCTGGGCGTTGTAGGTCCGCGAGAGGGCGAAGTCGCCGCCGAGGTCGGGCACGGAGGCGTCGGTGGCCTCCAGGATGAAGTTGCCCGTGTTCAGGTTGACGGGCTCGAAGCCGTACTCGCAGTGCTTCCCGCGCCCCATGAGGGCCGAGTCGATGCGCTTCTTCTGGGTGTCGGTCAGCTGCTTGGGGTTGTAGGCCGCCGTGGTTTTCGGGTTGCGCACGAAGATGGTGTTGCCGCCCACCACGAGCGTGTCCTGCACCCGGTTGTCGCGGGCCAGCGTGTTCAGGGTGACGCCGTAGTGGGCGGCGATGGAGGGCAGCGTGTCCTTGACGGTGGCGCGGTAGATGAGGAAGCTGTCCGTCTCCACGAGCTTCCCCGAGCTGCCGTTCGCGGCGGCCCGCGCGCGGATCTTGTAGCTGGTGTTGTAGGCGAGGCCCCCGAACAGCTTGCTCTGCCAGTTCGAGAGCTTGTCGCGGTACTTCGTGCCGTTCGGGACCGACTTCTCCCATTCCGAGCTGTCGGGGTACTTGTAGCTGCGGCTGGCGTAGGCCACGCCCGCGTCGCCCTTGCCCACCAGCTCGTAGGCCACCATGGACCGGGGCCGCGCCACGCCGTCGGCGAAGACGCCGTCGAACTGCAGCTTGCCGGAGAGGTCCGCCTCGGTCACCGTGCGCAGGTTGATGGTGGTGGCGTTCAGCGAGACGGACTCGCTCACCGGGTCGGGCACCTCCCAGTCGATCTCCAGCGAGGGCGGGTTGTCGGAATAGCGGTGGTCGAACAGCTCGCACTGCATCCAGCGCTCGTCGGTGGCCTTCACGCACAGGCCCTGCTGCTTCCACAGGCCCTGCACCCAATTGTTCACGGGCTCGCGCACGTCCCAGCTGAGATAGCCCTTGGACGACCGCGCGTTCTGCGATGTGATGAACTCGTGGCCCATGGACCTCTGGCTGTTCCAGGTGATCTCCTTGAAGTCCCAGTCGCCCTTGTTGCGGTACAGCCCGAACACCGTGGCGCCGCCCGAGTAGCGCGTGCGCTGGTGCAGCTTAAGCTCGGCGCGCTTGATGAGCGCCTCGTCCATGATGTTGCCGAAGTCGTAGTTGATGTCCAGGTAGACGCGGGTCATGCCGAGGCCCTCGCCGCCGCGGTAGTCGCCGGTGCCCGTGGCGTCGCCGTCGTCGTAGCCGGCGTACTGGTAGTTGTTCTCGCCCACCCAGATGTTCGGGGCCAGCTGCTCCACGGAGGTGAGCCGCATGGCGGTGGTGGCGATGTCGATGGTCGGGTCGATGCGCACGGGGTAGGCGCGCTCGGGGGCGGAGAGCCACTCCCAGTTCGCGTTCACCGCGGCGACGGGCGCGCCGTCGGCCGCCTCCTCCAGGGAGAGCGAGAGCGTGTTGTCGACGGCCTCGGCGGCGTCGGTGGCGATGGGCGCGGCCAGCGAGAGCACCTCGCGGCCGGGCTGGCCGCCCTCGGTCTTCTCGCGGACGACGACGGTGCCGCCCTCCAGGGACACCTCCAGATCGTCATCCGCCTCGATGCGGGTGCGCATGGGGAAGGGCTCCACGGGGCGCGCAAGGACGATGTCCTCCTTCACCAGGGAGCCGACGAGGGTGTACTGGTAGTCGACCCCGGGGAGCACCTCGGTGTAGCGGATGGCGTTGCCCTCGGCCACCGACGCCGTGAACGCGCCGCCCTCCGGCACGAGGCGCACGCGGTGGCCGTCCTTCTCGATGGCGATGCCCTCCTCGCCCATGGCGGCGGGGATGGCTATCGAGCCCTCGCCGGACTTGGGCGCGTACACCGTGGAGGGGTCGACTTCGGCCTCAGCCGCGCATGAGCCGTCGTCTCCCCCGAGGTACAGGGCGACGGCCCCCTCGGCGTCGGCGTCCGTTGCGCCGCCGGCGAGCAGGGAGGCCGCGAGCTCCAGCGGGCCGTCCGGCTCCTCGATGGGGATGAGCGTGTTGTCGATGGGCCGTGCCTCGCCCTCCTCGTCGACGTAGGCCGTCGCGGCGCCGCCGATGACGGTGCGGTACTCCGTGTCCGACAGCCGGTAGACGGTGGCGCCGTCGCCGGTGGAGACGAGCTCGCCCTCGGGCTCCGGCTCGTCGTAGTAGTCGGCGGGGGCGTTGAGGATCGCGTAGGGGTCGGGAGCGTCCTCCGCGGCGTCGCCTCCGGCGGCATCGCCGTCGCCGGGCCCGGGAGCGCCGGCATCGCCGGGCGCCGCGTCCCCGCCGTCCGACGCCGCGGCTCCCCCGTCGCGTGCGTCGGCGTCCGGGCCGCCCGGCGCGATCGGCTCGCCTGCGGCAGGGTCCTCCTCGGCGGAGTCGGCGTCCGTCCCGTCGGGCTCTTCCGCGGCGGTCGCCTCGAGCGACGGCGCTTCCCGGCCCTCGACGCCCCGGGCCTCGCCCTCCTCGACCGCTTGCGCCTCGGGAGCGCCCTCCCCGCTACGCAGCTCGTCGGCGTAGGCCGCGATCCCGTCGCCCAAGAGGGAGAACGCCAGCAAGAACGCCATGAGACAGCACAGCGCTTTCTGCCCCGTCTTGCCATACCGCGCGCTCCCCGATTTCGGCGTCGCGTCATCAAGCCGTGGCGCGGCTGGCAGTTCCTTCTGACGAGGAGATACGCTTTTTATGACCTTACGTACCGCTAACCCCACGAAAATGGTAGTGCATAATATTCCCGCGGTGACGGAGACTGCACGTACAAGGAGAATCGCACCGGAAAGCCCCCGCGAAGGAACGAGCCATTTCCAGGCAAGCATCCCTCCGACAAGGCCGACACATGCTGCAACGAGCACGCCTGCAAGCCAATAGACAAGTATAGTTCTTGCTACTTTTCCCGCACTCATGCCCGCCGTCCTCGCCGATCCTCGATCATCGCTGTTTCTCTCTCGCACGATCATAGTTTGATTGCTAACTATTTTCGTTATATATCTAAATAGACTTTAGTGCAAGAGAAAATTATCGTGCATCGTGCTTTCGTTAGCGAGTTTTCCCTGGTAGGAAGATTGTTATTAATTTGTAATTGATTTACCCTTTTTTACTATTGAACTTCTATTGCCAGGGTATTTTGATAGGCAAATCAGAGGATTCGAGAGCGCCAACTTTGAAATGCTCGACAAAAAGGAAGCGCTCCAGCCTTCTGACCGGAGCGCTTCCTTTTTTGTCCGTATTAAATTGTGTGGAGACGAATTAGTTGGCCACGTTCACAGGGGTGCGGGAGACGGCGCCGATGGGCTTGCGGGCCGGCTCCTCGATGGGGCGGTTGATGATGGCGTCCAGCTCGACGGCCTCATCGGTGCCCGGCTCGGGGGAAACGTACTCAAACAGGTCGCCCGGCTGGCACTGGAGCACTTCGCAAATGCGCTCCATGGTGGAGAAACGCACGGCCTTGATGTGACCGCGACGCATGCGCGAAATGTTCACCGGCGAGATGTCGATGCGCTGGGAAAGCTCGTTGACGGACATCTTGCGATCCGCCATCACTCGGTCGAGACGAGGAATAATAGGCATATCAGCTCCCTTACACGGTTTCGTCGCTGAGTTGCTGAAGCAACGCAGCATATCGAAATATTGCCGAAAGTGAGTACATAATAGCAGAAAAGGCTAGCATACCGACGTTGAGATCAAGCGTCGATGCGGCGATTCCATCATTAATGAAAACTTGAAATCCAAGTTGCGGTATAACTTGATACGCAATTCCTGCAGAAAAGGCTAGCTCTATGACCACTAGCGCGAACGCCAAACCTGAGATTCGTTTAAGCCTATCTGCCTGCTCGATAGAAAGAGGCGGCTTGCCATTCGCAACAGTCGACAAAAGAAAAATAAGACTTAGCAAAATGCCGAAAATCAATAGACCGTGAACGATGCTATACGCCACAAACCAAAGATCGCCATAATTGCCAGCCGAAAGAACAGAGTAGCCCGACATCGTCAACGCCGACAACCAGAAAAGGCCATAAACGACGAGAGCAGCAAGAAAAACAACACGGATGATCTTGCATGCACGCGCGGCTTTTAAGAGGCGATTGTCAAGCTCTTGCATCTCCCTGTCGACCATATGCACCTTTCTAAATATCATGCTCTCTAACCCCATTGCAGGAATTGCAAATCTCTTAAATCCCAATCTTTAGACAGGGATTTCCTGTAGGGCCGATTACCCCGCAAATGCTCAGCGGCTCTGCATCGCTATAGAACAGCATGATTCCACCTCCTTTCTTTAGTTGCGGCCTAACATTGCCTCAAAAAGCAGACGGTAGAACGTCCGCATGAGGGCACAATAGGGATCGCGGGCCTCAACGTCACCCGTGGCGAAATAGGCGCGAGCGCGGCAACCGCCCCCGCACAGATAGCGGATCTCGCAATCGGCGCAGGCGACCAGCTCGCCCACACGGGGCGCAGGGGCGCGGCGTGCGGCCAAGCAGCCGGGATCTTCCAAAAGCGACCCCAAGCAAAACGCCTCGTCGTGCATCATATGGCAGGGGAACACCTCGCCGTCGGCCGACACGCTCACCATGGCGCATCCCGCACCGCAGCCGCAGGTCGTCGTCAAGCGCGTGCTCACCGGCGTGTCGGACAACACGGGCACCCCGTCGCACGACAGGGCCAGCGTTGCCTGCGCCAAACGCGCAAGCGCCGCATCATCGGGAATGACCGCCGCCAGCTCGTCGTTTTCCAACGGTGCGGACAGCAGACTGAAATTCATGGTAGCGCCAAGAGAATCGGCCAGGGCGACATACTCCCCCAACGCATCGATATTGCCCGCATGGGCCGTTGGAATGATATGGGGCGCAATACCCGCCTCGCGGATCATCTCGACCGCCGCCACAAGGCGCTCGAACAAGGGCTCGCGACGGATGACGGGCGCTGTTTCAGCATTGGGGCCGTCGAAGGACACCGAAACGCGACCCACGTAGGGCGCGATGGCAGCCAGCTTTTCTGGCGTGACGGCCGTGCCGTTGGTGAGCACGTCCACCGAGTCGATGCCGCGCTCGCGCACATAGGCGACGATGGCGGGCAGGTCGTCGCGCAGGAAGGGCTCGCCACCGGAGATGACCACATGCTGGCAGCCGGCATCGGCCAAAGCGTCGATGATGACCCGCAGCTCGTCCAGCGTCAGATCGCGCCGAGCGTTGCGGGCATCCACCGCCGAGTAGCAGCCGATGCAGTTCAAGTTGCAATGGTGCGTGACGTGCAGGTACGCCGACTGCAGCGGCACAGGCGAGTCGAACGCGGCCATGTTGGCACCCTCAGCCGCGGCGCTTCCCGCATCTCCGGCACCCTCCACGCTTTCCTCGCGCTCGACATCCTCCGGGCGTTCGGTATCTTCCGCGCCTTTCCCCAAGGCCCCTTCGTCAGCCCCCTCCGCACCTTCCCTCAATGCCACGCCATCGGCGCTCTCCCCTTCCACGACAAAGCCGCCACGGCGCAAATGGGCGGGCAAATCCGCATGCACTGCGGCGACCTCTGCTTCGGTCACGTCCTCGGAAAACATGCGATGGCACACGGCGGCGCCCTCCGGCGTGAGCCCGATGGAGTAGCCAGTCGCGGTGTTGCCGATCATGGGGATGGAAAAGGGAGCGTGCTCCACTACGTTAGGGCCGAACCTCACTGCACGCTCCTCTGCGCATCATGGGATAGTGCAGTTAGTATGCGGCAGACGCAAGGCCTCGAATGCCGAATATGTCATTATTTACGGCGAGTCTTAGCAGATGGCGCTATATTTCCCATGGTGTGACAGGATTATTAGCCATTAAAATGGCCCCTCCGAAAAGGGGCCGAGATTGATCGAGTTGTGGCGTCAACGCAGTAGCCTGCGCACGCCCACGCACCGCGCCGTTTAGCGCTGGCGGCCGAAGAGGTCTTCCAGGCTGTAGCCGTTCATCGACTGCTCCTGGCTCTGCTGCTCCTGCTTAGCCTTTTGGCTGGCGGAGTCATCGCCCAGGGTCACCTGCACCTCTTTCTCCTGGCCACCGCTGTTCACCGTGAGGGTGACGGTGTCGCCGGGGTTCTTGGTGCGCACGTCCAGCATGAGGTCGGAAGCCGACTCAACCGCCTGTCCGTCGAAGGCGGTGATGATGTCGCCGGGCACGATGCCCGCGGCGGCCGCGCCGGAATCGGGGGTGACGGCGGCCACGTAGGCACCGGTGTCGACGGGCAGCCCGTAGCGAGACGCCGTCGCCGCGCTCACCGTGGAGAGGCTCACGCCGAGCTGAGCATGGGTCGGCGTCTCACCGGCGATGATCTGCTGGGCCAAGTTGATGGCGTAGTTCACGGGAATGGCGAAGCCGACGCCGGAGTAGTTGCCGGAGTACGAGGTGATCAGCGTGTTGATGCCGATGAGCTTGCCCTCGTCATCCACAAGCGCGCCACCGGAGTTGCCGGGGTTGATGGCCGCGTCGGTCTGGATCATGTTCGGATAGATGGTGATCTCGCCGGTACCGCCAGATTGCATCGATTCCTGGGCATCCATGATCTGCGAGCGGCTCGTGGCGGACACGATGCCCGTGGCCACGGACTGCTCCAGGCCGAAGGGGCTGCCCAGCGTCATGACCCATTCGCCGATGGTCAGGTTGTCGGAGTCGCCAAGCTCCATAACCGTAAGACCGCTGGCGTCCTTGGCTTTCAGCACGGCCACGTCGGAGGAGGGGTCGGTGCCCACGAGATCGGCCTCGTAGGTCTCTCCGGCGACCATGACCTCGTAGGCGCTGCCGCCTTCCACCACATGGTTGTTGGTGATGATGTAGCCGTCCTCGGTCAGCACGACGCCGGAACCCTGGGAGTAGGCCACCAGCTCACCGGAGCCTTCGCTCTGGCCGCCATACTGGTAGCCGAAGTACTGGCTCATCGCATCATTCTGGGAAGCGTCGGCATACACGGTGATGGCAGCCACCGAGGGCAGGCACTTCGCGGACACCGCCTCGGCCAACGTCGGATCCTCGCTCGGCGCGATGACCGTCGTCTCGCCCGTGGAGGGATCGGTGACGACCGACGAAGTGCCCGAGTTGGAGCCGCCCGGGATCATCGCGCCCGCAATACCCCAGACGCCGAAGGCGAGCACACAGGCCACGAGCGCGCCGGCGAAGGCGATGAGAAACGTCTTGCCGCCGTTGCCCTTGGGAGCCGCGTGCTGGGCATGCATGGACACGGGTTCAGCCTCGTAGGTTTGCTGGCCGTAGACCTGTCCGGCAGAATGCTGCGCAGAACCGGGCGCCTGCTGAGCCCCGTAGCCATAGGGCTGCTGGGCGCCATAGCCCGTTGCCTGGCCTGCCTGGCCGGTATAGGTCTGCTGACCGCCGTAGGGCTGAGTGCCCTGGGCGCTGTAGGGCGCAGGCTGAGTCGGCTGCAGCGGTACCGGCTGCTGCGATGCGGGGATGTGGCCGCCCGAGGCAGAGTCGCCTGGAGGCGTGGGGGTGCTATTGGTGTCGGTCATGGAAGGCTCCTTCACGTAAGGTTGTCCCTATGTGCGCCAAACCTTAGCACGCCCTAGAACTTCTCAACCGTTATGGCAACCCATCGTCACGCTTGCGTCACAGAGATACACCAATCGGTGTACGCGCGCCGACCACAACCAAGATGCTTGCAACAGGAAAGGCGCCAAAGACGCCTTTCCTGCACTCGAGTTCTTCTCTCTTAGGCGGAACGCCTACGTCCACGACGGAAGAGGGCCAGTATCGTGAGGACAGCAGAAGCCAACGCACAGACGAGCGCAATCACGGACGCAGTGGTGGCCGCATCGCCCGTCTGAGCCAAGCGCAACAACGTGCGATCCTTCTTGTCGTCAGCATCGCCTGCATTCCCTACAACGCCGCCCTTAGCGTTCACGTTGGCCGAGGGGTACACCGGATCGGGATTGCTCACGCCAGGATGTTCGGCGATGAAGGAGCTCCAACCCTCGGAGGGCACAAACGGAGCGCCGGGAACTGAACCCGTGCCGCCAGGCTCGCGAGTAGAGGGCAGCGTGCCGTGGGCCGTGGCAACGTTGCCCACATCAGCACCAACCGCATCCTCGGTTACCAGCGCGTCGAAGACCAACGTCACGGCAGAGCCTCCGGCCAAGTCGCCGCACGCCACGGCCAGTACGCGAGTCTTCGTGTCGTAGCAGGAGGCGGACACCTGATGGCTCTCCCCCTTGGCATCGGTCAGCACCATGGTGCCGTCCAGCACCTCCAGGCCCGCGGGCACCTCGTCGCGGATGACGGCGTCGTACCACATGGAGTACTGCTTGGCATTACTCACCGTTACCGTGTAGCGCACCGTGTCGCCCACGTGCGTGCTGCCGTCGGAGCGATCCAGGTTCTCGGCGCTCTTCACCAGCTTCACGTCGGCTGGGCCCTCGTCATCGTCCACCAGCTTCGGATCGGACGGACTCGCCTTGCCGGGATCGGCCGGCTCCGATTCGGGAATGGCAATGTCCTCGCCCTCGGGAA
The DNA here is from genome assembly GCA_902478715.1 of uncultured Adlercreutzia sp. GTDB lineage: Bacteria > Actinomycetota > Coriobacteriia > Coriobacteriales > Eggerthellaceae > Adlercreutzia. The sequence goes on from CABSMC010000028.1 coordinate 14,180, forward strand.
TATCGGGGAAGATGTCCCGAATCTCGTCGATGACCTCCTTCTCCTTGTCATCCCATGTGGTGCCGTGGTCCTCGGGGTTGTAGGGGCCGGGCGGCGTGGGATCGCGCTTAATCACCACCGGTCCCGAGGTCGGGTTGTCGGGATCGAGCTCGGGCACGGTCTGGGAGGGCTGCGTGCCCAGGGGCACCGCCACGTTGGACAGGTCGCCGTTGCCGGAGAGCGCCTCACCGGTCACCACGCAGTCGAAAGTGACCGTGGCCTGCGTAAGCCCGGGCACGTCCCCCACGCAGAAGCCCAGGGTGCGCGACCCGGCATCCCAATCGGCCTCAAAATCACGGTAAACCTTGCCTGTGGCATCGGTCACCACCGCCGAGCCGGACACATAGGAGATGCCGACGGGCAGCGGATCCTTCACGATCGCATCGTAGTAGGCGCTGCCGGGCTTGGAGTTCCCCACGGTGATGGTGAAGCGCACCGTGTCGCCCACGAGCGCCGAGGCCTTGTTCGGGCGCTTGTCGAAGCCGGGCGTCACATTCTCGGCGGTTTTCGTGGTGGCAATGTCGCCACTGGGGCGCGGATCCACGTCGGCCGGTACGATCACCAGGTCGTGGTCGTCCCGGTCATCGGGATCAACGGGCGCCGGCGGCTCGGGGCGCATCTCGGGCGTGATGGGCACGGTAACGATGACGTTGACGATCTCGGGGTCGGCATCCGGGTCATCGGGGTTCGGGCGCTCGATGGTCACGGGGATGTCCACGTGGTCGGCCTCGGGATCCTCCTCGATCTTCTTCTGGATCTGCTCGTCCAGCTCCTTCGCGATGTCGTCGGGCGACTCCGGGTCTTCCTTATCGCCGAACTTCACGATGACGTCGCCCTCCTTGACGGGCTCGCGGGGCGGCTGGCCCTCGGGGGTGTCAGGATCGGCCGTGGGATCGTCGGGCGCGGCGGGCTTGCTCGGGTCGTCCGGATCGGCTTTCACGGCCTCGCCGAAGGGCGAGTCGGGCTCCACCGGGCCCACGGGCACGCCGGGCTTCTTCGGGCTATCAGGGTCGTCGGGGTCTTCGGGCTGCGGGTCCAGCAAGTCGCCGCCCAGTATCTCGGTGGCCGCCGGCCCGTCGGGCACGATGGGCTCGGGCTCCTCCGGCTCGGGGGCCGGATGCGGATCGGGCAGCGTCGGGTTCGCCTGCACCTCGGCAGGCGAGGCCGGCAGGCCCTCGGCGGGAATACGGTCGTCCCAGGCGAACTTGTCGGGGTTCACGCCGTAGATGCCCGCGGTCTTCGACTTGCTCAGCAGGTCGGCCTTCTGCCCATCGGGCTTGGTCACCACATCGGGTTTCACCTTCACGTCCATCCGGAACTTGTAGGACTGGCCGCCGAACAGCGTGGGCAGGCTCTCGACGACCACCTTGCCGTCGCGCACCTCGTACTTCACATCAGGCACCTCGTTGCCCTCCGGATCGAGGGCAACGAGGCTCTCGAAGTCGGTATCGACCGGAATACCCAACTCGTACACGGGATTGATGCAGGCCGTGTCGTTCTTGGTGTTGGTGGCGGTCACCACGTAGCGCAGCGTGTCGCCCGGCCGGATGGTGCCGTCGCTGCGCGTGGCGTTGTAGGCGTTCTCGGCCATGGTCAGCTCCGGTTCTTTGGCCAGGTCGGGGAACACGTACACGTCGAAACTCTTGGTCACGCTACTGTAGGCGCCCGTGCCCTTGATAGTGGCAGTGATAGTGGTCTTACCGGCCGATATTACCTTTGCTTTCGCTCCCACACCATAATCGGTTTTGCCGTCCACGTAGGTGCGCTGGGAGGTGAAGTCATTGGGCTCAATCTGGATAACGCTAGGATTGGAGCTGGTGAACACAATATCGCCGATGGAATTCGTCTGCACGTACAGAGGGAACCAGTCTTGGCGAGTCTCCGTCACCGTCCCCGTGCCTTCATCCACCACATCGCGGAACTCCGACACATCTGTCTGATCCTGAGTACCGCGCAGCTCCAAGGTACCAGGGTCAATCCAATCGCGCTCGGTTTTGTCGTCCAGCTTCAGCTTGGCATCGTTGGCGGCCTGCTGATCCTCGGAGAGCCCTTCACCGTTGGGGACGTAGCCAGTACCCGTCTCGTTGAACAGACGGAAGTCGGGCGTGGCTAACTCAATTTCCACGGGCACAGACTCATTGGCCGACTCGTAGTAGTTTACGTAGGCGGAGTCGTTATGGGCAGGTTGCCAGCTCTCGTCTGTCTCCACATCCGTCAACGGGGCCAAAGCCGCCGCCTCGACCACGCCTGCCGTCGATTCGTCGCGCGGACCGGAACCCTTGCGGGCACTCGTGTACTCCACGTACACAGAGTGCTGATTACCGTCGGCACTTTTGTCTTCCAGCCCGAAAGCCTCCAACTGGCCTCGGGTAAGATTGAAATAGGCCATAGTGTGCTCGCGACCCGTAGCGTCAACCTTGATCCACGCCTCCTCGAAAGCAGTGTCCTCAAGATCAGCGCGGTCGAACTCGATGACGCCACCAAGCGACTCGGGCACCATGCGATCGTCAACGTACAGCTGCAGGCGACCCGTCGGTGCCTTGCAAGTGGGCTTCGACATATTTGATCCGTCGGGATAGGCGTCGCCGAAAGGCAGCTTATCGCTTGTCACGTCCACGGGCACCACCAGGTGATTGTTCGTGGCAGTGTTGAAGTTGCCGGCGTTCTCGTCCTGAGCCCAGGTGGGAGCGCTGTACTCCCTCTCCTCTACGGTACCGTCTTCTTTCGTCACCTTCAACTTCACCGGCTCCGAAAGCTCCCAGGAAGTCTTCGAGGTCACCGGCGAGATAACGGCCCGCCCCGTGGCCACATGGCCCCAGTAGGTTTGGGCGAACGTAGCGTTGCTCGCGTACTGGTCAGAACGCACTTCGATATCGTACAGGCCGGCATCGGCAGGGGCCTCCGTGCTTGTGGAGGCGGCGCTCAAAGCGTTGCCATCCTCGTCCATCTGCTGGAAGTTATACTTAATGTAGTTGTTATCATCAAGCTTGCCATCGGCAGGGTTCTCCACAGGAATGGGCTTCTCCTCCACGTCGATTCCCTTGAGCCCCTCGCCGTCGTAGTACTTGCTCCAGTTCTTCTCCACAAACGTCTCATCAAGGGTGAACTCTTCCCACTCCTTGACGGTCGTGCCCGTATTGCCCTCGGGAAGCGTCGTCTTAGAAGTGAGCAATTTATCTCCCACGTAGTAGGAGAAGTTCGCGTCAATCTGGTGGTTTTTGTTCGTTCCATCGGGAAGCCACAAATAGAGCTTTCCCTCATTCAAACGTGCAGGTGCCCCATAGAGGGGATCAGTCAGGAACTTGTCGATGAGCAGCTCCCACGATTCCAGTTTGGCATCAAAGTCGGGGGTCACCTGCTCCTTGTCGGCCATTGCCTGAATCTTCGACTTTACATCGACGGTAATCATGCCAACCTTTGTGGTCATGGCCAAATCGCCCCACGCCTTACCGTCGCCGTCATTGCCTTGGAACTTGAAACCCGTCGAGTTGGTGCCACAATATACCGAACCACCTGTGATGATAACGTAGCCACCCTCGCCGCCAATATCAAGAAAACCAGACTGCTGCGTTGAATCAGCTTCGGGTAACAGGGTGCCTCCAGTAACAAGAATGGTTTTACCTGTGTTGGTTCCACCGCATCCTTGGCCGAAAGCGTTGCTGTGGGTCCAGCCCTTAGAGCGCACAAACCCGCCATTGATTGTAATATCGCCGGCAATTGTGGAACTTGCATGGCGAGAAAGCAGCGCGTCACGCAGAGGATATGTGCGCTTATTATCCCTCGACATACCGCCGTTATAAGTACATCCGCCGCCGATGCCGGCACCGTGATAGGAGCCTAGAGCCACAATAGTGCCGCCGTTGATAATAGTGGTGGTACCTCCGCCAGCATGGCCCCCGCCGATACCGCAACCGGCCCCATTGGTACCAGGGTCGTTGGCCTCAGCGGTAATGATGCCGCCGTTGAACGTCATAAAGCCGGAGTTTTCCAAAGGGCCTCCGCCAATGGCCGCCGAGCGAATACCACCCATTACGTGGAGCGTGCCCGCCTGGCGACTCTCAAGGTTGGATAAGCTTGATGCGAGATCTTTGCCATCGCCGGTAGACGCAATCTGCTCTCCATCGCGATTTACATACTGGGTTCCCGCGGGAATTAGCCCATTAACGGGAGCAATCGGATTACCCGCAACATCAACATTACGCACTCCATCGTCTATAGTAAGCACCGATCCCTCTCCGCAGCGAAGACCAGGATACTCCGTATTGAAGCTCGGGTCACCAGTTACAACGGAGGAAAAGGAGCCCGCCCTTAGGACATTGGCTGTGCCATCAGCCAATGTGAGGTGCACCGTAGTTGGGTTCTTCACATCCGCGTGGTTTATCTCCACCGTATCATATGTGTTCTGGGTACTATTAGTAGCAATGTCCATGGGGAAATGCGAGGAAATATTTACCCCAGCAAAAGTGATGTCGGCTTTGACGCCAGGAGCCACACGAATACCGGTAGGCACTGCTTGAGCTGAACTCACAGTATTTTTTATGACGTAAGTACCATCCCGCTTAATAACAAGCATAGACAAGGCTTCGCTTGGAGTGCCGGATCTTGCAATAGATCGTCCATCTTGGGTCCCTTTTTCGTCAGTGCCACGGCCAATACGCGCATAGGTAATCTTCTCCAGCGCGTAATCGGTGCCAGGCGTACCGCCGCTGATGGAGAGGCCATCGTAGTCAGTGAACGTGCCCGCCTGGGAGGACACACCGTCTTCGGAAGCAGGCACGGCCAAAATATCCGACTGGGAATCGGCGACAAGTGCGGCGCTCGAAGCCACCGGAAGGACGACCGGCGCTACGTCAGCGCTGGGAGCGCCCCCCCCCCATGGGGGTTTCGCCATCTTCGGATGCGGCCGGAGCATCATCCGCATCCAGGACATCATCCGTATCCGACGGCTTAGGCTCATCAGGCGCTGGGCTGGGATCCGCCTCTGCATCGGGGAACAGTTCATCGCCTTCTGCGGGCACGGTCTCTTCCCCGTCCAAAGGCTTGTCATTCACCTCGAGGAAGTCCGAGGCGCTCTCGTCCCCCTCTCCCCAGGCCAATGTGCCCATGGACGGCAAAGTAAGCCCCGCCGCCAAAACTACTGCCAGGATGCAACGAAACAGCTTCAATTCACGTACGTTCTTCTTCATTGCGCGCTTCCACCTAACCTCTCACAGCCAAAGGGCCACGAAAAGCCCCAAGTAACCGTCGGTTTGTGTGTGAAGTATACGTCAACGTAACGAACTTTTAACATAATTTCATCCGGTTTTCGACAGAATTATTTCAGCCTCCGCTGAAGAAGCTCCTTCAGGAGATTTATTCGCCATGTAAGCAGGTCATCATTCCGCACAACCGCGCAGAGGATCTGCCAAGCACACAGGCGATAAGTTGCCCTTCAGCGTTCTCGCCCCTTTCGGCGACACTGAAGGGAACATTACGGACGCATCCTGTGCCCTTCGCAAGCAGAGGCCGCGCGCCTAGTCGCGATCGTAATTCGCCAGAAACGCGCGAGTGCGGTCGTGCTGGGGGTTGTTGATGACCTCGCTGGCCGGGCCCTGCTCCACGATGACGCCGCCGTCCATAAAGATGAGATGGTCGGCCACATCGCGGGCAAAGCCCATCTCGTGGGTGACGATGACCATGGTCATGTGCTCGGCCGCCAGATCGCGGATGACCTTCAGCACCTCGCGGGTCAACTCCGGATCCAACGCGCTCGTGGGCTCGTCGAAGAACAGCACGTCCGGGTTCATGGCCATGGCCCGGGCGATGGCCACACGCTGCTGCTGACCGCCGGATAGGTCGCACGGCACCATCGATTCCTTGTCCGCCAGGCCCATGCGGGCCAGAAGCTCGCGACCGCGAGCGAGGGCCTCGTCCTTCGGCATCTTCTGCACGCAGATGAGCGCATCGGTGACGTTCTGCAGCACGGTGTAGTGCGGGAACAGGTTGAAATTCTGGAACACGAGCCCGAAACGGGTCTTTGCGGCGGCGATGACGTCTTTGCCCCCGTACACAGCGCGCCCCGCGGCATCGTTGGCGCACACCGTGAGATCGCCGTAGGAAAGATCGCCCGAATCAAGGGTTTCCAACAGCGTCATGCAACGCAGAAGCGTCGACTTGCCGCCGCCCGAGGGCCCGATGATGGCCAGCACATCGCCGGCATTCACCGTCAGCGAAATGTCCTTCAGAACCTCGTTGTTCCCAAACGCCTTCTTACCGTTGGTGAGGCTTACGACCGCTTTGCTTTCCATGAAACGCCTCCTAGTCGTGGTAATAATCGAGACGCTTCTCGACACGGTTCAGGATGAATTCGATGAGCAGGCAGAACACCCAGTAGATGAGAGCCGCGATGGCGTAGGGAACCATGGAGACCTCGCTGGCGGCCAGGGCCTTCGCAGCGGAGAACATCTCCATGATGCCGAGCACGAACGCGAGCGACGTGTCTTTCACCAGCGTGATGACCTCGTTGCCCATAGCCGGCAGAATACGCTTGATGACCTGGGGAAGCACAATCTTCATGAAGGTCTGGGCTTTGGTGTAGCCCAGTACCTCGGCCGCCTCGTACTGACCACGCGGAATAGACTGGATGCCCGAACGATAGATTTCGGCGAAGTAGGCGGCGTAATTCAGGATGAAGCCGATAGCGCAGGCCCAGAACTTCCAATCGCTGCCCATGTTCAGGCCGAACAGGTAGTAAGGCCCGAACATGATGGCCATGAGCTGCAACATAAGCGGCGTGCCGCGCAGGATGGAGATGTAAAGCTGCGCCAACCACGCCAGCGGCTTAAACTTGCTCATGCGCGCCAGAGCGACCACCACGCCCAAGGGCAGCGAGCCCACCAGCGTGATGAGGAAGATCTCCGCCGTCAGGGCGAAACCTTCCATGAGAATCCCCATCATGACCGAGAATTCCATCTCCACGTCCTCTCATCGTCGCTCTTGAACCCACAAGAAGGGCAAGGCCCCAAAGAGCCTCGCCCTCCCTAATTCCTTCAGCTTTCTCCGCGAACGGTTCGTCCGCAAAGAGATTTCTAGCAGTTAGTCAACCAAAACCCAGTTATCAATGCTGATACCGTACTCGCCCCACTTCTCGCACAGCTTGGCGATGGTGCCGTCGTCGTACATCTCCTTCAGCGTCTTATTTACCGCGTCGACCATGGCCTGATCGCCATCCTTGGCAAAGCCCACGGCGTAGTTCTCAGTGGACAGGGGCTCAAGCTTCACGAACATATCGGGCTTGGCAGCCATCTGGTAGTCAGCAATGGACAGGTCGCAAGCCACGGCATCCACCGCACCGGACTCCAGCTGCATGAAGGCGTTGTTGTAGTCGCCGATGGTCTGCGCCTTGCCGCCGGCGAAGGTGTCGGCCAGATCCTTCTGGTCGCCCTCCAGCACGTCAAGGGCGGCGGAATCGACCTGGGTCATAACGTTCTTGTCGGCCAGATCATCCAGAGAGCTGATTCCCGAGTCTTTCTTCACGACAACGACCTGCTCGTTGTGCATGTAGGGCTTCGAGAACGCGTAGTCGGCCTCACGGCCCTCCATGGTAAAGCCGTTCCAGATGCAGTTGATGGTACCCTGGTTCAGCAGCGCGTCCTTAGCATCCCAGTCGATGGCTTCAAGCTCGAGATTCCAACCATTGCGCGCGGCCACCTCGGTGGCCAGATCAATGTCGAAGCCGGTCAGGTTGCCATCGTCGCCGATGAAGCCATAGGGCGGGTAAGCGTTGTCCAGGCCCACGATGAGCGTCGTGGCATCGGGGTTAGCGGCAGCGCCGTTGTCAGCCGCGTTGCTTGCCGCATCGTTCGAGCCCGAGCAGCCGGCCAGAAGCGCGGCCCCCAGGCACAGAGCCGCAGCCGCAGCGGCGATCTTCGTCAGTTTCTTCATTCCGTCCTCCCTAAAAGGTACGCCAGGGAAGTCTCTCGTCTTCCCCACTTTACTTCTTTACTGTGCTAAAGCACTAGAGCGTTGGCTAGTATAGCACAGACCAATGCAATAAAAAGGGGCGAAAGCCACAGGTTCGCCCAAGGAAGTCAGCGAGGTTGCGACAGGTGCCTGCATCTGTGATGAAAGGCGACTGAGCGGCCTTCGTGCCGCGAAGGAAGGCCTTGAAGTGCAGAGGCCGGTGCCTGTCGGAACCGCAGCGTCGGCTCGTCCGTCATTGCGCCAGCAACGATGGAACCTACTTGTTCCGGTTGAACAGCTTGTTGCCCTTCTTGGCGGCGGAGATCTCCACGAGACGCGGCTCGAAATCGAACAGCTCCTTCATGGAGACGACAGGCACGATCTCGATGCACTTCTTCAGACAGGCGTCGGCGCACAAATTGCACTGGACGCAGTCGGAAACCTGGAACTCCAAGTACGCCTTACCCTCGTCCGGGTGCCGATCCACCGCCTTGCGCAGCGCGTCGGTGGGACAGAACATGACGCACATACCGCAGCCGGAGCATTTCTCGACATCGATGGCGATGTCGCCGAAGATGCGCGTGAACATCTCGTCGACCGCCGGCTCGTCCGGATCGCCGATGCGGCTCATGGCATCCAGAATGGCGATGTTGCGCTCGGCCTCGATGGTGGGCATCTTGCCGGCACCGTTTTTCACGCCCAGCTTCTCCCGCAGCGACTGCTCCTGCTTCTGCAGATGCAGCTGCGCCAGCTTCTCGTTCACCACCTTCTCGGCGGCCGACTTCGCCACATCCTTGGCATAATGGCCCGAGGAGGTGAAGAACTCACGCCGGGCGGCGCCGACGGCTTTGCGCATATCTTCCACCTGCACCGAAGCCGGGAACTCCGAGGTGCGCGCGATCTGCGCGTCCGACCCCATGGCCTCGATAAGGGTGCGGGTCGACTCCACCGTGTCGTCGATGGCGGGCACCGCGCCCCGGTACTTGCAGGTGCGGCAGTCGCCGTCCACCAGGCAGATCTCCGGAATGCCGCGAGCCACCAGCTCCACGAGCAGCTCTTCCTCCATGCGGGCGAGGCAGGGCACCACTGCGTACTTATCGGGGTCGCCCACGTTGCGGGCCGCCTTGCGGGCGCAGGCGATGACCGTCAGGCCATCAGCCGCGTTGGTCGTCTCGGCCACAGCGCCGGCCAAGTCGTCGGGCATCGGATCCATGGGAACCAACGCCGAGGTAGGGCACACCGCCACGCAGGCCCCGCAGGCCACACACGCCCCGGCGTCGATATTCAGCTCGTTCTTCTCGATGGTGATGGCGTCGGCCAAACACGCGTCGACGCATTTGCGGCAGGAGGAGTGGCGGTTGCGCACAGCCACGCAGAACGTGGGGATCGTGATGATCGCCTTCGTCTCCAAGGCGTCCATCATCTCCATGATGTCGTTCAAGTTCGGCATGGCGCGAATCCCTTTCTGCTATTCGCCGAGATAGGACTGCTCGATGCGAGCAAGCTCATCGGGCGTGTTGGCATTGATAAAGCAGCCACCGCGGGGCTCAACTTCCAGGACGCGATCCTGGTTGAAGGGCAGCACCGTAACCGCCGGGTCGTCGAAGAAGCTCTGCACGCGCTTCTCCCCGCGCTCGGTGCGGGCGTGAACAGCGCCGAGGCACCCTTCCTTGCGGTACATGGCATGCAGCGGCTCGAAGCCGTGCTTGTTGGAGGGAGCCACCACGTCGGCTCCGCTTTCGTGCATGGCCAAAGCCTCGGCCACTACTAAGCGAGCGCTAGCGAAGACCATGTCGCAGGCCACGACGGCCACATACGGGTTCTCGGCGGCGGCGAGCGCCGTGTAGAGGCCCGGCAGCGCGCCACGCTCCTTATAGGCATCGCCCACGAGCTTGATGTCCAGATCGGGATACAGATCGGCGAGAAAGCCCAGCTTATCGGCTTCGTTGGTGGTGATGATAAGCTCATCGGCCACGGGCGACAGACGCTCGACGAGACGGCAGATGAGAGGACGTCCCGCAAAGGGCACCGTTGCCTTCGACTGGCCCATGCGCCGCGACTCGCCACCGGCCTGGATGACCACCGTGACGCGCGGCCGCACGTAGTGCTCGGAAAGGAAGTCGGCCAAAGCGGCCACATCTTCAAGACCGATGGCGGGAATACCATAGAGCGCCGCAGCCTCCTCGGCCTCGGGAATGTCGGTCACCACAGCCACCGTGTTGGTGGAAGGCATCTTGGCCGCAGCATCGGCGGCAGCCGAGTAGTCGGACGCGCCCGGCATCTCGCCCGCACCCGGCATCTCACCCGAACCCGGTACTTCGCCCGCGCCGTCGCAGGCCCCGTCGCGCCCAGCCGCGTTGCCCGCGCGGTCGACCGCGCGCCCCAGCTGCGTGAAGTCCGTCGTCAAAGGCAGGCCCTCCCGGGCCGCCTTCACGAACAGGCGAGCCGCACGGCAGTCGGCCTCGTTGCCCGAGCGCATGATCTCGATGGTGGGCAACCCGCTTTTGCGGTAGCCCTCCACCACGATGATGTCGTGATTCGGCATCGAGCGCACCAGCTCGCTGCACTCCACCTCGTCTTCCACGGTCTTGATGCGCGCCACCTGCCCCGGGGCCGCAATAACCGTTTCGGAGGCGCCGGCGGCCCTGTGGCGGTAGGAGTCCTTGCCGGGAATATCGATATCGAACCCGCGATGGGAATGGTGTTTGATGGAGCCCACGTCGAGCCCGCGGCCCACCAGCTCGGCGATGAGCCGCTCGATGAGCGTCGTTTTGCCGGAGTTGTGCCGCCCCACGACGGCCACAGCCGGACTTGGAATATCGATCATAGCTGTTACGCCCTCCCCTAATGCGGCCGCCTGGGCCGCCGTTTTGTTCCGGGAAAGTATAGCACTAGGGCGCAAGGTGTCGATTGCAGGAACGGACGTCCCGCCAGGGCGATGCCAAGCACCGCTTGTTCACCGCTGTTGGAGGGGGCGACCAAGGTCGCCCCCTACGAAGGTAAACACGCTAATAAAAAGCGGCGACCCTTGCGAGCCGCCGCCCTTTCAGAAACCCTCTGTTGCGGGGCGGCGCAAGCACCGCCCCTACGGGTAAAAGCCTCTACCTCAAGCCCTCCGAGTCGAGCGATGCGGCTTCCTCGATGTACTCCTCCACCGGATTGTCGCCGAAGTTCGGCAGATCCGCGGTGGTCCAGCACTCGCAAGCGGGCATGCCGGGCACGCTGGCAGCGATGAACACCGGATCCTTGCCCTCCTTGCGCTGGCGGGTGTAGTCATCCAGCGCGGCCAAGGCCCACTTGCCGAGCAGCAGAATGGCCACAAGGTTGATGATGGCCATGAAGCCCATGAAGATGTCGGCCAAATTCCACGCCAGATCGAAGCTGTTCACACAGCCATAGAAGATGGCGGCCAGGCACAGCACGCGGAAGATGAGCATGCCCCACTTGGTGTTCTTGAAGATGTAGCGGAAGTTCGTCTCGGCATAGAAGTAGTTGCCGATGAGGCTGGAGAACGCGAAGGCGAAAATCGCGAAGGTGATGAAGTGGATGCCCACCTCGCCGACGGCGTTGTTCACGGCCATCTGCACGAGCGGCATGCCGTTGAGCGCCATGGCAGCCTCGGGATCCTGCACCCAGAACACCATGACCATCATAGCCGAGCAGGTGCAGATGAGCAGCGTATCGATGTACACGGACAGACTCTGCACGAGGCCCTGCTTCACCGGATGCGACACGCTGGCGGTGGCGGCGGCGTTCGGGGCCGAGCCCATGCCGGCCTCATTGGAGAACAGACCGCGCTTGATGCCGAGCATGACCACCGAGCCGGCAAAGCCGCCGGCGATGGACTGGAAGTTGAAGGCCGACTGGAAGATGGTGGCAAACACGGCCGGCAGCTCGCCAATGTTGGTGATCGTGGTCCACAGCGCAATGAGAATGTAGGCGATGGCCATGATGGGCACGATGATGGAGGTGATGATGGAGATGCGCTTCGCGCCGCCGAAGATGACAAAAGCGGTGAACACGATGAGCACGATGCCCACACCGACCGCCGTGCCGTTGGTGGCGTAGTCGGGGATGTAGTACTCCAGCGCCGAGGTCATGTTGAAGGCCTGCAGCCCGTTGAAGCCGAAGGCGAAGCACAGGATGAGCGCCCAGGCGAAAATGATGCCGAGCCAGCGCTTCCCGAGGCCCTGCTGGATGTAGTAGGCCGGACCTCCCCGGAACTCGCCCTCCTTGCCGCGGATCTTGTAGATCTGGGCGAGCGTGGACTCGATGAAAGCCGAAGCCGCGCCGATAAGCGCCATGAGCCACATCCAGAAGATGGCACCCGGGCCGCCGGTGGCCACGGCCGTGGCGATACCGGCGATGTTGCCCGTGCCCACGCGCGAGGCGGTGGACACCATGAGGGCCTGGAAGGATGAGATGGATTTCTCGCCCTGGACATGCTTTTTCTCCGTCAGCTGAGTGAACATGTCCTTGATGTAGCGAATTTGCACCGCCTTGGTGCGGATGGTGTAGTAGATGCCCACGAACACCAGCAAGATCACCAGAATGTAGGTGTACATAAAGGAGTCGATCTCACCAGTCCAAGCGACGAGCATCTCGTTCAAATCGGCCATAGATGCTTCCTTTCCGAAAGCGCGCCGGGCCCTGCAACCTGGATCGCCTTCCAAACGGGCTCGCCTTTCTGCGGTCGAATCCAATAGAGCGCGATAGACACGCCCAAACCAGGGATTCGTCGCAGGAAAACGGCCTCGGATATACGCGCCGGCCTCTTTCCGACGCAAGACATGCCTGTATTCTACCCTACAGCGGGCTAAAGTTAGGCGATATTACCAGGGTATTTTGAACGCCCCGCGAAAAGTGGCGCTGTTTTCCGCCGGTTTCCCGTCGATGCGAAGCCGAGCCGCTACTTCAGCGCAGCGGCGACCTTGCGGGCGGCGGCGGTGATGGACAGATCGTTCACATCCACGGTAATGTCGGCGTACTTCTCATAGAGCGGCAAGCGCTCGTCGTAAAGCTCGCGCAGGCTCATGCCAATGCCGTCGCGCATAACCACGCCGCGCTCGGAGAAGTCGGCCAGACGGCACTTCAGCTCGTCGAAGCTGATCTTCAGATACACCACGCGGCCGATCTCGGACAAGTGGTTCATGGCCGGATCGCTGTAGATGGCCGAGCCGCCGGTGGCGATGACGGAATGCTCGAAGGACATTTCGGAAAGCACCTGGTTTTCAATCTCGAGGAAGGCATCGGGGCCCAGAGTGTCGATGAGACGCTGGAGCGATTTGTCGCAGGACTGCTGAATGAGCAGATCGGCGTCGACGAAATCCATGCAGAGAATCTTCGCCAGCACGATGCCCAAGGTCGACTTGCCCGCACCGGGCATGCCGATGAGCACGATGTTGTCGCGACCGGGTTCGAAGGACTTCTCTTTCATATTAGGGCCTTTCTCGTAGAAGGTGCCGACGGCCGGGCTATGGTCGCCGAAACGGATGGGCAGCTTCGCCCCTATGATACTTCAGCGCGCTTATGGGCGGCACGTAACGCTTCGTCTAAGGATTGGGAAAACACCGGAGCTAGGGCGGCGAGGAACGCCGCTTCATCGACAGGGGCGGCAGCCATCGAGGCCTTCCCCCCGAGCGCCGTGGCGGCATCCCCGGCATCGGCGTCTCCCGCGTCAGCGGAAGCACCGAACCCGAGGGATTTAAGCGCACCGAACAGATAAGCGTACGGAATGAGCGCCGCGCGCTCGTCGGGAGCGAGCTTATCGCCCTCGAGCGACCAGCCGCCATCGCGCATCCAGTTGCGCAGGGCCTTGGCATGGGCGGCGATGTCGTTGCCCTCGGGAGAGCGCCGCATGGTGTAGTTGCCGAGCACCCCCATGGCCGCCGCCGTGGCCAGGGCGAGCACGCCAGCACGCCAGCTGACCCAAATGATGGCCGCTACCGCGACAACCGCCAGGAAAATCGCTGCCCCCAAAACGATATGCTGAGCGCGACGGGAGGCTGTATCGAAGAAGCCGTAGGGCTCAACCAAAGCGGTGAGGCGGCGCTGCCAAGCAGCACTGGCCTCCAAAAGATCGCGCGGATGTTCGTGAGCCAAAACGGAAAGCTTGGCGCGGCTGAGCGTCCGACCGCCCGTGGCGACCATGTGCAGCAGCCGCAGCGTGGCCGCATCGAGAGCGGCCTGCTCTGCGTTGGCCGCGTCAGCCGCGACGGCTGCGTCGGGCGCATCGGGCGCATTGGCATCAGCAGCCCGAGGCGCAGCAAGGGCGACAGACGACCCACCCTCGATCCTCTTCGCCGGCTCCTCTCCCGCAGCAGGTATGACCAGCTCATCGTCTCGCACTTCAAGAACACCGCGACGCACCATATCGAGCACTGTAGCTACTATGTCGTCGGGGCTCTCGTGGTTCCAGCGCCATAGACGACCGAGCACGGCTGGCGCCATGGCGTCGGCAGGCGGGGTCATCCAAAAA
>CABSMC010000029.1 GCA_902478715.1 uncultured Adlercreutzia sp.
GTCAATTTACTGGAGGAAATAGGCGGCAAGTTGTTGCGCTCGCTTTTGTGCAGGCGGGACGGTTTTCGGGGCCGTCGGCTTTATCGTGGTGGGAATCGCTTAGCTTCGTAGTAAACTTGTGAGAGGCCTAACAGCTGATACGTGCCCATCGGGCTTCGCGAGTATCTTGTGAAAGGAGATACGCATGACAACCAAGGTAGGCATCAACGGATTCGGTCGCATCGGACGCCTCGTCTTCCGCGCCATGGCCGACGATCCCGAGGTCGAGGTGATCGCCGTCAACGATCTGGGCGACAAAGCCACCGCTGCTCACCTGCTGAAGTACGACTCCATCCACGGCATCCGCAATTTCGATATCGAAGTGACGGATGATGGCTTGGTGGTGGATGGCAAGCACGTGACCATGCTTTCCGACCGCGATCCGGCGAACCTGCCCTGGGGCGAGCTGGGTGTGGATGTGGTCGTAGAGGCCACCGGCATCTTCAAGACCGGCGAGCTGGCGCAGAAGCACCTGGACGCCGGCGCCAAGAAGGTCGTCATCACCTGCCCGGCCAAGGACGAGGACATCACCATCGTCATGGGCGTCAACGACGACCAGTACGACCCCGAGGTGCACAACATCATCTCGAACGCCTCCTGCACCACCAACTGCCTGGCTCCCTTCGCCAAGGTGCTGCTGGAGAACTTCGGCATCAAGCGCGGCTACATGAACACCATTCACTCCTACACCAACGACCAGAAGATCCTCGATCTTCCCCATAAGGATCTGCGCCGCGCCCGCGCTGCCGCCGTGTCCATGATCCCCACCACCACCGGCGCCGCCCGCGCCGTGTCCCTCGTGCTCCCCGAGCTCAAGGGTCGTCTCGACGGCTTCGCCACCCGCGTTCCCACCCCCGACGGCTCCATGGTCGACCTTACGGTGGAGCTGGAGAAGTCGGTGACCGCCGAGGAGATCAACGCCGCCATGAAGGCCGCGGCCGAGGGCCCCTTGAAGGGTATCCTGGAGTACACCGAGGATCCCATCGTGTCCATCGACATCGTCGGCAACGACCACTCCTCCATCTTCGACTCGCAGCTGACCATGGTGCTCGGCGGCGAGGGCAACTTCGTGAAGTGCGTCTCCTGGTACGACAACGAGTGGGGCTATTCCAACCGCGTGAAGGATCTTGTGAAGATCCTGCTTCCGTAGCTTCCACAAAGAAATGAATCCGAAAACCCAGCTCGCCTTTCGGGCTGGGTTTTCCCTTATAGGGAAAGGAACGACATGGCGGATATCAAGACTATTGACGACGAGAATTTCGCGGGCAAGAAGGTGCTCGTGCGCGTCGACTTCAACGCGCCGGTAGATGCCGACGGCAACGTGACCGACGACACGCGCATCCGCGCGGCGCTGCCCACCATCAACAAGCTCGTCGGCGACGGCGCCCGGGTGATCCTCACGAGCCACCGCGGCCGACCGGCGGGGGAGGGCTTCGAGGAGCCCTTCAGCCTGGGCCCCATCGCGCGCCGTTTACAAGAGCTGCTCGGCCGCGACATCGTGCTCTCGCGCGAGCTTATCGGACCCGCGGCTCAGGAAGCCGTCGACGCGCTGGAAGACGGTGACGTGCTGCTGCTGGAGAACATCCGCTTCGACAAGCGCGAGAAGAAGAACGATGCCGAGTTTGCCCGCGCCCTGGCCGATCTGGCCGACGCTTACGTGAATGACGCCTTCGGCACGGCCCATCGCGCCCATGCCTCCACAGCCGGTGTTGCGGCTTATCTGCCCTCCTATGCCGGCTACCTCATGGAGCGCGAGGTGGCCACGCTCACGGGCATGCTCGACGAGCCGCGCCGCCCCTTCGTCGCCATTCTCGGCGGCTCGAAGGTCTCCGACAAAATCAAGGTCATCGATGCGCTGCTGGAGAAGGCCGACACCCTCATCATCGGCGGCGGCATGTGCTTCACGTTCCTGGCGGCCCAGGGCAAATCCGTGGGCACCTCGCTCATGGAGGCCGATTGGGTCGAGCGCGCCGGCGACATGATGAAGAAGGCCGCCGACCGCGGCGTGTCGCTGCTGCTTCCCGTGGACGTCGTGTGCGCCGACGCCTTCGCGAACGACGCCAACCTCGCCACCGTCTCGGTGGACGAGATTCCCGACGACATGATGGGCCTCGATATCGGCCCGGAGACGGCCGAGCTGTACGCCGAGGCCATCGGCATGGCCAAGAGCGTCTTCTGGAATGGCCCCATGGGCGTCTTCGAGATGCCCTCCTTCGAGGCCGGCACCCGGGCGGTGGCCGAGGCCGTTGCCGCCAACGAGGAGGCCGACACCATCATCGGCGGAGGCGACTCGGTGGCCGCGGTGAACCAGTTCGACCTGGCTGACAAGATGACCTTCATCTCCACGGGCGGCGGTGCCTCCATGGAGCTCGTCCAGGGCGAGGCGCTCCCCGGCGTCGAGGCCCTTCGCTAGAAAGGAAGCAATATGCCCCGCAAGAACCTCATTGCCGGCAACTGGAAGATGAACAACACCATTCCCGAGGCCGTGGTGCTCGCTCAGGAGATCTCCAACCGCATGGAGCGCGACTGGCTCGAGCTGGTGGACGTGGCCGTCTGCCCGCCGTTTGTGGATCTCAAGCCCGTGAAGAGCGTCTTCGAGTTCGACCGCGTGGATATCGCCGTGGGCGCCCAGAACGTTTACTGGGAGCCCAAGGGCGCGTTTACCGGCGAGATTTCCATCGCCATGATCAAGAACATCGGCTGCGCCTTCTGCATCGTCGGCCATTCCGAGCGCCGCAATCTGTTCGGCGAGACCAACGAGGAAGTGAATTTGAAGGCCCGCGCGCTCATCGAGGCCGACATCACCCCTATCATCTGCGTGGGCGAGTCGCTGTCCGTGCGCGACGGGGGCACCTACCTCGATTTCGTCACGGCTCAGGTGCGCGCGGCCTATGCCGGCATGGACGCGGCCGACGCCGCCCGTACCGTTGTGGCCTACGAGCCGGTGTGGGCCATCGGCACGGGTCGCACGGCCACGCCCGAGCAGGCCGAGGAGGTCTGCGCCGCCATCCGCGCCACCGTGTCGGACATGTTCGGCGCTGAGGTGGCCGAGAACCTGCGCGTGCTCTACGGCGGCTCGATGAATGAGGGGAACGCGGCGCTGCTCCTCGCCGAGCCCGACATCGATGGCGGCCTTATCGGCGGTGCGGCACTCAAGGCCGATTCGTTTATCCAAATTGTGAAGGAAGCCTGCTAAATGGAACGACCTGTTGTGGCGCCGCCCCGCGAAGAGCTGCGCCTTCCCGCCTGTCTCATCATCATGGACGGCTTCGGCCTGGCCGAGCCGGGCCCCGGCAACGCCATCTCGCTGGCCGCAACACCGGTGCTCGACCGCCTGTTCGCCGAGGCGCCCACCACGCGCCTGGCGGCCTCCGGCGAGGCCGTGGGCCTGCCCGAGGGGCAGATGGGCAACTCGGAGGTAGGGCATTTGAACATCGGTGCGGGGCGCGTGGTGTTCCAGGAGCTCACGCGCATCAACCGCGCCTGCCGCGACGGATCGATCGCCGTAAATCCGGAGATCGTCGCGGCCTTCGAGACGGCCAAGAAGCCGGGGGCCGCGCTGCATCTCATGGGACTGCTCTCCGACGGCGGCGTGCACTCCTCCAACGAGCACCTCTACGCGCTCGTGGACGCCGCCGTGGCGGCCGGGGTGCCGCGCATCATGGTGCACTGCTTCATGGACGGCCGCGACGTGCCGCCCGCCAGTGGGGCCGGTTATATGGCCGAGCTCGTAGATCATCTGGAACGGGCCGCATCGAAGGCCCCGGACGGCGCGCCCTGCGAGATTTCCATCGCCTCCGTGGAGGGCCGCTACTACGCCATGGATCGCGATAATCGCTGGGAACGCGTGGAGCGAGCCTACGATGCCGTCGTCTGCGCCGAGCCCTTCCGCGACCTGGCTGCCGTGGCCGCTATGGAGGCCTCCTACGGAAACGAGGTGACCGACGAGTTCGTCGAGCCGGTGGCACTGGACGCGCGCGGCATGCGCGACGGGGATGCCGTCATCTTCTTCAACTTCCGCCCCGACCGCGCCCGCGAGATCACCCGCGCCATCACCGATCCGGCCTTCACCGGCTTTGAGCGCAAGACGTGGCCGAGCGTGCATTTCGTGTGCCTCACGGAGTACGACCCGGATATTCCGGCGGCTGTGGCATTCCCCAAGGAGTTCCCGGAAAACGTGCTGGCCGATGTGCTGGCTGACGCGGGGCTTGCCCAGTACCACATCGCCGAGACGGAGAAGTACGCCCATGTCACTTTCTTCTTGAATGGCGGTCGCGAGGCCGAGAAGGCGGGGGAGAGCCGACGTCTCATCGCGAGCCCCAAGGTGGCCACCTACGATCTGCAGCCGGAGATGAGCGAGCCCGAGGTGGCCGACACTCTGGCAGCGGCCATTGACGCCGATGAGGCCGATGTGTACATCGTGAACTTTGCCAATTGCGACATGGTGGGGCATACCGGCGTCGTGGACGCGGCCCGCGCGGCTGTAGAGGCGGTGGATGCCGGCGTGGGGCGCGTGCTCGCCGCCATCGAGCGCAAGGGCGGCGTGGCGCTCGTCACGGCCGACCACGGCAACGCCGACAAGATGATCGCCGAGGACGGCGGCGCGTTCACCGCGCACACCACCAACCCGGTGCCGCTCGTGCTCGTGGACGCGAGCGGCTCGGGCATCGCCCTTTCCGGCGCAGAAGGGTGCCTGGCCGACATCGCGCCCACGCTGCTGGCGATGATCGGCCTGCCGCAGCCGTCCGAGATGACCGGCGAGAGCCTTCTGGCTTGAAATCGTTTCGATGCCGCCGCTTGACCCTTGAAGGCGTCGGCGGCATCGGCTATACTAGTCAACTTGCGTACGCAAAACACTGGAAACGTAAAGGAAGCGTGACACGTTGAATCCCCTGGTAATCGTCTTCTTGGTTCTGCTGGTTCTGTCCGGCGTCGGTCTTATCATCTTCATCCTCATGCACTCGGGCAAGGGCACGGGCATCTCCGACATGATCGCGAGCTCCATGTACTCCACCCAGACGGGCACGAGCATTATCGAGAAGAACCTCGACCGCATCACCATCGGCTGCGCCATCGTGTTTCTGCTTTCCCTCGTGGTTCTCATGATCATCTACCCGCACGGAACCATTACCCAGTAATTGAAAAAATCTTCTTGCATGCGCGACAGGTTCTGCTAGAATAATCGTCGCTGCAAAAAGCATGTCGGAGTGGTGGAACGGCAGACACGCTAGCTTGAGGTGCTAGTGCCCATTTACCGGGTGTGCGGGTTCAAATCCCGCCTCCGACACCATCGAAATTAAAAGAGCCCGTAAGGGCTCTTTTCATTTCGCCGATGCTGCGGTTCCGACAGGCACCTGGCCTTGCCCCTTGTTTGGGGGTGCGGCGTTGGCCTAAGCCAACTTGGCCCCAAGGCGGGGCAATTCCAGGCACCTGTCGCAACCTCGCTGACTTCCTCGGGCGCTTTCGGAACTCTTCTCCGGTTCTGAAAAGTAAGGAGTGATTTGCATGACGACAGACAGCAAGACAGCTCATGGGCGACAGGTGGAGAGGGTTCTTTGGATCGTTCTCGTCTTGAACCTGGTGGTGGCCGCCTCCAAGTACTTCTACGGTCTGGCATCGGGATCTGCCTCCATGCAGGCCGACGGTATCCACTCGGTATTCGACTCCCTGGGCAACGTCATCGGGCTTGTCGGCATCAGCTTGGCGGCGCGTCCTGCCGACGCGGGGCACCCTTACGGCCATTCCAAGTTCGAGACCTACGGTTCGCTCGCCATCGGCGTGCTGCTCCTCTTCGCCGCCTTCGAAGTAGGCTCCTCGGCTGTGGAGAAGCTGGTCGCCGGCACCTACACGGCTCAGGTGACGCCCGTGTCCTTCATCGTCATGGTGGGAACCCTCGTGGTGAACCTGTTCGTGACCTTGTACGAGCGCCGTGCGGGCAAGCGGCTCAAGAGCGAGATCCTCGCGGCTGATGCGGCCCACACGCTCTCCGACGCTTTCGTCTCCATCGGCGTCATCGTCGGCCTCGGCTTCGTCGTGGCCGGGTTCCCCATGGCCGACCCCATCATGGCGCTGCTCGTGACCGTGGCCATCCTCGCCTCCGCAGTGGGCGTGTTCCGCACGGGGCTGCGCACCCTTTCCGACCACGCGCGCATTCCCGCCGCCGACATCGCCCGCGTGGCGGAGAAGGTGAATGGCGTGCGGTCGATCCATGCCGTGCGCACCCGGGGCACCGAGGCCGAGGTCTACTGCGATCTGCACGTGCTCGTCGATCCGCAGATGACGGTGCTTGCCGCCCATGACCTGGGAGACGAGGTGGAAGGTGTCGTGGCCGCGGCCTTCCCTCAAATCAAGGAAGTGCTCGTGCATATCGAGCCGGATACGGCCGCCGAGCGCGCCGAGGGCTAACGCAAAAAAGCCGCCGTCCGATTTCGCGGGCGGCGGCTTTCGGTAATCTGCGGGGACAGCCGGGGACGGCTTCCCTAAGCTTGGGCGGTGAACCGGATGCCGACGTAGAAGGCGGTATTCGGCAGGCCCGAGATGTCGTAGACCTCGTCCAGCTCGATGACCGACACGCGCCAGTTGTAGGTACCGTTGTCCGTGGACACGACGCCGGCCTGGTAGGTGTTGCCCGAGTCGTCCACGCCGCTGTCGGTGACCTCGGCATTTTCCAGCCCCTCCACCTGCATGGCCCCCTGGACGGCCTTCTCGATGGTGCCCGAGGCGAAATCAGCGTAGCGCAGGCGCATGTCGTCGCCCGCCTTGCGCGAGACGGTGAGCGTCCAGGCTCCCTTCAAAAGCTTCACGGCGTCGCCGGCCGACAGCTTGTCGATGCCCTGAACGTACATGAGCCCCGCTTCTTCCAGGGAGACGTCGGCGGGCAGCTTGATGACCTCGAAGCCGCCGTCGGGGTCGGTGCCCACGGGAGTGCGTTCGTACAGCGTGTAGCCGGCATCGGTGAGCGCGGTCATGATCTCCTCGTCCGAAAGCGGCATGAGCGAAGAGAGCAAAGGGAAGTCGTAGGAGACCTCGCGGGCCAGATTTTCCTGCAGCGTCTGCTGCTGGCGGATGGGCTCGTTCATGATCTGGTCGAAGTAGCGCCCCAAAAAAAGGCAGCCGACAACGGCGGCCACGACCATGGCGGCCAGCATGATGGCCTTTACGCGAGGGGGCGTCTCCAAGGGACGTGAAAGCTCGGCGCCGTCGTAGTAGCGCACGTCTCCGATCTGCACGGTGCTCTTCGGCTCGCGGGCCAGTGGATGGAAGCCTGCGCGGCGGGTGTGAGGCACCTCGGTTTCGCCCGATCGGGCGTGGCTGGCCTTGCGGCGGCGCGCTTCCTCGGCGGGGCTTGTAGCGGCTTCGGTTGAATCTACGGAATCGCGCAGGTTCTCGTCTTGGGTCATGAATGGCGCTCCTGTACGTTACGGTGTTGCTGCCGATTATACCATTGCTTCCCCGTTGGCTCTCTGCTAGGATAAACGGACTCCATGGGGGAGTAGCTGGCGCCATCGGGCGCGGCTCGTCAACATCGTGGCCACGGTTGCGCGCATGGGCGGCAACGGCGGACCTGGCGAGCCTCAATTAGCGAGACTCATGGTGCAGGATTGACCGCAGAGGTCCGTTCTGCACCATGAGTCTTTTTTTGTGGGTCGGATGGGCCGGCCCGCGCGGACCGAGGAGGAAGACGTGGATCTTTCGATTTTTGCGACCCCGGAGGCATGGATCAGCCTCCTTACGCTCATTTTCCTGGAGATCGTTTTGGGCGTGGACAACCTGGTGTTCATCTCCATCACCACCAACCGCCTTCCACCGGAGAAGCAGCATATCGGCCGCAAGCTGGGCCTGGCTGGCGCGCTGGTTATGCGTATCCTCTTCTTGTGCTTCGCCTCCTATCTGGTGCACATGACCGCATCGCTGTTCACCGTGAACCTCGGCGCCTACAGCCACGGCTTCTCGGTGCGCGACATCGTCATGCTCGTCGGCGGCGGCTACCTCATCTACAAGGGCATCAGTGAGCTTATCGACGTGCTCGCCCTCACCGAGATCAAGGCCGAGACCTCCGAGGAGCACAAGGCGCGCCATCTCATCGGGCTGCCCCAGGCCGTCGGCACCATCATGGTGATGGATCTCGTGTTCTCCATCGATTCGGTCATCACGGCAGTTGGCCTGGCCGAGCACCTCATCGTCATGATTCTGGCCGTCATGATCGCCGTGTTCATCATGATGATCTTCATCGATCCCATCTCCAATTTCATCAACAGTCATCCGGAGATGAAGATCTTGGCACTGGTGTTCATCTGCGCCATCGGCGTTCTGCTCGTGCTTGATTCCGCCGGCATCCACACCTCCATCGAGGTGCTCGACATGCACATGGAGAAGCTCATGGTGTACTTCGCCATGATCTTCGCGGTCGTCTTGGAGTTCATTCAAATGGCCTTCAATTCGCGGCTGAACGCGTGGAAGAAGCAGTTGGCCGACGAGGCCATCGAGGAGGCGGTGCGCGAGGCCGAAGGCGGCGAGGCGCCGGCGAAGGTAGGGGAACAGGCCCGTGCCCGCGTGGACGCGGCCATCGAGAACGCCGAGCGGCTCAACTAGCGGTGCGGCCATGGAAGGATCTTCCGGGCAGCCGTTTGCGGACGAGTCTTGAATTTCTTGAAATTAGGGCTTGCATCGTGTGGCTGCTTCCCTTATAGTATCTCT
Organism: uncultured Adlercreutzia sp.; assembly: GCA_902478715.1. Taxonomy (GTDB): domain Bacteria; phylum Actinomycetota; class Coriobacteriia; order Coriobacteriales; family Eggerthellaceae; genus Adlercreutzia. The sequence continues at coordinate 8,737 of CABSMC010000029.1, forward strand.
TCGCGATGCGGACATGGCTCAGCTGGTAGAGCATCACCTTGCCAAGGTGAGGGTCGCGGGTTCGAATCCCGTTGTCCGCTCCATTGTCATCAGAAGGCCGGTCAGGCTCATGTTTGACCGGCCTTTATAATGACAGCCGCCAGGGAATGGCGACGTGGCCAAGTGGTAAGGCAGAGGCCTGCAAAGCCTTCACCCCCAGTTCGAATCTGGGCGTCGCCTCCAACCTGGAACCTATATGCGGACATGGCTCAGCTGGTAGAGCATCACCTTGCCAAGGTGAGGGTCGCGGGTTCGAATCCCGTTGTCCGCTCCATTGTCATCAGAAGGCCGGTCAGGCTCATGTTTGACCGGCCTTTATAATGACAGCCGCCAGGGAATGGCGACGTGGCCAAGTGGTAAGGCAGAGGCCTGCAAAGCCTTCACCCCCAGTTCGAATCTGGGCGTCGCCTCCAACCTGGAACCTATATGCGGACATGGCTCAGCTGGTAGAGCATCACCTTGCCAAGGTGAGGGTCGCGGGTTCGAATCCCGTTGTCCGCTCCATGATTTCACGAGTCGAGAGCCTGCGGGCTCTCGATTTTTTTGCTGGAAGAGCCCTCTTTGCGTCGTGCTCGGTGCGGAAAGCTGCAGCGTTCGGTTTCCCGGCGAGCTGAGATGACTTTGCCTTGATCGTTGATCGCGTGCACAAAATGAACGTCACCCTATGGTAGTATGGCAGCACGAAAAGATTCGGCCGTGAGAGGCGGTTGCCCATGGAGATGAGCAAAGTAAAATGCCGCGAGTGCAAGGCCCGCGCCACCCAGTACGAGGGGGCGTTGCCGACTCGGGGCGTTGCGAAGGTCCTCGTGGCCGGGTTCGCCATCTACATCCTCGGTCTGTGGGTACTCGTGGCTCTGGCGGGTTTCACGACCGGCGATGCCGCCGAGGTGGGCATGGTGGACATGCTCATCGTGCTGGCCGTTGTCGTCACCCTTGCCACGGCCGGGGTGGTGTGGTGGATGTTCCGCCCGAAGGCCGGCAAGGTCGTTATCTGCGAGAAGTGCGGCGCCCGCTATGCGGTGGTGCAGCCTCCCAAGTACACCAACGGTTGGAACTACGACAAGATTGCCCCGGCATCGGGCCGCGAGCTTCCCGAAGGGGAGCCGGCGATCGATGAGGGAAGCCAGGCTCCTGCCCCCGCATCCGCGCCATCTGCCGCCGATTCCAAGGAATCCTGAAAAACCCCTTTGACAGGGAGCGGCGATCTGTTAAACTACTAACTCGCTGCTGAACGAAAGCGAGGCGGCAACCTGGAATGCGCGATTAGCTCAGGGGGAGAGCACCACCTTGACACGGTGGGGGTCACAAGTTCAAATCTTGTATCGCGCACCATGAATTCGCAGGTCGGAAGAGTTTTCTTCCGACCTTTTTCGTTATCTCGACAAGTTTTCGTAACGCAGCCCTTACGTGGAAAAGTTGTGGAAGCGAAATAACCTCACCTGGGGTATCATTGTTCTCAATGTTCCCCTACCGAGGAGTTGGTCTTTCCATGAGCACAGAATCAATGACCACGACAGGGGCCGCCGTGCCCCAGGCCGCAGCGGACGGGGTGACCAACCCCAAGGGCATCGGCTTGTTTCGAATGGTCACCACGGTCATCACGCTCATCGTCGGCGCGGGCGTGTTCTCGCTGTCGGGCGATGCGGCGGCCGGCGGCGCGAGCGGCTGGGCGATACTGACCGCCTGGGGCATTTCCGCCATCGGCGTGTTCTGCCTCGTTATGACGTTCTTCGCGCTTTCCCGGGTTAAGCCCGACCTCAAGGGCGGCATCTACACCTACGCCGCCACGGGATTCGGCGACTTCCTCGGCTTCAACAGTGCCTGGGGCTACTGGATCTCGGCCCTTCTGTGCACGGTCAGCTTCTCGGCGCTTCTGTTCGGCGCGCTGTCGTACTTCTTCCCGATCTTCGGCAACGGCACGAACCTCTACGCCGTCATCGGCGCCTCCTGCATCATCTGGTTCTACGCCTTCCTCGTGAGCCGCGGCATCAGCGAGGTGACCCTCATCAACGCGGTCATCACCATCTCAAAGTTCGTGCCCCTGCTCATCGGTATCATCGCCATCATCTTCGTCGGCGCCTTCAAGCCCGACATCTTCATCGCGAACCTCACCACCGGAGCCGACCCGTCGCTCGCCTTCGTCGACCAGGTGCAGACGGCCATGATGGTGACCATCTGGGTGTTCATCGGCATCGAGGGCGCGGTGGCCATCTCCGGCCGCGCCAAGAAGGCGAAGGACGTGGGCAAGGCCACCATCATCGCGTTCATCTGCGTGCTGACGCTGTACCTGACGGTGTCCATCCTCTCCATGGGCGTCATGCCGCTCTCCGAGCTGGCCAACCTTGAGAATCCGGCTCTGGCCTACGTGATGCAGGCCGCCGTGGGCGATTGGGGCGCCGTGCTCATCAACTTCGCCGTGTCGCTCTCGCTCATCGGCGCCATGCTCGGCTATACGGTGCTCGCCAGCGAGTCCCCCTTCGAGGCCGCCGAGGAGGGCGTGTTCATCAAGGCCTTCGCCAAGACCAACGCCAAGGGCGCGCCGGTGGTGACGCTGGTGGTCACGAACATCATCATCGAGCTGTTCCTCATCACTTGGTTGTTCACCGATTCCACTTACCAGTTCTTCTACACGCTGTCCGCCGGTATGATTCTTCTGCCGTACCTGCTGTCCGCCGCCTACTTCGCGAAAGTGGCCTTCAAGGAGCCCGAGGCCTTCAAGGGGCACCTCAGCGGGCCGATTCTCTGGTGGCGCATTCTGGGCTGCGTGGGTGTCGTCTACAGCCTGTTCCTGTCGTGGGCCGCGGGCGTGCTCGGTGTCATCCTCATGTGCCTTTTGTACGTGCCCGGTATCATCATGTACATTTGGGGCAAGAAGGAGCGCGGCGAGAAGTACTTCCAGAGCACCCTGGACAAGGTGGTGCTCGTCGTTATCATCGCGGCAGCCTGCCTGTCTATCTACCTGTTGGTGACGACGCCCGGCCTCGTGTAGCGACGCTCCGGTCGAAACGAGAAAGCGGCCTCGGCAATCGCGCCGGGGCCGCTTTTTTCACGGAAGGGGAGGGTGGTGGATCCGTGGAAGGGAAGGAGCCAGCCGGGGACCCTTGGGCGAGCGCGCTGGCCTCGTCGTGCGCGTCCCTAGTCGAGAGTAAGCGGCGAAGCGCTCTCCTCGCCGAAGAGCTTCAGGCACTCCTCGCTCACGACGAAGCGCGCCGCCTCGGGCAGCATGCGCACGGTGAAGGGCGTGGTCGTTCCCGTCACCTCGCCATCGTATTGCACATCCAACGGCGGGTCGGCGACGACGGTGCATTCCCGGCAGCGGAAGACCTCCATCACATCGGGGCGCGCGGGGAACTCGCCGGCGCGGTCGAGCATGCAGCTTAGGATCGCCGGGATGAGGCCCACGGCGTCGTGGGTGTTCATGACCACGATGTCGAACATGCCGTCGCGCGGCAGGTTCTCGTGGACGAGCGAGATGTCGAACTGCAGCTTCGAGAAGTTGATGGCGAGCACCCCCACGCCCTGGGTCTCGATGGTCTTCCCGTCGATGGTGAGCGTGATGCGGGAGAACTGCGGCGCGAAGTTGGCGAAGGCCGCCGTGAAGTAGGCCATGGGGCCCAGAAGGCGCTTGGAGGGCTCCGCGCCCTCCATGATGGCGGCGTCGTAGCCGGCTCCCGCGATCATGGAGAATCCGAAGCGCTCGCCGTTGGAGAGCTCGATCTCCCCGATGTCGAAATCCATGAGGCGCTGCTCGCGCATGAGATGGGCGAGCGCGTGGGGCTCGGCCGGCGAGGCGAGATTCATGGCGAGCAGATTCGCGGTGCCGGCGGGGAAGGGGAGCAGCGGGATGCCCGTCTCGGCCAAAAGGTAGGCCACCGAGGCCACCGTGCCGTCGCCGCCGGCGGCCACCACGGCGTCGAAATTCTCGGCGTCGCGCAGAAAATCGGCGAGGTCGGTGTCGCCGTCGGTGCAGCGCACGCAAATCTCGTCGCCGTCGGACGCAAAGGCGCGCATGAAGTCGTAAATGGCCCCGTCGCGGAAGCCGGAGGCCAGGTTGTTCACGATGAGGAGTTTCACATAATTCCTTTCCCTTGCTATTATAGGATGGTACTACAACCTCATCTCTTACAGACAAGGACCGTCGTGGAATACATTGCAAGCCAAGAAAACCTGGAGGCCTTCGTGCGCAGAGCGGCCTCGTCGTCGGTCTTGGCCATTGATACGGAGTTTCTGCGCGAGAAGACCTACTACGCGAACCTCTGCCTCATTCAGCTGGCCACGGATGCAGAAGTGGCCGTCGTGGATCCCTTCGCCATCGAGGACATGAAGGTGCTCGCCCCGCTGCTCACCGACTCTTCCATCGTGAAGCTCTTCCACGCCGGAGGCCAGGATTTGGAGATCCTCTATCGCGAGCTGGGCGTTTTGCCCGCGCCCCTGTTCGATACCCAGGTGGCGGCCACCCTTTTGGGCCACACCCAGCAGATCGGCTACGGGCCTTTGGTGCACAGCCTGTGCGGCGTGAACCTGAAGAAGAGCGACTCGTTCACCGACTGGTCGCGTCGGCCGCTTTCCACTTCCCAGCTGGAATATGCTGCCGACGACGTGATCTATCTGCCGAAGATGTACCGCATCATGGTGGAGAAGTTGGAATCGAAGGGGCGCCTGCACTGGCTCGACAACGACTTCGCCGCCATGAGCGATCCGGCGAACTACGAGAGCGACCCGTCCGAGCGCTACAAGCGCCTCAAGCGCGTGGGGCAGCTCACGCGCCGCCAGCTCTCGGCGGCCCGGGAGGTGGCGCGCTGGCGCGAGGTGACGGCCCAAGAGCGCGACCTGCCGCGCAAGTGGGTGCTCACCGACGAGCAGATCGTCGAGGCCTGCCGGCGCGAGTCCCGCACCATCGACGATTTGTTCCTGATCCGCGGCGTGCGCGAGAAGCTGAACACTCGGGACGCCCGGGCCGTGGCCACCGTGCTCGTCCGGGGTCTCGATGCCGCGCCCGATACGTGGCCCGAGCTGGACAAGTCGCCGAAGAGCGAGCGCAACGTCGATGCCGAGCTCGATCTCATGGAGGCGCTCGTGCGGCTGCGCGCCAAGGAGAACGACATCGCCATGCAGACGCTGGCCTCCCGGACGGAGCTCGCCCGCGTCGCCCGGGGCTACACCGCCGATGTCGATGTGCTGCGCGGCTGGCGCCGCGCCATGGTGGGGGACGAGCTGCTGGAGCTTCTCGCCGGCCGGCTCGCCCTGTCCCTCGGCCCCGAAGGACTCGTGGTGACGCCGCGTTCCTGAGGCGGTTACGTATCTTTCACGCTTTCGGCGCCTCCCGGGCGACCGGGGCGCTCCCATGCCTATAATTGACTGCCAAAAATGCAAGGCATACGCAAGGAGAACCCTATGATTTCCAGCAGTTACCTCATGCTCATCGTCGCGACGCTCGTCATCGGCATGGGAGCCCAGTGGTACGTGAACCACAAACTGAAGACCTATTCCCATGTGGCGAACTCCACGGGGCTGACCGGCGCCGAGGCGGCGCGCCAGATGCTTTCCTACTACGGCATCTCGAATGTGCAGGTCTTCCGCGGCGGCCCGGGCCAGGACTACTTCGACCCGCGCAGCAACTCGGTGACGCTCTCGCCCGAGGCCTTCGACGGGCGCACCATCACCGCCACGGCCACGGCCTGCCATGAGGTGGGCCATGCCTGCCAGTACGCCCAGGACTACACGCCCATGAAGATCCGCGGGGCCATCGTGCCGGCGGTGAACCTGGCCTCGAACGCCTGGATCTTTTTGCTCATGGCCGGCATCCTCCTGAACATCGCCGGTCTTACCACCGCGGCCATCATCATGTACGCGGTGGTGGTGCTCTTCCAGCTGGTGACCCTGCCCGTCGAGTTCAACGCCTCCCAGCGCGCCATGGTCTACATGGGCCAGATCGGCCTGCCCGCCCAGGAGCGCAAGGGCGCCTTCGACGTTCTGCGCGCCTGCGCCTTCACCTATCTGGCCGCGGCCCTCACCTCCATCCTGCAGCTTCTGTGGCTGCTCGGCCAGCGCCAGGAGTAAGCGGAGCCTGCCGTGGCAGTGGAAGAGCGCGAGGCGACAACGGAAGAGGAGGGCGCCCCGGCCCTGTCGGTGTCCGCGGCCATGGGCCTGGCCAAAAACGCCCTGGAGGAGGTCGTGGTGCGCCTTATGGGTGAGGTCTCCGAGGTGAACGACAAGCCCGGCTACAAGGCCGTGTACTTCACCGTGAAAGACGAGAAGGCCTCGCTTCCGTGCATGATGTGGATGAACCGCTACCAGGCCTCGGGCGTGGCGCTTTCCGTCGGCGCCCTGGTGGAGCTCACCGGGCGCTTCTCGCTGTACGCGGCCAAGGGGCGCATGAACTTCGACGTGTTCTCGGTGTCGCTGGCCGGCGAAGGGCAGCTGCGGCTGCAGGTGGCCAACTTGGCGCGGGAGCTCGAGGCCATGGGGCTGATGGATCCGGCCCGCAAGCGTCCTTTGCCCGCCTATCCCGAGACCATCGGGCTCGTCACCTCGCCGCGCGGCGCCGCCGTCCACGACGTGCTGCGAACCCTGCGCAGGCGCTATCCTTTGGCCCGCATCCTGTTCGCCGGCGTTCCCGTGGAGGGCCCCGGGGCGGCCGACGGGCTCGTGGACGGTCTGGCCAAGGTGGTCTTCGCCGGCGCTGAGGTGGTGCTCCTCGTGCGCGGCGGCGGATCCTTCGAGGATCTCATGCCCTTCAACGACCGTCGGCTGGCGCGCACCATTGCCGCCTGTCCCGTGCCCGTGGTGACGGGCATCGGGCATGAGCCGGACACCTCCATCGCCGATATGGTGGCCGACGTGCGGGCCTCGACGCCCACGGCGGCCGCTGAGGCCGTGGCGCCGGCTCAGGGCGAGATCGCCGCCCGCATCCAGGGGCTCGGCGCCGCCATGGGCCATGCCGAGGGGCGCCGGCTGGACGGGCTGTCGCTTGCGGTGGAGCGCCTGGCGTCCCTGCCGTTGTTCCGCGAGCCGACGTGCCTGTTCGACGCCGAGGCGCTGGCCTTAGACGATCTGTCCGATCGGCTCGGCCGGGCGCTTCCGGCGGCGCTTACCGAGGATCGCCATCGACTGGGCCTCATAGGCGAGGCTTTGGGACGCATGCTGCCTGGGCTGCTCTCGGCGCCTGCCGCATCGGTGAGTGCCGCAGCGAGCCGGCTTAACTACCTGGGCGAGCACTTCGGCGAGCGTCCGCGACAGCGTCTCGAGGGGGCTCGCGGCCGACTTGAGCGCGCCGGCTCGGCGCTGACAGAGTCCTATCGCGCATCGGTGGCCGTGAACGCGGCGCGCCTACACGACCTGTCGCCTTTGGCCACCATCGGGCGCGGCTACGCCATGGCGAAGGGGGAGGACGGACGAGTAGTGAGCTCGGTGGACGGCGTCGCGGCCGGGGATCGCCTCGTGGTGGCCCTCTCCGACGGCGAGCTGGACTGCACGGTGGACGACGTCCGCCGCATCCACAGCGCTGTTGAGGTCTGGGACTGACGATACGCGCAGCGACGAGTGATACACGCAACGATGAGAAAGGAAGCGCCATGAGCGATGCCGCGAACCTTGACGAGAAGAAGCCGGTGGAAGAGCTGACCTTCCGCGAGGCCTTGAGCGAGCTGGAGTCCATCGTCTCCGTGCTGGAGAGCAATACGCTGGAACTGGAGGAGTCCCTCGCCGCCTACGAGCGCGGCGTGGTGCTCTTGGGCTCGCTGCAGAAGCGCTTGGGCGCCGCCGAGCAGCAGGTGGAGGTGCTCATGGGCGAGCTGGTGGCCGCCCCCGACGACGAGACCCAGGACACGACCCTCTCGTAGGGCGAACGCGACGGATGTCAATCGGTGAGCGGCGCTCCGCTTGCCGATAAGGACGCGAGCAGGTGCGACGCGCCCTGCGTGCACTCCTAAAATAGGGGAAACTATTGATTAGGAGGTAAGTCATTGAACGTCCTCGTCCTCAACGCCGGTTCTTCCTCTCTGAAGTACCAGCTCATCAATGTTGAAACCCATGAAGTGCTCGCCAAGGGCATCTGCGAGCGTGTCGGTTCCGCCGAGGCCTTCCACAAGCACGGCATCGACGAGAATGAGGTGGTCATCGACACCCCCATGCCCGATCACAACGCCGCCATGGCCCTCGTGCTGGAGGCGCTGACGAGCGGCCCCACCAAGGCCATCGATTCTTTGGACGACATCGACGCCGTGGGGCACCGCGTGGTGCAGGGCGGCAAGTACTTCGATCGCTCCGTGCTCATCGATGACGATGTCGTCGCCAAGATCGACGAGCTGGCGGAGCTCGCGCCTCTGCACAACAAGGCCGCGCTCATGGGCATCGAGGCCTGCCGCGAGCAGATGCCCGGCAAGCCCATGGTGGCCGTCTTCGACACCTCGTTCTTCCAGACCATTCCGCCGAAGGCCTACATGTACCCGTTGCCCTACGAGCTGTACGAGAAGCACGCCATCCGCAAGTACGGCGCCCACGGCACCTCGCATCGCTACATTGCCGAGCGCGCGGCCGCCTTCATGGACGAGCCCTTGGAGGATCTGAAGCTCATCACCTGCCACCTGGGCAACGGCTGCTCCATCTCCGCCATCGACCACGGCGTGGCCGTTGACACCTCCATGGGTCTCACGCCTCTCGATGGCCTTATGATGGGCACCCGCTGCGGCGCCATCGACCCGGCCATCGTCCCCTTCATCATGGAGAAGGAGAACCTCACGGCGGCCGAGGTGAACGACCTCATGAACAAAAAGAGCGGGCTTTTGGGCATCTCCGGCATTTCCAACGACCTGCGCAGCGTGCGCCAGGCCTCCGAGGAGGGCGACGAGCGCGCCCAGCTCGCCTACGACATGTACTCGAACTCCGCGAAGAAATACATCGGCCAGTACATCGCCGTCATGGGCGGCGTCGATGCCATCGTGCTCACGGCCGGCGTGGGCGAGAACTGCGACAAGATGCGCCGCATGATCTTCGCGGGTCTGCAGCCGCTCGGCATCAAGATCGACCTGGAGAAGAACCGCAAGGGCCTGCGCGGCGAGCGCGAGATCTCCACGGACGACTCCGAGGTGCGCATCGTTATCATTCCCACCGACGAGGAGTACATGATCGCCCGCGACACCTATCAGCTGGTGAAGGAGGGTACGCTCGAGATCACGGAGCTGGTCTAGGCACCTGAGGCTCAGATATAAGCTAGCCCCGGATTGACGGTTGTTCTATCAACATCGTCGATCCGGGGCTTCTTTTCTTCCAAATTAGGCCGTTTTGGGAAAATGTCAGCCCCAAATCGACGGTTCTGATGAAACAACCGTCGATTCGGGGCTAGAAAACGAAATCGAGGCCCGCTTTGAGCCTCGATTTCGTGGGGAGGGGTGCGGGGCGCTTGATGGTGCCCCTATCGCATCAGGCGAGCTACTTCACCTGGGCGAGGGCGTTGTTCACGGCGTCCTTCAGGGCCGTGGAGGAAACGGTAGCGCCGGCAACGGCGTCGACCTCGGTGGACTGGGCCTCGATGATCCGGGTCGGCAGGGCCTCGAGAGCCAAGCTGCCCACACCGGCGGTCTCCTGCTGCTGCACGATGTCGATGGCGGCGATCTTGTCGCCCTCCATCTTCACCTTCACGGCAAGCTCGTTGCCCATGCACAGGGTGGAGGTACCGAGATACTCGTTCTCGCCGAGCTTTGCGGAAGCGGCCGGATCGGGATCGACCTCGTGGCTGCCGCTGCCCTGGGTATAGACGATCTCGGAGGCCACGCCCATGGGGAGCACCGGCAGCGGATCCTTCTCGGCTGCCGCGCCCACGCCGGCCAGCTGGCCAAAGATGAGGCACTCTGCCATGTTGCCGCCGCCGTTGTACTGGTACGGGGTCATGCCGCCGAACTCGCCGGCGGAGTAGAGGTGCGGAATGGGCTCGCCGTCGGTGCCCACGACTTCGGCGCGGGCGTTGCGGCGGGCGCCGCCCTGGGTGTTCAGGAAGGCCTGGATCATCTCGATGGCGTAGAAGGGGCCCTCGCCGAAGGCGCGCATGGTCTCGGCGGCGCGGAAGAAGGCCGGGTCATAGCCGTCGTTGGCCATCTTGTTGAAATCGGTCACGGTCTGCTCGAGCTTGCCGGCCGGAATGCCGAGGGCGCTCTCGAGCTCGGCGATGGTGGCGGCGGAGACGACCTGATCCTCGAACCCGGCCGGGATGCCGTGGTACTCGGCGATGGCCTCGTTCTGGGCGGCGTCCCATACCATGTAGGTGTTGCGCGGGCGCTTCACATTTACCCAGTCGCCGTTGCTCGGCACATGGCCGTGGCGGTTGTACACGTCCTCGCGCAGGTAGCGCTCGCCGCCGTTGCCCACGACGATGACGCTGCCGGAAAGGTTGCGCAGGTCGTTGAACGTCTTGGCGTGCTGATCCTCGTTCACCACGAAGGAGATGCCGCCGAGCGCGAAGCAGTTGCCCTCGTAGGCCTCCATGTGCCACAGATCGGCGCCGACGCCCATGGCCATCTTCACGCCGTCGCCGGTGTTGAACAGGGTGCCGGCCGGCGTGCTCTTGGTGAGTCCGAGGAAGTCCTCAACCATCTGCTTGTTGTTCTCGAAGCCGCCCATGGTCATGACGACGCCGTTCTTGGCGCGGATGTTCACGGTCTCGCCGGCCTTGTCGATCTCCACGCCGATGACGGCGCGGCTGACCGGATCCTGGAAGAGCTTGGTGGCGGGGGACATGTACCACACATCGATGTTGTCGCCCATGGACATCACCTTGTTGCGGTAGGTCTTCCACAGCGCGGAGTTGCAGACGTTGTCGCTCACCGTCAGCACGTGCAGCGCATCGCCGCCCTCGAGCTCGGGGTACTCGGGGATGAACATGGCGATCATCGGCTGGGCGGAGGAGTCCTCCTTCCAATCGAGGAAGTTCTCCTCGGGGACGCCGAAGAAGTCGCGCAGCATGGTTTTCGTCTGGGTCAGGCCCTCGGCGTACACGTCCATGAGCTCGTCATCGACGGCGAAATCGCCGGCCATGGCCTTGTTGTAGGCGAGCATGGCCTCCTTGTCGTCGGAGTTCAGGATGATCTGGCCGCAGAAGCGCGTGTTGCCGCCCTCCATGCCCTGAGGGGCCTTATCGATGAGCAGCACCTTCGCGCCGGCGTCGGCGGCGTAGCAGGCGGACACGGCACCGGCACCGCCGAAGCCGATGACGACGACGTCGTACTCGCCGTCCCAAGCGATGGTGTCGGCGAAGGTGGTTCCCCCGTTGCCCGTGTTGGCCATGGCCTTATCGGCCGGGGTCTGCGGCGCGCATCCGGCAAGGCCGAGGCCGGCGACGGCGGCCATGCCGACACCAGCGCTGGTGATGAACTGTCGGCGGGTGTATTTTCCCATTTTCCACTCCCTTGTGGTCGGTGTCTTCGCGCCGGGTTGATGTCTGGCGAAGACGTCGCGTGACGCATTCGCTCCGGCGCTCCGGGGATCGCGGTGTCCCCGATCACACTGGTCACTTTAGCGTCGGCGCTGAGGTTAGCGTGAGAGATAACCTGTAGGTTAGCGGTGGTGGAACTTGCTAACCCACCTTGCTAACCCACCTTTCTGGAAATGAGGAAAGGTTGCCATTTTTGCTGCTGGCGCTCATCTGCTATTTGTGGTTTCATGGGGGATAGCAAAAAAGAGGAGGGGTAAGCGATGAAACGTCTGTGGGATACGATCGCGGGGCTGCGCCTCGGGTTCGAGGAGCATTTCAGGGACGCTGGATCCATTAGCTTGTTCGTGGGTCTGGCCTGCAACTTGGCCTTCGTGGGTCAGGTGTACTTCTGGCCGTCTATGTGGCACACTACGGCGTTTATGTTCTCCTATACTGATGCCTCCTATGTCGCCGAGCTCCTCTGCGCGCTTATGCTTGGTTGGAGGTTGCGACGGGGGGGACGGCTCGTCGTGGGCAGTCGATTGCTTTGGGTTCTGGCCCTGCTCGTGCAGGCGACCTTGGTGCTGTACTGCGCGCTGTTCGGGGCGGGCATCCACGTGCCCGAGCCTGTCAACTGGGTTTGCGGCGCTATCTTCGGCGTCTATCTGCCCGTGGCCATGACCTCGTGGTTCGCCGTGCATATCGATCGGCGCTCCTTTTCGGTGATTTGGAATATCGTGCTGGCGGGCGTGTTCGCCTCCTTCGTCATCTGGGTGTTCTCGGGCCTGGAGGCGGTGAAGCTGTGCGTGTGCATGGGAGTGCTCATGTTCGTGGGGACGTTCGTGCTCTCTCGCAAGCTGCGCTCGGAGCAGGCCAAGGAGGAAGACGACGCGGCTGTGCCCGCGGCCGTGCCGGCGGATGCCTTCCGCTACCCGGCCTCGGCGACGTTTCTGTTCAGCTTCTCCTTCATCACCGCCATCGCCTTTGCCGGTATCGGGGGCGACAGCGCTTCTTATGCTTCGGGGGATTTCTTCGCTCCGATGCTGCTCATCTGCGCCGTGGTGCTCTTGGCAAATGCGGCGGTCCTCCCGCTGACGACCATCGCCGTGCCCGCTATTATCGTGGCCGTCATAGCCGCCTCCTATCTTCACCTCGAGCCAGCGCTTTCCTTCGATCTGGCGGCGCTCGGCATGTTCCTTTTCCTCGCTTACGCCGTCGTGCTCCTGTGCGCCAGTGCGCAGGGGGCTCGGCGGCGCACTCTTGGGGCCTTCACGGGCCTCATGGTGGCGTTTGCCGCCGGATGTCTCGTCGGCCGCCTGTGCATGGCGCTCTGCTTCGCATTCGCCGAGCAATTCGCGTCGAACATCATGGTGCTCTTGTCGATTCTGGCCGCCAATGCCGCCATGATCATCCTCGTGAGACGGGGTGTCACGCCGACCCGTTCGGCGGAGCTTTTCGAGGGCGAGCAGACAACGGATGGTCTCGGCGCGGCCCGTTGCGCCAAGGTGGATCGCGTGGCCGCCGCCTGCGGTTTGGGCGAGCGTGAGAAGGAGGTGCTCACGCTGCTCTTGGAGGGATGCTCGGCCAGCGAGGTGGCCTCTGCCATGGTCGTGGCCAACGGCACGGCGAAGTCGCACATCCGCCACGTCTACAAGAAGCTCGGCGTCCACAGCCGCGACGAGCTGTTCGAGAAACTCGGCATCGAGAGAGAAGAGAAAAGCAAGCAATCAGTGTAGCAATCTGAAGCGAGCAGGGCCCGGGCAGGGCAGGGATCCTGCCCGCAGCCTCAAAAATGCAGGGCCCGAGGTGGGCGAGGGGGTGCCGCGCGCAGTTCATTGAAGTGCATAAGGTAATGTCGCGACCTTTGGCGAGTCCTGCACTTCAATGCTGTTTGAGCACGGCACCCCCTCGCCCACCTCGGGCCCGGAGGGATAGAGAAGCAAAAAAAAAGACGTTATTTCCCCTGCGCCTGCACGGCGGTGATGGCCACCACGCCCACGATGTCGTCGGCCGAGCAGCCGCGCGACAGGTCGTTCACCGGGGCGGCGATACCCTGCAGGATGGGGCCGAGCGCCTCGGCCTTCGCCAAGCGCTGCACCAGCTTGTAGCCGATGTTGCCCGCATCGATGTCCGGGAACACGAGCACGTTGGCACGGCCCGCGACAGGAGAGGCCGGCGCCTTCGCCGCGCCGATCTCGGGGACGATGGCGGCATCCAGCTGCAGTTCGCCGTCCACCGCGAGTTCGGGCGCGAGCTCCTTCACCTTGGCCGTCGCGCGCACCACCTTGTCGGAATCGTCGTTTTTGGCCGAGCCGTAGGAGGAGTGCGACAGCATGGCGATAACCGGCTCGGCATCGGCGAACAGCGACCGCCACGCCGCCTCGGCGTTGATGGCGATCTGGGCCAGACGGTCGGCGTCGGGCTGCACTTCCAAGCCGCAGTCGGAGAAGAGGAAGGTGCCGTGGTGGCCCAAGTCGCAGTCGGGCACGTTCATGACGAAGAACGAGCTCACCATCTGCGCGCCGGGGGCGGTCTTCAGGATCTGCAGGGCCGGGCGCAGCACGTCGCCGGTGGAGTGGCAGGCGCCCGAGACGAGGCCGTCCGCTTCGCCCATCTTCACCATCATCATGCCGAAGTACAGCTCGTTGTCCATGAGATCGAGGGCTTGCTCGAACGTCATGCCCTTGGCGGCGCGCAGCTCGGCCAGCTTCTCGGCATAGGGCTCGCGCAGCTCGGAGGTGCGGAAGTCGACGATGCGGGCGCCCACCAAGTTGCAGCCGGCGGCGGCGATGTCGTCGGCGTCGCCCAAGACGATGAGGTCGGCGATGCCCTCGGCGAGAATCGCCTCGGCGGCCTTGAGGGTGCGGATGTCGTTGCCCTCGGGAAGCACGATGGTCTTCTTGTCGGCCTTCGCGCGGGCGATCATGGAATCGAGGAACTGGCTCACGGGAACGTCCTTTCTCACGGGTATCCTGCCCTCATGATAGAGCACGGGCCGCCGCCCCGCACGGCGCGACCGCGCGGCAGGTTCATTTATTCGGTTTGTATGGGGTTTGGAGGCCATCGGATGCGGGCTGGGTACAATGTCCTTCGAACGACGCCGCCCGAGCGCCGGCGCCCCATTCGCATCAACGAGTACGAGGGAGAGAACCCGTTATGGCCGTTAATTACGCCGATTTCCGCGATATCGCCATCGAAGACTACGACGCTGTCGTTGTCGGCTCCGGTTTTGCCGGGGCTGTCAGTGCCCGGCAGCTTGCCGAAGAGGGCGGTCTTCGCGTGCTCGTCATCGAGAAGCGCGCGCACATCGCTGGCAACATGTACGACGAGTACGACGAGGCCGGGGTGCTCGTGCACCGCTACGGGCCGCATATCTTCCATACCAACGATCAGCGCGCCTACGACTATCTTGCCCGCTTCACCGAGTGGTCGAGCTACCAGCACCGGGTGCTTGCCGATTGGTACGGCACCTACATGCCCGTGCCCTTCAACAAGAACTCTATGGAAATTGCCTTCGGCGACGAGAAGGCGGCCCGGCTCATCGAGAAGCTCGTCGACACCTTCGGCGACGAGCGCAAGGTCACCATCAACGAGCTGCGCGCCCAGGAGGATCCGGAGCTTCAGGAGGTGGCGGACTTCGTCTACCAGAACGTATTCCTCTACTACACCCAGAAGCAATGGGGCCTCACTCCTGAGGAAGTGGATCCCTCGGTGACCGCGCGCGTGCCCGTCTTCATCTCCCGGGACAATCGCTACTTCCAGGACGCCTTCCAGGGGATGCCGGTCGATGGCTACACGCGCCTGTTCGAGAACCTGCTCGGCCACGAGAAGATCACCGTCTGCCTGAGCACCGAGGCGGAGAGCGTGTTCGATCTCGTCTTCGCCGGCCGCGAGGAGGATGCCCCCCTGGAGGCCATCCACATCAAGGGCGTGCCGTTCGCAGGCCCTATCGTCTACACCGGTCCGCTTGACGAGCTGTTCCTGGGGCGCTTCGGCCGTTTGCCCTACCGCTCCCTCGATTTCGTCTACGAGACCTTCGACGAGACCTACCACTTGCCCTGCGGCACCGTGAACTACACGGTGACCGAGGACTACACCCGCATCACGGAGTTCAAGTGGCTCACGGAGCAGACCGGCGACAAGACCACCATCATGCGCGAGTACTCCCGGGCCTACGAGGATCCGGCGACGCAGATTCCCTACTACGCCATCATCAACGACGACAACGACGCACTCTATGCGCGCTACCGCCGCCTGACCGACGCGCTGCCGAATTTCCATCCGCTGGGTCGTTTGGCCGAGTACCGCTATTTCAACATGGACAAGGTGGTCGCCGACGCGCTGGCCGCGTCCGAGAAGATCCTGACGGAGACGGCCGACGCCTAGGCCGCCGTGCGAGGCAGCACGCCCGCACACCGAGACCCCGACGAAGGAGGCGCTTTTGAAGACCATCACGTTCGCCGTGCCCTGCTACAACTCGGCAGCCTACATGGATCACTGCGTGGAGACGCTGCTCGCCTGCGGCGAGGACATCGAGATCCTGCTCGTGGACGACGGCTCGACCAAGGACGACACGGCGGCCATCTGCGACCGCTGGCAGAACGAGCACCCCGACATCGTCCGCGCCATCCATCAGCCTAACAAGGGCCACGGCGGCGCGGTGAACACGGGGCTGGCGAACGCGAGCGGCTTCTACTTCAAGGTGGTCGACTCCGACGACTGGCTCGATCCGGCGGCCATGTTCCCGCTCATGGTGTACCTGCGCAGCCAGCTGGATGCGCCGGTGCCCTGCGACATGGTGGTGGCCAACTACGTCTACGACAAGGTGGACGAAGGCGAGCAGAAGGTCATGGGCTACGGCAACGTGCTGCCCGAGGGCTACGAGTTCGGCTGGGACGAGGTGGGAACCTTCCTGCCGAGCCAGTATTTGCTCATGCACTCGGTGTACTATCGCACCGAGATGCTGCGCAAAATGCACCTTGAGCTGCCCGAGCACACCTTCTACGTGGACAACATCTTCGTCTACGAGCCCTTGGTCTACGTGCGTACCATGCGCTACTTCAACGTGGACGCCTACCATTACTTCATCGGCCGCGAGGACCAGTCGGTCAACGAGAAGGTCATGATGGGCCGCATGGACCAGCAGCTGCGCGTCACACGGCAGATGATCGACAACGTGGATCCGCAGGCCGTGCGCAATCGCCATCTGCGCCACTACCTGCGCAACTACCTCTCCATGATGATGTGCATCTGCTCGGTGTTTCTGCGCATGCGCGGGGGAGAGACTGACGAACAGGATCTGAAAGACATATGGGCCTACCTGAAGGAGCAGAATCCGTCGCTCTACCGCCGGGTGCGCTCGAACGCGCTGAATCTGGCCACGAACCTGCCCACCGAGGCCGGCGAGAAGATCGGACTCAAGGGCTACCAGATCGCCCAGAAGATTTTCAAATTCAATTAATCGTTCCGTTCGCCCTACGGGACGCACGGACTGGCCGACGCTGCGAGGCCCTGTCGCATTTCATGTCCTGCGCAGTTTGCTGCGCAGGACGCTCCCTCTCGGTCGCCTGAGAAGTGCTGAACAGCCCACTGGGCTGTTCACTGTTTTGCACTCGACGTTGGCGGAAGCCAACTTGGTGCAAAGGCGGGTGAATCTGAAATGCGACAGGGCCTCTCGCCGGCTTTGCCAATTCTCTGAGATTCTTCTACTTCTTATTGATGAAGTAGAGTTCCAGAAGGCCGCGGAGGGCGAGGGTCTGGTCGACGGTGACGGCGTGCGCCATGAGCGCGGCGATGGTCTCGGCGTCTTGGCCCACGAGGATGACGGGGGTCGTGTAGCCGCAATCGGCCCAGATCATGTCGATGAGGCCGTCGATGCGGGCCACCTCCCCCATGACGATGCCCGCCTGCATGGCCTCGACGGTGGTGCGGCCGAGCAGCGACTTGGGGGCTCGAAGCTCCACGGCGGCCAGCTGGGCGGCCCCGCGGGCCAGTGCCTGGGCGCCGAGCTTCATGCCCGGGGCGATGATGCCGCCGCGGAAGGCCCCCGTATCGTCCAGAAGCTCGAAGGTGGTGGAAGTGCCCAGATCGATGACGAGGGCCGGCGCGCCGTAGGTGCTCTTGGCGCTCACCATCTCGGCGACGCGGTCGGCGCCCACGGCCACAGGATCGGAGAAGCTCATCTTCAGTCCCGTCTTCAGGCCCGGGCCCACGGTGAGCGGGCGCGCGTCCGTGAGGCGTCGCGCTGCGTCGGCCCAAACTCCGGTGAGGGCCGGGATGACCGAGGCGATGATGGCCCCGTCGGCCAAGGGCGCGCCTTCGGGAAGCTCAATGGCGCACGGTGCTTCCGGCTCGATGGGCGCCAGCCCGCGGGCGAGGGCGTCGAAGAAGCCGAGGACGCAGGCCACGGCGCCATCGGCCGTCTCGCCGGGGTTCGTGGGGACGGCCCACTGGGAAACGAGCCGCCCGTCTTCGGCCAGCCCGATCCGCGTCCGCGTGTTCCGTATGTCGATCGCCAAAACCAGCGCCATGCTCACTTCTCTTTCGTCCGTTCCGCTCGTGTGATCTTCGTCAACGATATCTTACGCGATCCTATTTTACTGATTGGTTTTCATTTTGAGCGCGAAAATGCCACTTCGACTCCGGAATGGTAATCCGCCCCTTGCCAAAGCGGGCCCCAACTGGCATCTGGTGCCAAAGCGGGCCCCAACTGGCATTTTCTTTTACCAAAGCAGGGTTGAAGTGGCATTTCCTTGCAAGTTTCCTAAAAAGCTTGAGAATTGATGGGGCACAGCAGGGGGCTCAATGATGGGGCTACTTGTAGTCCTCGACGTTTTTGGAGGAGGAGCCGGTGGTGTTGCCGGATTGGCGCAGCTCGAAGCCGAAGCGCACCGTGCCGTCGCCGAAACGCGCCTGCAAAGCGTCGGTGGCGGCCAGAAGACTGCGGCGTTTCTCCTCGTCGCGGATGAGCGCCTCGCTTTGGGCCGCGCTCGCGCGGTCGTCGTCTCCGAGGGCGGCGGTGTCGAAGAGCGTCTCCTGCACCGGCGCGCCGTCCTCCTCGAAATGGGTCACGGCCACGCCGAGCAGGCGCACCTTCATACCCGGAGCCCACAGCTCCTCCGCGAGGCGGTGCACCACTGGGGCGAACGCGATGTCGTCGTCGGTGGGGGCGGCCAGCGAGCACTGAGCCGAGCGGGTCGTGCGGTTGTCGTAGCGCATCTTCACCGCTACGGTGCGGCCCTTAAGGCTCTTGCGGCGCAGGCGACGCCCCACCTTCGCCGAAATGGTGGAGAGCGCCGCTACGATATCCTCGCGCGTTTCCAGATCATGGGCATAGGTCACCTCGTTGGAGACCGACTTCACCTCGTCGTCCTCGGCCACTTCCGACCGGTCGCGTCCTAAGGCCCGATCGCGCATCATCTCGCCGTTCTTCCCGAAGATCTTCCGCAGAAGGGCGCCGTCGGCCCGGCCCATGGCTCCCAAGGTGCGCACACCGTGGGAAAGGAGCGTCCTCTCGGCGGCGGCGCCCACGCCGGAGAGCGTGCGCACGGGCAGCTTTTCCAGGAAGGCCGCCTCCGTGCCGGGGAAAACCACGGTGAGTCCTCGGGGCTTGTCGCGGTCCGAGGCGATTTTCGCCACGGACTTGGAGGTGCCCACGCCGATGGAGCAGGTGACGCCGAGGGCGGCCACGCGCTCCTGGATGCGCTGGGCCACGAGAACCGGGTGCTCGGTGTTCACGGCAGTGGGGGTGACGTCCATAAAGGCCTCGTCGATGGAGACCTGTTGCACGTGGGGCGTCTCGTCCCGCAGGATGGCCATGATGGCGGCGGACACCTCGCGGTAGCGGTGGAAGTTACCATGCGTCCAAATGGCCTCGGGACACAGCGCTCGTGCCAGCGACGAGGCCATGGCGCTGCGCACTCCGAAGGCGCGGGCCTCGTAGGAGCAGGTGGAGACGACCCCGTGGGCGTCCGCATCGCCGCCGACGATGACGGGCTTGCCCCGCCAGGCCGGGTGGTCAAGCTGCTCGACGGAGGCGAAGAA
>CABSMC010000030.1 GCA_902478715.1 uncultured Adlercreutzia sp.
ACATAGGTCGGTACCATCCCGGCATCGTTGCTGCTGAAGTGGAAGCTGATTCTTATGGGCCGCGTTCTCCGCGGGGCGATCAGAGGTCTGCGCGCACCCCCTCCCGGCCCCTTCGCTACTCGTCCAACACCGAACGGTAGAAGCAGGTTCGCTCTCCCGTGTGGCAGGCAGGGCCGGCCGGATGCACCAGCGCGAGCAGGGTATCGGCGTCGCAGTCGTAGCGCAGATCCACCAGCTTCTGGGTGTTGCCGCTGGTGGCGCCCTTGTGCCACAGCTCGCGCCGACTGCGGCTCCAGAACACGGTTTCGCCGCGCTCCAGCGTGAGCGCCAGCGACTCGGCGCTCATCCACGCCATCATGAGCACCTCGTCCGTATCGACGTCCTGCACAATGCAGGGAATGAGCCCCGCCTCGTTGTACTTCAGCTCGGGAAGATCCACCTCTCCTCCTTAGGGCAGCGTGACGAGCATGACCTTGATGTCGGCTTTGCGGAAAGCCGGGCGCATGTACTCGGGATCGCACAGCTCGGGCAGCACCTGCTGCAGGGCGAGGAAGATATCGGCGGAGGGCGCGCGCGAGGCGTCCTCCAGCGCGTAAATCGTGCGCTCCGAGATCTTCATGCCCGTCTTCTCCTCCACCGCATCGGTGAGCTTCTTGCCCCGCGAGTACCCGTTGGCCAGCCGCGCCGCCTTCAGCAACGTCCCGTAGGCCTCCCAATCGATAACGCTGTTCTCCTTAGCCATTCAAATCTCCTATTGCACTATAGTTCGTAACCTGCTAAAGTGATAGTTGCATTATAGTACATGACATTGCAAAGACATACCATATATGATATAAAGGAGCAGAAATGTTCGAGATCGAGTTCTATCGCACCAGAGAGGGCTCTTGCCCTATGGAATCCTTTCTCGATTCACTCGACCAGAGAATGGCGATCAAGGCCCTCCAGGAACTGACGCTTCTGTCGGAGAAAGGCACCGATTTGAGAGAGCCCCATTCCAAGTCGCTCGGCGAGGGCTTGTTCGAGTTGCGCATCAAAATCGGTTCGAGCATTTCACGATGCTTCTACTTCTTTCGAAGAGGCCGGAAGATCATCGTCACCAACGGTTTCGTGAAGAAGTCGCAGCGAACCCCGCCGAGAGAACTCAAGCGAGCGCGACTTTTCAAAAAAGATTGGGAGGAACGCTATGGCGACTAATGACGTTCAGCGCTACATCGAGCAGCGGAGCCAGCGCGACGAAGCATTCGCCCAAGCCTGGGAGGACGCCAAGCCTGAGTACGAAATCATGAAGCTCATTGTCGAAGGACGCCAAAGCTGTGGCCTCAGCCAACAAGAAGTAGCTGACCGCTGCGGCATGAAACAATCCAACATAAGTCGGCTCGAGAACGGAAACGGCAACCCCACTATTTCGACGTTGCAAAAACTCGCTCACTGCTTCGGGAAGAAGCTCGAGATTCGGTTCGTTTAAGCCGAGCCGTCCGCTTATTTCAATGCTCTGTACGTGATGCGAACGAGAGCGCTCGTCGGTTCCCATTCTCCTTTCTCAAATCGAGAATCAGCACTAACGGTTACCCGCGCTACGCTCCCTTTCTTCAGCTCAAATCAATCTTGTCATGTCGTATATATCATGATATTCTCTTTGCTCATATAACTAGTAGCATAACGTAATATATGCGTGTACTTATTCGTGCATACAGATTATGTTAAGGAGGATCTTCTATGGGGTTGCCGATTAACCGTTCAGCTGGAGCGATTGCAGGTGTTTCGCTATTGGGACTACTCTTGAGCATATCGCTCATCGCATGCTCTTCCACCAAAGAGCATGCGATGGAGGAAAATGAGCTTCCAGCAACTTCTAGTATCGACCAAGCTGAGTCTCTCCCCATAGGAGACAACGGACAAACTACCACAGTTGAATTATACGGCATCAATGTACCAATAGGCGAAGATTGGCAGAACGATGGTGACAGAGGAACCGACGGCTTGTGGTATGCCTCTGGATACAGCTCAAATGCGCAAGTTTGCGTTCAAGAGAACTCGATGGATAATATGCCAATAGAAGAATGCGAACAGTCTTTGGAAGAGTTCTGCGACGGAATACTCGCGGAATACACGAATCCAGAAGTAAACATCAGTCAAAACATCTGCTCCATTCAGGGTATTAGTTGCAGGATCGCTTCTGCCTCTAATGCAAACATTAATGGAGATTTATACAACTTATGCATTCTCGTATTGCCCAGTGAGAACAAAATCGTTTCTCTGTTTTATGCGATAGATGCAGCAACTGGAACAGAAGGCTGCTGGTATCTTGAGAGCCTTGCTCGCCAAACCACATACACTAAAGATGAATTGACTATTATTCAGAACGCAATGCAAGAACGGCGAGAGGAAGAAGAGGCGAAAGCGAAAACGGAGGCAGAGGAGAAGGCCGCTCGCGAAGCGCTTGCCAACGCTACCCATCCCGCCGGCACGTATAAGGTGGGGGAAGACATACCGGCAGGCGAGTACAAGCTGGAATCCTCCGGCAAAGGAGGGTATTACTGTGTGTACCCAGATACAAGCAAATCCGAGATTCTTGAAAACGACAATTTCTCCAGTGTAAACTATATAAATCTGGAAGATGGTCAGTGCATCGAGCTATCACGTTGTTCCATGGTCGAAATCGCTTATGCCACACCAACAAGCACACCGAGCGGAGACGGGATGTACAAAATCGGATTCGACATCCCCGCTGGAGAGTACAAGCTTTCCGCAACCGACGATCGCGGATATTACTGCATCTACGACAATTCCTCTGTCACCCGCGATATTCAGGAGAATGACAATTTTGAGGGAACGACATATTGCACCGTAAGCAACAGCCAGTATCTCGTCGTCAGCAGAGCAGAAATCATACTTTAGATAAATAAAGTAATCTTTGTGCGTGTATAATTCGAAATGGTAAGCAACTATCACATGAAGCGCTGAGGGATCTCGATCTAAATGCGGTCAGAAACCAGTATAAATCGAAACGGATCTTAAACGCGTCTACAGCCGCACGGGGATGCCGGCGTCTCGCATGGATTCCTTCACTTGGCGCACGGTGAGCTCGCCGAAGTGGAAGACGCTGGCGGCGAGCACGGCGTCGGCCTCGCCCTCGATGATGCCCTCGGCGAAGTGCTCGAGCTTGCCCACGCCGCCGCTGGCGATGACGGGGATGTCCACGGCCCGGGCCACGGAGCGCGTCAAGTGACAGTCGAAGCCGTCGCGGCTGCCGTCGCGATCCATGGAGGTGAGCAGGATCTCCCCCGCCCCGCGCCGAGCCGCCTCGCGAGCCCATTCGATGGCGTCGATGTGGGTGTTCTTGCGGCCACCGGCCACGTAGACCTCCCACTTGTTGGGATTGCCGGGCACCGCTTTCGCGTCGATGGCGCACAGAATCGCCTGAGTGCCGAAGGCCCGGGCCGCATCGGTGATGAGCTGAGGGTTCGCCACGGCCGCCGAGTTCACCGACACCTTGTCGGCGCCGGCGGCGATCATCTTGCGAATATCGGCCACGCTGCGGAAGCCGCCGCCCACGCAGTATGGGAGGTGCAGCTCGGCCGAGGCGTGGCTCGCGAGCTCCACCGTGGTGGCGCGGTCGTCGCTCGTGGCGGTGATGTCCAAGAAGATCACCTCGTCGGCCTTTTGCTCGTCGTAGGCACGGGCCAGCTCGATGGGGTCGCCCGCATCGCGCAGCCCCACGAAGTTCACGCCCTTCACGACGCGGCCGTCCTTTACGTCCAGGCAGGGGATTACTCTCTTTGTCAGCATACTCTCTTCAACCCGTCCGCCCGGGCGCCGCCGGGTACCTTGCTTCGCTCAGACAGTCCTCGCTGGCATCGAAGGCGTCAAGGCCAACTTCTCCCCTTCCCCTTTGGCCTTCGATACCATCTGCGGAACTCGCTCGGTCAAGGCATCCGGCGTCGCCCGGGCTGCTCTTCCTTGCTTGCTAGCTTTCCAACTCTTCGATGGTTAGGGGGCGCTCCTCCTCTTCCAGCTGATCGGACAGATGGAAGGTGCCGTCGCACGCCGCGACGCCGTCGGCCACGGTAAGGGTGCCCTCGTAGATGGCCCGACCGGTAATGACGCCCTCCACGGCATCGGCGATGGGAGCCAGCGCCCGGATGTCAGCTGCGGTGGCAATGCCGCCGGAGACGATGACCGGATTGCCGAAGGCGGCGGCCATCTTCGCGTAGGCGTCGTTCTCCACGCCGGTCTGCATGCCGTCGCGGGCAATGTCGGTGTAGACGAGGTGCTCGTACCCCATCGCCGCCATGCGGCGGGCCAGGTCGGCGGCGGCCACGCCCGAGTCCTCCGTCCAGCCGGCCACGGCGGCCTCGCCGGCTTTCGCGTCGATGCCGGCAACCAGGGCATCGGGGCCGAACTTCTCCATGGCGGCCTGGGCGAAATCGGGGTCGCGCACGAGCGCGGTGCCTAGAATAACCCGGGTTGCACCGGCGTCGAGCAGGCGATCGGCGGCCTCGAGCGAGCGCACGCCGCCGCCTACCTCCACTTTCAGGCTCGTGCGCGCCAAAATCGCGCGCACCACTTCCAGGTTGTCGGGATTGCCGGACTTCGCGCCATCCAGATCGACCACATGAAGCCACGTCGCACCGGCCTCCTCGAACAGCTGGGCCTGATACGCCGGATCGTCGTTGTACACGGTGACGGCATCGTAGTCTCCCTTGGCCAGACGCACCGCGCGCCCGTCCAAAAGATCGATGGCAGGAAGAAGGTACATGGCTACTCCTTTGACGCGACGGGGTTTTCCGCCACCTTATCAGCGTGCGCGCTGTCGGCGCGCGCGGCTCGTGCAATGGTTGCGAAGTTGGCAAGCAGGCGCGCGCCCGCATCCGAGCTCTTCTCCGGATGGAACTGCACGCCGAAGACGGGACGGCCCGGCACCTGCACAGCGCAGGGGAAGGTCACCGAGTGCACCGTCTCGGCAATGGTGGCCGCGCTCGGCGGCGCCACGAAGCTGTGGGTGAAGTAGAAGAACTCGCCGGGCGCAATTCCGTCGAACAGCGAATTCGGCTCGGAAAACTCCACGGAGTTCCATCCCACATGAGGCACTTTGTAGGCGCGGCCGGCAGCGTCGGTGCGGGGCATGGCGTCCACCACGCCCTCGATGAAGCCGAGGCCGCGCGGCAGCGGGCCGTCAGCGGGCGCGTGCTCGGTGCCCGCCTCGAACATGAGGTGCATCCCTAAGCAGATGCCCAAAAACGGCGCACCGCCAGCCACCGCCGCGCGCACCGCCTCCATCTGGCCCATCTCCTCCATGGACGCGGCGGCATCGGCGAAGGCTCCCACGCCGGGCAGCACCACGGCGTCGGCCGCGCGGATGACATCCGCCTTATCGGTCACGACGACGTCTGCCCCCGCGCCTACAAGTCCCCGCTCCACCGAGAGCAGGTTCCCCTTGTGATAGTCGACAATGGCGATGCTCACAGAACCCCCTTCGTGGAAGGAACCGCGCCGCCCAAGGCCGGGTCGACGGCCACGGCCTGGCGCAGGGCGCGGCCTGCCGCCTTGAAGGCGGCCTCGAAGATGTGGTGCACGTTGTCGCCGGCGAGCTGCCGGATGTGCAGGGTGATGCCCGCGTTGGCCGCGAGCGCGATGAAGAACTCCCGGGCGAGCTGGGTGTCGAAATCGCCCACCATGCCGAAAGGCGCCTCCACATCCCAGTGCAGCTGCCCGCGCCCGGAGATATCCAGGGCCGCCAGCACCAGCGCCTCGTCCATCGGCACGAACGCGCTGCCGAACCGCTCGATGCCGGCCTTCTCTCCCAAGGCCTCGGCCAAAGCGCGCCCCAGCACGATGCCCGTGTCCTCCACCGTGTGGTGGCCGTCCACATGCAAGTCGCCGCGCACCGACACCTTCAGATCGAAACGGCCGTGACGCGCGAAGGCGCACAGCATGTGGTCGAAGAACCCGATGCCGCTTGCCACGTCCGCGCGTCCCGCGCCGTCCAGGTTCACCGTGACCTCGATGCGCGTCTCCGCCGTCTCGCGGAGGATGGTGGCCTCTCTCGTCATTGCTCTCCTTCCCTATTGCATAGCCCGCGCGCGCCGCTCGCGGCTCTCGGACAGAAAGTCGCGCAGCCCGCGGATGAACGCGTCGTTCTGCTCCGGCGTGCCGATGGTCGCCCGCAGACAGCCCTCGAGCATGGGGGCGCTGCTGAAATCGCGCACGAGCACGCCGCGGTCGTACAGGTACTGCCAGGCCGCCCCGGCATCTTCCATCGAGAACAGAATCCAGTTGGAATCCGACGGGTAGGCGGTCACGCCGGGCAGGGTGCGCAGCGCCTCCATGACGCGGCCCCGCTCCTCGATGATCTCGCGGATGCCCGGCTCGAAGCGGGCGCGGTTCTCGAAGACCACCTCTCCTATGGCCTGGGAGACAGCGTCCACGGAATAGGGCTGGCGCACCTTGCACAGCTCCTCAATGACCGGCGCGTTCGCCAAAACGTAGCCCAGGCGCACGCCCGCCAGCGAGAACGCCTTCGAGAACGTGCGCAGGATGGCGAGGTTCTCGTGGGTCGCCAGCAAAGGGCGCACCGTGGCGCGCGAGAACTCGAAGTAGGCCTCGTCCACCAGCACGAGCGCATCGGTGGCGTCGAGCAGCTCTTCGATGAACGCCGTGGACGCCCTCTGGCCCGTGGGGTTGTTCGGGCTCGTCACGATGACGAAATCGATGTCGCCCTTCCCCACGCGCTCAAGCACCGCCGCTTCGTCGATGGAGAAGTCGGCCCGACGCGGCACATCCACGCAGCGGGTGTTCGTGAGCCGTGCGTTGGCCGCGTACACCGAGAAGGTCGGGGGCAGGTTCAGGAAGCTGCGCCCCGGGCCGCCCCAAGCGAGGGCCACATCGAACAAAAGCTCGTCGCCGCCGTTGCCCAGAAGGACATTGGCGCGGTCGAGCCCGTTGGCCTCGGCGATGAGATCGCGCAGGCGGTTGGCCAGAGGATCGGGATAGCGGTTCAGAGGCACCTGGGCAATGCGACGCGCAATGGCGGCGCGCACCTCGGCGTCCACGTCGCGCGGATTCTCGTTGGCCGACAGGTACGCCTCGGCCGGCAGGTACTTCGGGTCGTAGGGAACGAGTCCCTCAAGCTGGGGCGCCGACGCGCGAACCTTATTCACCGCGCACCTCGCCGTCTTCCACGCCCGCCGCGGCCGAGCCGGCCACGCTCGCCTGCTCGGCATCCAGCAGCGCCTTAAGACGCAGGGCCACCGAGCGGGCATGGGCCCACAGCCCCTCGTGGGTGGCGATCTGCACCACGGCGCGCGCGTCGTTCTTCAGGGCCGCCGGGCTGTACTGGATGATGGAGGACTTCTTCACGAAGTCGTCCACGGAAAGGGGCGACGAGTAGCGGGCCGTGCCGCCGGTGGGCAGCGTGTGGTTGGGGCCGGCCACGTAATCGCCCACGGCCTCCGGCGTCCACGCGCCCAGGAAGATGGCGCCGGCGTTGCGGATGGCGCCCAGGTACTCCATGGCGTTTTCCACGTGCATTTCCAAATGCTCCGGCGCGATGACGTTCACGGCCCCTAGGGCCTGCTCCATGGAAGTGCACACGACGATGAGCCCGTGATCGTCAAGGGAGGAGCGGGTGATGTCGGCGCGGGTGGAATCGGCCAGGTGCACCTGGATGGCCGCCTCCACCGCGTCGGCGTAGGCGTCCGAGAAGGTGACGAGGTAGCAGGCCGCCAAAGGATCGTGCTCGGCCTGGGCCATGAGATCGATGGCCACCAGCCGCGGGTCGGCCGTCTCGTCAGCCACGACGCAGACCTCCGACGGCCCAGCGATCATATCGATGCCCACATCGCCCGAGACGAGCTTCTTGGCCGCGGCCACGAAGGCGTTGCCCGGGCCGGTGATCTTGGCCACCGGGCGGATGGTCTCGGTGCCGTAGGCCAGTGCCGCCACGGCCTGGGCGCCCCCGACGGTGTAGATCTCGGTCACGCCGGCGATCTTGCAGGCGGCGAGGATGGCCGCATCCAGCGTGCCGTCCTTGGTGGGCGGCGTGACGCAGACGATACGCTCCACGCCGACCACCTGGGCGGGCAGGGCGTTCATGAGCACCGTGGAGGGGTACAGCGCCCGTCCTCCGGGCACGTAGATGCCCACGGACTCCAGAGGCGTCACCTTCGAGCCCACGATGGCGCCGTCCTCACGGGCGAAGAACCAGCTCTGCTGCTTCTGACGCTCGTGGAAGTCGCGGATCTGAGCCGCGGCGTGCCTCAGAGCCTCCAAGGTGTCGGGATCCACCTCGGCGAGCGCGGCATCGATGGCCTCAGGCGCCACACGGAAGTTTTCGATGGCCACGCCGTCGAACTTCTCGGTGAGCGCGCGCAGGGCCGCGTCGCCCTCCTGGCGCACCTGCTCGATGATGGCAGTGGCCGCCTCGAGGGCGCCGGGGTTGAAGGCGCCGGCGCGGTCGATGAAGTCGCTCGTGAAGGGCTCGAGGGGTTGCAGATCGATTCGTCTCATGGTCATGGGGCGCACTCCTTAGGACAGGGTCGGTTGAACAGGGTTGGAAGCGCCGGCGATGGGCGCGTAAGTGTGCTTGGGGGCATTTTCGGCGAGCACGCGGGCCAGCGCCACGATGCGCTCGTCGGTGCGCAGGGCGCAGCCGTTGGCGAAGAAGCGGGCCGTGGAGGCGAGCACCTCTTCCACGATCTCCAGGTTGTTCTCGCGCAGGGTGGTTCCCGTGGCGGTGATGTCGACGATGCGCTCGGCCATGCCGGTGATGGGCGCCAGCTCGATGTTGCCGTGCAGATAGACGATTTCCACCTGGGTGCCGGTGCGCGCAAAGTGGGCGCGGGTGATGGAAGGGTACTTCGTGGCGATGCGTATGCTGCCGAGTTTGCGGTAGCGCTCCTCGATGGCCGCGCTCGTGCCGGCCGACTCCGCCACGACGAAGCGGCAGCCGCCGAAGCGCAGATCGACCAGCTCCTCCACGGCCGCGCCCACTTCCAAAAGCGAGTCCTTGCCGCAAATGCCGCAGTCCGCGGCGCCGAGGGCGACGAAGACGGGCGCGTCGGAGGGCCGCACGATGATGTAGTCGACCCCGGGGTTGGAGATGACGAGCGAGCGCCCGGGGTTGGCAAGCCCCGTCACATCGAGGCCGGCCTCTTCCAAACAGGCGATGGCCTCGGCGTTCAGGGAGCCCTTGGGCACGGCGATGCGCAGCGGGCGCGCGTCTGCGGGCGCCGCGTCCACTTCGGCAGAGGCGGCGGCCATGGCCTGCTCCAGCGAGAAGGCGAAGCCCGCGGCGGGGCGATCGGCCCCGAAGGAGCCTATCATGCGGTCGTAGCGGCCGCCGGAGCCCAGAGGCGAGCCCAGATAGGGCGAGCAGGCCTCGAAGACGAGGCCCGTGTAGTAGTTGAAGGAGCTGGCCACCGAGAAGTCGACGAGCACGGAGTCGGCCAGGCCGGCCTCGCCCAGAAGATCGTAGGTGGCCTGGAAGTCGTCCAGGTCGGCCACGCACCCGAGCGGGGTCACGAGCGCGCGCACCGCGTCGATGGCGTCCTGGGCGCCCCGGATGCGCGCGAGCTGACGGATGGCCTCGGTGTAGGCGGGCGCGGCAGCCCCCGCATCGACGGCCTCCCCTTCCACGGCGCGTCCCATGGCGGCGTCGCACAAACGGTCGAGGGCCACGAAGTCGGAGCCGTGATAGGCATCCAGCACCGCGGCCTTCCACGGCTCGGCGGCCCCCGAGCGCTCGAGCAGGGCCCGGAGCACCCCTACTGTGGCCATGGCGAGCACGAACTGCGTCGCTCCGGCCAGCCGCAGTGCCTCGGCGAACAGCACGACGATCTCGGCATCGGCCGCCGGCCCCACTTCCCCGATGCACTCCACGCCGCACTGGGTGAGCTCGCGGGCCTGCACCTGGTTCTCCGTCTCGGCCTCGCGAAAGACCCGCTGGGTGTAGCGGAAGCGCAAGGGGCCGTCAACGTTGGCCAGGCGCGTGGCGCACATGCGCGCGATCTGCAGGGTGACGTCCGGGCGCATGGCCAGAAGGTCGCCCCGGGAGTCGAAGAACTTGAAGGGAGTGGCCGGCACCCGTCCGCCGGCCCGCAGGACGTCCATCACCTCCAGGGTGGGCGTCTCGATAGGCACATAGCCGCGAGAGGCGAACAGGTCGGCCACGGCCCGGGTGATGGCCTCGCGGACGCGCGCCTCCTCGGAGAGCACGTCGCGGAAGCCCGATGGTGTCACAGCGTTCAACGCACATTCCTCACTGGCGCAAACGATGTGCGAACGGCTCAAGACCCGTGGCCCGGCATGTATGCAGCCGGAGCGTTCGCCCTGGCTCGCAGGCAGCCGAGGCCATCGCCTGGCTCGTCTCGTCGCAAGCGCCTTCGATTACCGAGATTGTCATGTTACACGCCCTCTCCCCTCCCGACGCATCGGGACGGCAAACGGCGAATTATCGACAGAGTTCCCGCGCAAAGAACGCACGAGGATCTCGCATCGATGCTAGTACTTTATCACAGTAGAGTGCTAAAGCAATGGGAATTTTTCACCTACGGTTGGAATTACTCCACGGGCTCGATGATCATGGCGCGAAGGATGCCGGGGGTGGCGTAGGCGCGTTTGCCGGCGCCCATGCCGATGGCCTTGATGGAAAAGCGCTCGGGAAGGACGGACTCGGTGCGCAGAGCGGCGGCCGCGGCGGCGCCCGTGGGGGTGACGAGCTCGCCTTCCACGTCCACCGGGGAAAGCGTCAATCCGGCAGCTTCGGCGATGAACGCCGTGGCCGGGGCGGGCACGGGGATGAGGCCGTGCTGGCAGCGCACCGTGCCGTATCCGCAGGGCAGATCGGACACCACGACCCCGTCGGGCGCCAAGTCGTCGGCCGCCACGGCGATGGCGATGATGTCGGCGATGGAATCCACGGCGCCCACCTCGTGGAAGTGAACTTCCCCCACGGGCACGCCGTGGGCCCGCGCCTCGGCGTCGGCCACGAAGCCGAACATGCAGTGCGCGATGGCCTTGGCGCCGTCGGTCATGGCGGCGCCATCGATGATCCGCGCTATTTCCGCAGGGCCGCGGTGGTGGTGGCCACCGGGGGCACCGTGACCATGGTCGTGATCGTGGGCGTGACCATGGTCATGGTCATGGCCGTGCTCGCTTGTGCCCCTCTGCCCGTGCAGGTAGGCCATATCGTGGTCGTGGTTCTCGTGGGCGGCATCCAGCACGACGCTGAAGTCGCAGACGTCCAAGCCCGACTTCTTCACCCGGGATATCTCCACAGCGAAACCTTCCACAGGCAGGCTCTCCAGCGCCCGGCGCACCGCTTCCTCGCTCGCGCCTGCATCCAGCAGGGCCGCCGCGCACATGTCGCCGCTGATACCGGAGGTGCATTCCAGATAGAGAAGTTTCGTCATTGCATCGCCTTTCATGATGGTGCTGCCCTCGAGGCGCCCGCGTTCGGCGGGAACCGCCGCAGGTTTATCCCTGTCGGGAATTCAAGTGATTGATGGCGCTTGCCTGGAAGGCGGCGCCGAAGCCGTTGTCGATGTTGACCACCGACACGCCGCTCGCACACGAGTTCAACATGGCGAGCAGGGCGGTCACGCCGCCGAACGAGGCGCCGTAGCCCACCGAGGTGGGCACCGCGATCACCGGCGCGGAGACGAGACCCCCCACCACGGAGGCGAGCGCACCCTCCATGCCGGCCACCGCCACCACGACTCGGGCCGCGCGCAGCTCGTCGGCCACATCCAAGAGTCGATGGATGCCCGCCACGCCCACATCGTAGAAGCGCCGCACCTCGTTGCCGAGGAACTCCGCGGTGAGCGCCGCCTCCTCGGCCACGGGCAGATCGCTCGTGCCGGCGCAGGCGATGGCCACCACTCCGTCCCCGTCGGGCGCGGGCATGCCGCCGAACACGACGAGCCGCGCCGTCTCGTAGTAGGCGCACGGGGCGATCCCGCCGTCGTCGCCCCATAGAGCGGCCACGGCATCGGCCTTCTTCGCGTCCACGCGGGTCGCCAGAACGCGCGGTTGACCGGCGCCCATGAGCGACGAGGCGATGGCGGCGATCTGCTCGGCGGTCTTTCCCTCGCCGTAAATCACCTCGCCGGCGCCCTGTCGCATCGCACGGTCGTAGTCGGGCCGCGCGAAAGCGGCTCCTCCGCAAAGACTCTCAGAATTCTCGCTCTGGTGAAAGGCCACGGTCACCCCCGCTTTCCGACGAACGCCCTCACTCGTTCTCAGTTGGTTTCTCGGAAAGCCATGATAAATGCTGGAGTCAGCTCCAACAAAAGACTCGAGGGCAACGCCCACGGAACAAACGCATTCGCGGCGGTTACTCCCCCGCGCGCAGAGTCCGCTCGGTGGCCTTCATGACCTCGTCGTAGTGCTCGATCTTGTACTCGAGACGCGCCAAGGCCCGCTCCAGACCGACGATGCGCTCCCGGATCTCTCCGCTCTGCCGCATGAGCAGCTCCTTGCGGGCCGCCGTCGTCTCGTCGCCCTGTTCCAGAAGTTCCATGTACTCCACCAAAGACTCGATGGACATGCCGGCATCGCGCATGCATTTGACGAACTCGACGGCATTGCAGCTGGCCTCGTCGTAATCGCGAATGCCGCTCTTGTTGCGAGGCACATGGCGCAACAGGCCAATGCGCTCGTAATAGCGCAGCGTGTCGGTGGAAACACCGTAGCGCTTGCTGACTTCCGCAATCTTCATGCCGTCCCCTTCGAAACGCGCCGCTGCGCATCTCACGTTCGCGCAGCCTGCGTGTCCATTAGACCATATGGAGTATGCTATAAGTCAATAGATCGAAATAATATCCCACGGAAAAGCCCCGCACACAGCCCATTTTTACCGTTCGTCAACGCTTTGGGAAAGGGCCTTTTTGAGCACGCGCAAGGCATTTCCCCGATGAGATATGCCGTTCTTCTCGGCCTGGGAGACCTCGGCCAGCGCCCGCATGCCGCCGTACTCGTCGGGCAAAAACAGCGGGTCGTAGCCGAAGCCCTCGCTGCCGCGGGGCTCGCGCCCGATGGAGCCCTCGATGGTGCCGCGGGCCACCGATTCCGTGCCGTCCTCGTCGATGAACACGAGCGTGCACACGAACCGCGCCGTGCGCTCGGCGGCAGGCACGGCGGCAAGCTCGGCCAGAAGCTTCGCGTTGTTGGCCGCATCGTCCCCGTCGGGTCCCGCGTAGCGCGCCGAGAAGACCCCCGGCGCGCCGTCCAGGGCGTCCACCTCCAAACCGGAGTCGTCGGCGAGCACCGCTACAAAGCGCCCCAGCGACTCCCGTGCCGCCGCACGCGCCGCCCGGGCCTTGATGCGGGCGTTGCCCTCGAAGCTGTCGGCGTCCTCGGCCGGATCTGATGTCCCCCCCGCCTCGGCCAGCGTCGTGAACGTCCAGCCCTCGAAGTTCAGGGCCGTGCGGATCTCCTCCACCTTGTGGGCGTTGTTCGTGGCGATGAGCACTTCCTTCACGGGCTCCTCCTTGCAGACGGGCACCTCGTCGGTGCGGGCGGTTGCTTACAGTGCGGGCAGATCCACGTGCGCGACGACGTCCATGGGGCGGGCGAGCACGCGGCCGCCGAAGCGCCGGAACTCCTCCACGTCGTCGGCCGTGGTGAAAAACGAGTGGACGGGCACGTTGCCCGAACGGGCATGGGCGCGGCGCCGGCGCAGGATGTGATCGACGTCGCGGGCCGTCTCATCGGCCGAGTTCACCAGCGTGACCTTGCGCCCCACCACGCCCCCGATGAGCGCCTTCAGAAGCGGATAGTGGGTGCAGCCCAAAACGAGCGTGTCGATGTCGCAGCGGCGCAGCGGCTCCAGGTACTGCCGGGCGATGTCTTCGAACTCCGGGCGGATGTAGACCTTGGTGGTGTCGGCCATGTAGTCCTCGATGGGCCCGTCGGAGAGCTTCAGCCCCATCTCGGCGATTTCCACGAACCGGGGCGTCGCCGTGGAGAACACGGTGATGCCGGCGTCGATGTGGCGAATGGCGTCGCTGTAGGCGTTGGAATCCACGGTGCCCTTGGTGGCGATGACCCCCACGCGCCGGTTGAGCGTCGTGTGGGCCGCCGCCCGGGCGCCCGGCTCCACCACGCCGACGACGGGCACGGAGAAGTTCTCCTGGGCATGGGCGAGACCGGCGGCCGTGGCCGTGTTGCAGGCGATGACGATCATCTTCACGTCCCGGCCGACGAGCCACGTGCAGATCTGCTGCACGAAGCCGTCCACCTCGGCCTGATCGCGGGGCCCGTAGGGGCAGCGCGCCGAGTCGCCGAAGTACAGGATGGACTCCTCCGGCAGGCGCTTCTGCAGCGCGCGGGCCACCGTGAGGCCCCCGTAACCGGAATCGAACACCCCGATGGGGCGGTTGTCGAATCGCTCCGTATCCACGGCGCCCTACTCGTGCACGACGACAACGTCGCCCACCGACAGAAGCCCGTGGAGCTCTTCGGCCTTATCGGGAGGCAGGTTGACGCAGCCGTGGCTGCCGTGCTCGACGTACCAGTCGCCGCCGAACTTCTCCTGCCAGCCCGCGTCGTGGAAGCCCACGGAGTTGTCCTTGAAGGGCATCCAGAACTCCACCTCGGTCTCGTAGTCCTTGGTGCCGTCGGGCTTGTAGCCGCGCAGCACCGACTTGCCATCGTTGGTCTTGATGTAGTAGGTGCCCTGGGGCGTGTCGCGTCCGTCGGCGGGCTTGCCGCTGACAATGTCGCTCTCCCAGATAATGGCGCCGTCATCGCCGTAGAAGCGCGCGTGCTGCTCGGTGAGATCCACGTCAATGTAGCGGGTGCCGAAGTCGCGGCCGCCCTCGTCGGGGGCCTGGGCCGCGTTCTGCTTCATGATGATCTCCAGCGTGCCGCCCGCCCCGGAGGTGAGCGCCTCGCGCACGGCGTCGGCGGTGGCCTGGCTGTCGGTGATCCAGCCGTAGTCGCCGCCCTTCACCGTGACGGCCTTGCCGTCGGGACGCGTGAACGTGCGGGTAGCGCCCGTGGTGTCCATGGCGTTCACCTTCTCCTTCACCGCCGCCACCAAAGGCTCAGGGTCGAAGGTCACGGAGAGATCGTCGCCCAAGGTGATGTGCTCGGCGATCTCGTCGGCGGTGATGGCCATCTTCTCGGCGCCCGCCATGGTGAGGGAAAGCGCCCCGCCGAGGTACTTGTTGGCCGCATCGCGCGCCTCGGCCAGCGCGGGGTCGTCGCGCGTCACCGTGGGCTTGGCCAGCACGGCGTCGGAGAGCGTCACCTTCGGCGCGAAGTTCACCGTGCCCCGCGTCACCTCGTCGATGACGACGTCGGCCAAAAGGGTGTTGCCCTCCTCCTCGGGCACGACGACATAGCCGCCCTCGTCGGCGTCATAGGCCACGGTGGCGTTCTTGGGAGCGGTGCCGCGGGCGTTGGCCTCCTCCACGGCGGCGGTCAGCGTGTCGGCCAGCTTCGAGTTCTCCAGAGTGGAGACCAAGTCATCGGTGTCGTCGTGGCGCTGGAACACCTCGTAGGGCCACGCCCAGGGATTCATCTCGGCCAGAAGGCCATCGGCGATGGACTGGCTGTCGAGCGCCATGCCCATGTCCGTGGCGTCCAACGTGAGGGAAAGACCCGGGCCTTCCACTTTGAAGGTGTAGTCGCCCAGCACATTGTCGAGCATCTGGTGGACCTCTTCGGGCGTCTTGCCGGAGATGTCCATGCCGATGATAGTGGACTGAGGGAAGAAGCGCCCGGAGAACACGATGACGCCGGCGAAGTAGACAAGGGCGATGGCGCCTAGAATGGAGGCCATCACGATGCCGAAGATCTTGAGTCCCCGATGCTTCTTGGGCGGCCGGGCATTCACCTGGTAGCCGGGCACGTAGCCGCCGGACGTCGGGCCCATGGGGGGCACGACGGGCATGGCGCCGGTGCCGCTGCTTGCGGGGCGCGAAGGCTGAGGGGGCATCGCGGCGGTTCCCTGGTCGTGCTGGGGCGGCATCGCGCCCGTGGCCTGGGGCCCCACGGGCCTCGGCGCGCCGAAGCGGCCCTCGGGCATGACGAAGCCGCGGGTCGCGCTTGCGCCGGCGTCGGGAGTGTTATGGGCAGATTTGCTGTGTCGTGACATAGTGCGCTTCCGTGCTGCGTTTCAACTTACTGTTCGGGACCGCCGCGCGCGTCGGCGGATGCGCCTTTGCCCATTATAAGCCAAGGAGCCCGCGGCCGGCGGCGGATACGTCGTTCGGCGCTACTTTCCCACAGTCTGAGCCCTGCGCGCCACCCTTCATCCCATTCCCCACGACTCCCCCACAGAACTTAAAGGATTTTCAGCCCGTTTCCCCAGAACATGACCGTTTTCGTAAGATATATGCCGCGAGAGAAAAGCGGCCGCCCCGAAGAGCGGCCGCGAAAAGCTTGGTGGAGGCGCGGAGAATCGAACTCCGGTCCATACTAAATTGTCCACAAGGCGCTACAGGCTTAGTCAGCGATCGGGCTTCGGAGCGGATCGGTTCGCAGACCAACGTGGCCGCTCCTAGTCGGTTCGGTCTTTCCCGCGGCCATACCGACTACGTGCCGCGGGGCATTCCCCTGAAATGACACCTTGCCCGGTTCGGGGAAGCACCGGGGTCGGTGATCACCAAAAACTGCTGTTAGGCAGCCATGGCGGCCGGCATGTAGTAGCCGGTCTTAGAAGTGTTTTTGCCAATTAACTTGACGGTACCCCTGTTTAGCGTGGTGAGGAGACCACGGCCTGCTCCTCGTTTCGAACTTACCATGTCGAAACCAGTCGCCCCCTTAAGGGTTGTCGATTTATTCTAGCGGCCGCGACGCTCCTGTCAAGAGCCGCATCATCGGCCCCGCTACCGCGACACGCCCGTGCTGCTGCGGCGCTAGGCCGCCACGCGGATGAGCTCGGTGCCGTTCAGGTCGTAATCGTCCATGCACACGCTCTGGCGCGCCGGCTCGTCGTAGGTGCACCAGTAATAGGTCTTAGTGGCCGCCGAATAGCCGTCGGAGAACATGGTGTACTCGAAGCGCCCGTCGGCCATCTGCGCCCCGCCCTTGCACATGGACGCGCCCTCCAGCGTGCGGAACAGGCGCGTCACGTTGGCGGCCTCTCCTTCTTCTGCGGGGTAATGCGCGTTCAGGAAGGCGGCCCGCACGAAGCGGCTGGCCGGGTCGTAGCCGCCCGGGAACCCGATCATGCCCGCGCCGCTGCCGAACGCGCGCAGGGTGTCGCGCGTCCAGGTAACCGCCTCGGGATGCGCGGTCTCGATGTGCATATAGTTGCGCACGTTCTCGGTGTGCCACGGGAAGGGCGGCTGGTTGGTCAGCACGTCCAGCCCGTCGTCGTACACGTGCATGCCGTCGGCTTGGCACTCGATGACGATGGACTCCTTCCCATCGCCTACCAGCCAGTGCAGCTGGGCCACGCCATAGCCCTCGCTGGGCGCCTTGGCCACGATGACAACGTCCTTGAGCGCCTCGCGCACCTCGGCCACCGTGGAGAAGCTCGCCGCCACCCACAGAGGGAACTCGTAGGCCGCCACGTTCACCGCCCCCTCTTCGGGGGCTTCGGCGAACTGGGCGTAGCCGGGGAAGTTCAAGCCGGCGATGGCGAGCCCCGCCTCGTTGGCGCAATCGAAGTAGCACGGCACGCCGCCCACGACGATGCCCATGCCCACGCAGGCATGCTCGGGACTCAGCGAACCAAGAAACTGCGTGGGGATAGACGCCCCTCGCGGCGTGATGACCACGCCCTCGCCGTAGCTCTCGCACCAGTCGAGGTTGCGACCGAAATACAAGTTGCCGGCTGCATCGGCAAAACGAACGCCCGTGCACATAATGATCTCCTAACGACGAAACGGGAGCGACCCAACCGATCGCTCCCGCCCATGGTAGGCCTCCACGACCGGCTTTCGCCGACGCGGGCCGTCTCCGTTGTCGTTTCGACAGCGCCTTGTCGCCGTTACTTTTTCTTCTTGAGGAAACTCAGCGAATCGGAGATCTCGTCGAAGGTGCTCTTCAGCTCGGCAGCCACCTGAACACCGTCCTTGTAGATGGCGTTCACGTCCCTGGTGGCGGCGGCCACGCCCTCGCGACTGATACCGAGATCGAACTCATCGCCGTCCGAGGTGCGCTCCACGCGCACGCCGTCGCCGTCGTTGTCCTCGTCGACGTAGTAGTACTCCTGCTCGTTGCCGTCCTCGTCGAGCAGGATGAAGCCGATCTCGTTGTCGTGCTCGTCGACAATCACCGCATAGACGTCGCCGTCCTCGATCTCCATCTCGATGACTTCGCTCTCCTCCTCAGGCTCCTCCTCGATGTGGTAGCCCTCGGAGTGCAGGATGTCGGCGTCCTCTTCGGCCTGGATGGCCTCGGGCACCTCGTCGGGATCCCAGCCGTCGTAGTCGGCCTCGTTGTCGGTCATGAAGCTGTTGTAGGCGTGCTCCAAGTCGCTTTCGGCGGCGTCCTCCTCATCGGCGTCGAAGATGGCGTCCTCGTCGTCCTCGGCGTCTTCCAGCTCGGTTTCCTGGTCGGTCCATTCGGCATCGGTCTCGCCGACCTCTTCCATGCTCTCAAGCTCTTCGTCAAGACCCATTGCCAGACTCCTAACCTCGTGATGTACGTGCGCGGGCGACCTCGCCCGCCGAACCTATGATGCCACGACTTCCCGCGCCGTGGCCCTCCCGCGCCGTTTCGTTGACCGAGCGTGAACGTGCCAAGGCGCGACGTCGGTCCTGCAGCCCGCGAGCACCGAGCGAAGGCGGTGGCGCGACCGGGCACCGGCGCGCGGCGCGGCCCCGCAGACCCTTAGCCTAGCGGACGCGCTCCTTCAGCGCGCGGTCGATCTCGCGCTTGGTGTCGCGCTCCTTCATGGAGGCGCGCTTGTCGTAGAGCTTCTTGCCCCGGGCCAGCGCCAGCTCCACCTTCACCCGACCGTCCTCGTTGAAGTACATCTTCAAGGGCACGATGGCCAGGCCCTTCTCGGCCACCTTCGCGTCCAGGTAGCGGATCTGCTTCTTATGCAGCAGAAGTTTCCGGCGCCGGTCGGGGTCGG
Source organism: uncultured Adlercreutzia sp. (assembly GCA_902478715.1). Classification (GTDB taxonomy): domain Bacteria; phylum Actinomycetota; class Coriobacteriia; order Coriobacteriales; family Eggerthellaceae; genus Adlercreutzia. The sequence continues at coordinate 19,037 of CABSMC010000030.1, forward strand.
GGTTGAAGATGCTGCCGTTGGAGTACGGCGAGATGTGCACGTTGTTGAGCCACACCTCGCCGCTCCGGATGAGGGCGAAACAGTCGGTGAGCTGGCAGTTGTTCTCCCGCAGCGAGCGCACCTCGGTGCCCGTCAGCTCGATACCGGCCTCGTAGGTCTCCAAGATCTCATAGTCGTGGAAGGCCCGGCGGTTCTTCGCGATGGTCTTCTCCTCGCGCTTCGGCACGGCCCTCACGCCCCCTCGGGTGCGGCGGAAGCGTCGGACGCGTCGGCATCGGCGCCGGCGCCCTTCCCTTCCGCATTCTCGGTCACAGCGCCGCCCAGCCCCGGCACGAAGCTCGTGTCGGGGGCGAGGTCTTGCGCGAAGCGGGCGATGAGGCGCACCGTGGCCTCCAAATCGCGCAGGCAGATGACCTCGGTGGGAGTGTGCATGTAGCGCAGCGGCACGGAGATGAGGCCCGTGGGGATGCCCCCACGCGTCACTTGAATGGCCCGAGCGTCGGTGCCGGTGACCGACGGCTCAGCCTCCAGCTGGTACGGAACGCCCTCCGCCTCGGCAGCGGCCACGAGGCGCTCGAACACCACGGGGTTGATGTTCGGCCCCCGCGCGATGACCGGACCCGCCCCGCAGACGATCTTGCCGTACTTCGTTTTGTCGATGCCCGGATAGTCCGTGGCGTGGGTGACGTCGAAGGCGAGCGCCACGTTCGGATTCACGGCATGGGCGCTTGTCATGGCGCCGCGGGTGCCGATCTCCTCCTGAGTGGTGGCCACCGCGATGAAGTCGCCCGGGGCGCGGCCGGCGCGGGCCAGCTTCTCCATGACGCGACAGGCGACCCACACGCCGCACTTGTCATCGAAGCACTTAGAGACGGCCATGTCGTCGCCGAACCGCTCGAATCCGACGCCGAACGTGATGGGGTCGCCCACGGACACGAGCTTCTTCACGCGCTTGGGCTTCATGCCCAAATCGATGACGAGGGAGGAGAGCGGCGTCACCGTCTTGCGCTCGTCCGGCTCGATGAGGTGGATGGGCTTGCGGCCCACGATGCCGCGGAGGGTGCCGGAAGCGGTGTGCACGTCGACCCGCATGCCGGGCAGGATAGCCGCGTCCACGCCGCCGAGCGAGGCCACCGAGAGGAAGCCCTCATTGGAGATGTAGGTGACCATGAGGCCGATCTCGTCCATATGGGCCGCCAGCATGAGCGAGGGCGCACCGGCGTCGCGGCCCTCGAGCACCGCGCGCACCGAGCCCATGGTGTCGGTGGCCACCTCGTCGGCCACACCAGCGAGCCTCTCGCGCACCAACGCGGCCGCCGGCTCCTCGAAGCCCGTCGGCGAGGGGGTCTCCACCAGCTGCTTCAAAAATTTCAGGTGCTTCTTCTTCATATCACCAATATCCTTTCGAATGCTTGCGCTTGCGCTCGGGCTTGGGCGGGCGGAAATCGAGGGCCAACTGGCCGTCGGTGGTCTTCTCCCGCTTCTCGGCGGGAGCGGCGCCGGCGCGCTCCACTTTCTCGATCGTCCACGACACCGCGCTCGCGCCGAACAGCTCCAGCATCTTCATCCGCGCATCGTGGGCGTTGGCCTTGGTGCCGGCCCGCGCGTCGCTCTCGAACTCGAAGAGCCCGCGCTCCCTCTCGTAGGAGCCCTTCGGCGACTGGTAATGGGCGATGTACGTTGCCATAAACTCGCGCGCTTCCTTTCTCAAACGTTCCCGAGCCATGATAGCAGAGCGCGCAAGCCCGCGCGCCGCCCCGGCCGCAGGACGCGCGAAGAATACGCCCTGTGCCGCCCGAACGATTTCCCCTTTGGATGCTCTCTCCTTTGAAGATCGCAGAAAAACAACAGTCGGAACCCGCAGTGGCAAGAGTTTGACGGAGTTTCGTCGAGCGATCGGCTGGAATGGCTTGAAAACCACGAAACATCGGACGAGAAGGCCTTTTTCGGCCGATGTTGTAATACCGAAGAGGACATTTTCCCAGGTCGTGTATTACAAAGAGGCCTTTGAAGCCCGGTTGACGCCGATGTTTCGCTATTTCCAAGCCATTTGAAGAGCTGGAAACATCATTTTCCGGTCAGAAACCGATGTTTCGTGATTTCCAAGCCACTTCAAGCTTGGAAAAAGGTCGGTTAGCAGAAACCCGCATCGGAGAGCACCAAGGCCATGCCCTCCGAGCCGCTGGCGCACAATTGGCACGTCCGCGCAAGACAAGCCCTCGGAAAGCGAAAGGCCATCGCTCGAAAACGAGAGACGGCCTCGCTAAAGTTCTGGAGCCGGTGACAGGAATCGAACCCGCAACCCACTGATTACAAATCAGTTGCTCTACCGTTGAGCCACACCGGCGACGAGCGCGTGAACGGCCGACCCTCCCCATCGATGCCGTTCCGCGTCGGCCCATTGTACGACAACGTCCCGGTTTAGGGAAGTTGCAACCGCGGATTCTCTACTCCTTGGCGCCCCACTGCTCGTAGTAGGCGTCGATGGCGGCCGCGATATCGTCGTCGATAACGATGCGCCCGGCCACTTCATGATTGTGCAGGCACTCCTTCACCTCGGCCATGGACACGATGGAGGCCACCGGGAAGCCGTACTTCGCCTCGATCTCCTTCTGGGCCGTGGTGACGCCGCCCTTCCCCACCTCCATGCGGTTGAGCGACACGATGAGCCCGCGCACATCCACATCGGCAGCAGCCTTCAAGATGGGGTAGGTCTCGTCGATGGACTTGCCCGAAGTGGTGACGTCCTCCACCATGATGACCTTGTCGCCGTCGTGAAGCTCCGCGCCCAAGAGGTTGCCCGCATCGGCCCCGTGGTCCTTCACTTCCTTGCGGTTGCAGCAGTACTTCACTTCCTTGCCGTAGAGCTCCTGCAGCGCCATGGCGGTGACCACCGCTAAGGGGATGCCCTTGTAGGCCGGCCCGAACACCACGTCGAAGTCGAGCCCGAAGTTGTCGTTGATGGCCTGGGCGTAGTACAGCCCCAGCCGATGCAGCTGCTCGCCGGTCACGTACGCCCCCGCGTTCATGAAGAACGGCGACTTGCGCCCGCTCTTCAGCGTGAAGTCGCCGAACTTCAGCACATCGCTCTCCACCATGAACTCGATGAACTCGCGCTTGTAAGCCTCCATAGCCGCCCTTTCATCCGTGAGGAGTTCCCTCATGTTTCCTATGGACACCATGATACCCGATTTCCTCGTCGGTTTCCCCGAATCGATCAAAGCGCGGCTCCGGGACGGTTGGCGCGGGGAACGAACCGGGACATTCCTGCGTCATTTCTGCGGTTCGGATCGCGTAGCATGGCACGATCCAAACCCCGGTGAAAGGACGGCCTAGATGTCGAGAAACCTTCTGTTCAGCGAGTACCCCATGTTTGACAGGATCATGGAGGAGCGCCCCGAGCTGTGCCGCCGAGTGCTGGAAACGGCCCTCGGGGTACCCGTGGACGAGGTACGCAACGTCGTCGCCGAGCGCACCCTGCAGCCCCGCGTCGGCTCCCACGGAGTGCGCCTCGACGCCTGGGTTCGCACCTCGGACGCGCTCTACGACGTGGAGATGCAGACTTACTCCCGCGAGGGCCTGGGTCGACGCATGCGCTACTACCAGAGCGCCATGGACACTGCGATGCTGCGCCCGGGAGCCACCTACGACAGTTTGCCCGAGAGCTTTATCGTTTTCATCTGCCTACACGACGAGTTCAGGGAGGGGCTCCCCGTCTACACCTTCGACATGATATGCGATGAGAGTGGATCCGTGGTACTTGGGCACGGCTTCAAATGGGTCGTGCTCAACGCTTCCGCTTGGGAGATGTTGTCAGATGGGCCGCTTCGTGGTTTACTTCGGTACGTCGCCACCGAGGAGGTCGGAGGCGACGGCCTTACCGCCGATCTCGCGGCCGCCGTGGAGGCCGCCAACGAGGACGCCCCATGGAGAGAGGAGTCTCTTGTCATGCTGACGCTGGAAGAGGATATGCGCGCCCAAGGCCGCCTCCTGCAGAAGAAGGGCCGTGAGGAGGGGCTTGCCGAGGGTAGAGCCGAGGGTAGGGCTGCGGGACGGGCGGAAGGAGCCGACCAACTTGGAAAGCTGATAGCTCAGCTTATGGATGCCGGTCGCTTCGAGGACGCCCGCCGTGCGGCGACCGATACGGAATACCGTGAGGGATTGCTCGAGGAGCTTGACTCGTAAAAGCAGGAGCAATCGCGAACCGGCGACAACGAAGTCTCCTCCTTCGCAAACCCCTCGCCGCCACACTCCTCTCCCGACCCCAGAAGGCATACGCCGCAAGCAAACCGGCGATGTTCAACCCATTGACACGCGAACATCTATTCGGGTAGTATAGCGTACATTCATTCGGGCGAACAAGTGTGCTCGTTTGGTGTTAGCGGCGGGAAGATGTCTGGCGGTTGGAAGGGGTTGCGCGGTGAACGTCATCGAGAAGCTGGAGATTCTGGCCGATGCGGCGAAGTACGACGTGGCTTGCACCTCCTCCGGGGTTCAGCGCGCAGGCAAGGCCGGGCAGCTGGGCGCGGCCACCCAGGCGGGATGCTGCCACTCGTTCACGCCGGACGGGCGCTGCGTCACGCTGCTTAAGGTGCTCATGACCAACGTCTGCGTCTACGACTGCTGCTACTGCGTGAACCGGGCGAGCAACGCCGAGGCGCCCCGGGCCGCCTTCACTCCGCGCGAACTGGCCGACCTCACCATCGGCTTCTACCGCCGCAACTACATCGAGGGGCTGTTTCTCTCCTCGGGTGTCGCCGGATGCCCCGACCGCACCACCGAGCTCATGATAGCGGCTCTGCGCATCCTGCGGGAGGAGTACGGCTTTCGCGGCTACATCCACACCAAGGCCATCCCCGGCACCTCGGTGGAGCTCATCGACGAGCTGGGGCGGCTGTCCGACCGCCTCTCGGTGAACCTGGAGCTGCCGAGCCGGCAGAGCCTGGGGCTTTTGGCCCCCAACAAGTCGCGCTCGTCCATCCTGGCCCCCATGCGGCATATCTGCGACTCCATCGCCGACGATGCGGAGTCCCGCTCGCTGGCGAAGAAGCGCACCACGGTGTACCTCACCAAGAAGAACGCCCGGAAGGCACGGGCCTTCGCGCCGGCGGGCCAGTCCACCCAGATGATCGTCGGAGCCACTCCGGAAAGCGACTACCAGATCCTGAACCTGTCGGCGGCCCTCTACACCCACCTGTCGCTGAAGCGCGTGTTCTTCAGCGCCTACCTCCCCGTCGTGGCCGACCCGCTCCTGCCCGCCACCGACGCCGTGCAGCTGAACCGCGAGCACCGCCTCTACCAGGCCGACTGGCTCTTGCGCTTCTACGGCTTTAACGTGAGCGAGATCATCGACGAGGACAATCCCTTCCTCGCCCCCGATGTCGATCCGAAGGCGAACTGGGCCCTGAACCACCTGGACTTCTTCCCCGTGGAGGTGAACAGCGCGCCTTTGGAGGCGCTTCTGCGCGTGCCCGGCATCGGCGTGCGCGGTGCCAAGCTCATCTGTCGGGCACGACGGCAATCCACCCTCGGCGAGGCGGAGCTGAGAAAGCTCGGCATCGCCTATAAGCGCGCCCGCTACTTCATCACCATGAACGGCACCTGGGGCGGATCGGGGACCGACTTCTCCCGCGAGGCCCTGCACGCGCGGCTTTCGGCCCCTATCGACGGCGGTCGCCACGGGCGCCGCACCGACCGCGCCCCAGCCGGCCAGATGAGCCTCTTCGAAACCGTGGAGGCACCGCCCGTACTGCCCGAGACGAGCCCCGATGCGGCAACCGCCCGCGAGGCCGCCTTCGCCGCCCAGCGCCGGGCCCTCGAGGCGACCGGAACGGCGGACGGACGGCAAGCGGCCGCAACCGAGGAGGCATCGGCCACAGAACGCTCGATCGCCGACGGCCGCAAAACGCTCGACAGCCCGCTGCTCTCGGTGGCCTAGGTGGGCGCCATGGAGCATATCCCGAACGCATCCGCGGAAGACGCCCCTGCGACGCCCTCCCCTCCTCCCGACATCTACGACGAGGTGGCCTACGCCTACGACGGCTCCCTGGAAGGGCTGCTCTCGGCCGTCTTCGCCGCCTACGAGCGCCACGAGCGTCCCACCGATGTCGCGCCGGAAGAGCGCCTGCAGCCCCGTCTCGGCCAGCGCGTGGCGCTCATCCCCACCGACCAGGACCGGGCCCTGCGCGTCATGAGCACCCTGCGCCGCCAGTGCGGCCGCGCGGCAGCCCTGGCGGTGACCCGCGCCGCTTGCTCGGACGAGCCGGATGCGGGCACGGCGGTCTACCGCTTCGTGCGCTATGCCATCGACGAGCAGAAGCATCGCGCATGCGAGCACTGCCGCAAGCGCGCCTCCTGCGCAGGCCGCGGCGGCATGGGGCCGTGCCCCAAGCAGCGGGGTCGCGCCTTCTCGGACATCACCCACCCGGCAGTAGAGCGGCTCTTCCGCATTTCGCGCTCGGTCGGTCAGGAATGCGAGCATATGCGCCAGTTCGTGCGCTTCCAGCACCTCGCCGGCGAAGGAGCCGATGTGTGGTTCGCCCGCGTGAACCCGAAGGCGTCGGTGGTGCCACTCATCATGAATCATTTCGTGGAACGGCTCGGCGTGCAGCCCTTCATCATCTACGACGAGGTGCACCATCTCGCCGGCGTCTACGACGGCGGCGACTGGCAGCTGGTGAACACCGAGGGCGCCGGCGACTTGGAACGGGCGCTGCCCGACCGCACCGCCGACGAGGCCCTCATGAGCGAGGCCTGGCGCACCTTCTACAAAAGCGTCGCCATCGACGCCCGCTACCACCCGGAGCTGCGCCGGCAGTTCATGCCCAAGCGCTTCTGGAAAAACCTCACCGAGCTGCAGGAGAGCCCTGCCGCCCTGCGCACCGCGCTACGCTGAGCGCGGGTGAGCCGCGGCCGCGCAAACATCCCCGCCGGTGCGACGACAGCCCTACAAGCTGAATACCAGCTCGCTGGTCGGGGCGGTCAGCTTGCCGGGCACGGGACGCTCGCACTCGTAGGCAATCCCCACGGCCGGCCCCACGTGCACGCCGATGACCGGACTGACGGGCAGCACCTCCACCGCGTGTCCCACCACCGGCTCGATAGCCTCGCGCGCCCATTTGATGGCGGGGGCCGCCGATCCGATGTAGTGCACCACCACGCGCGCCAGGCCGCACGCATCGATATCCTCCTTGAAGATATCGACCATGCGCGCCAGCGTCTTCTTCCACGTGCGCACTTTCGCCAACGTAGCCGTCTCCCAATCGGCCACCGTGAGCACGGGGGAGATTTGCAGCAGACCGCCGAGCAACGCCGACGCACCTCCAATGCGACCGCCCGCCTTCAAAAAAGCAAGGCTCTCCGGCGCGAAGATGAACCGCGACGAGACGACCGAATCAATCGCCGCCTGCGCGCACCGCGTCAGATCGCCGCCCGCATCGCGCGCATCGCATGCATCGAGCACCGCGAACATCTCGTCGCCGCAGTTCGACGTCGAGTCGATCAGTGTGCAGCGGAACTGCTTGTAGCGCTCCTTGCAGGCCCGAGCGCTGCGCACCGCCCCCTCGAACGTTCCGGACATCTTCGACGAGATGAAAACCCCGAGCACCTCATCGGCCGCCTGCGCCGCTTTTTCGAAAATCGTCTCCATCGCATGCTGCGAGGGCTGGCTCGACGTAGGCGGATTGTCGATCATGTCGGCGATATCCTCGTAGAACGCATCGACGTCCATGTCGGCCTCGCGGTACTCACGACCATCCCGATTCACGAACAGCGAGACGACTTCGATATCGCGCTCCCGCACCACCTCGGCGGGGATAGAGGCGACCGAATCGGTGACGATCTTGACCACGACTTCTCCTTTCAGCGAGGCGCCCGAAGGCATCCGCGCCGCACACGACGGCGTATCGCGACGCTGCGGCCGCAATGGGGCATTTCTGCTATCGTACACCATGTGCACGGTCGAAAACGCGCGCAGAGGAGAAGTTCATGCGACCGTTGAGCCAAAAGGCGGCTAATACTTTCGCATGCCGCTGACAGCTAGGCGCTACACGCCCGTGAAGTCGAAGGCGGGGATGAAGCTCTCCTCAGCGGCTCCCCCTTCTTGCCAGAAGTAGTCCTCCACTCCCAGCGCGTCAGCGAAATCCAGCAGCTCCTCGTACTCGGAATCGGGCACGGCGCGCCCCAGCTCGGGGCTCGCGACCAGAGCCGCGGCGGCCCGCGCATCACCCGCATCAGCGGCCCGGGCGATCACCGGCGTGTACTGGTTCATGAGCGACAGGCGAATATCGCCTCCAAAGCGTTCGTGGAGAAGCCTCACCACGGCCTTGGAGTTCTCCAGGGCCCCGGGCAGCATGAGATGGCGGACGACCACGCCGGAGACGAGGCGCTCCTGGCCGCGGAACTCATCGTAGCGCGGGGCACCCGTCGCCTCGACCATCGCCTTCAGGGCCGCAAGAGCCACCTCGGGATAGTCGGCGGCACGGGAGTAGCGCGCCGCCAGCTCTCCGTCGGCGTACTTGAAATCGGTGAGATAGGCGTCCACGAAGCCGACGTTGTCGCGCACCGCCTCCACGGTCTCGTAGCCGCCCGTGTTCCACAGCACCGGCAGCGTCACGCCCTGCTCGCGCGCCAAGGCGACCGCCTCGCGGATCTGAGGCGCGAAGTGCGTCGGCGTCACGCAGTTGATGTTCAGCGCCCCGGCGCGCTCAAGCTCGCCCATGATGACGGCGAGGCGCTCGACGGTGATCGGCCGGGCTGCCTCGCCCAGGGCGATAGAGGCGTTCTGACAGTAGACGCAGCGCAGAGGGCAGCCGGAGAAGAAGATGGTACCGCTGCCGTCCTCACCGGAGATCGGCGGCTCCTCCCAGAAGTGCAGCGCCGCCCGGGCCACCAGCACCTCGCCCGCGGCCCCGCAGACCCCGCGCTCCCCCGCCGCCCGATCAGCCCCACACCTCCGGGGGCATATATTGCACCCAATTTTACCCATTCGCGTTCCCGGTCGTTCGTAACGTCAGCGAGAGGCTCTGACGCGTTTCAGATTCGCCCGCCTTTGCACCAAGTTGGC
>CABSMC010000031.1 GCA_902478715.1 uncultured Adlercreutzia sp.
ACGAGATTCGCCTTAGTCTCGTGGGCTCGGAGATGTGTATAAGAGACAGCCTGGGCGGTAGTGGAGCGCTTTGCCCAGCCGGGGCCCTGGTTCGTCCGAGGCGATGTGTGTCTGCTCCCCGATGCTCCGCGACGCAGAAAGCCGAGGGCGTCCGCTCTCGCAAGAACTCAGAGCGCTCCGGAAACGTCGGGCGGCAGGGGAGCGGTTAAGAACGAAACCAAGAGAAGGAGACATCGATGAAAATCTGCCCAGTTTGCGAGAGCACCCTGTTCGATGACATGGATACGTGCTTCGGGTGCCTGTACCGTTTCGGCAGCGATCCGGCTCTCGAGGCGGCCTGCTCTGCGAAGGCAGTGCCCTGGCCCGTAGATGGAGGGGAAGGGGAGTGTGCTGCCAGCAGAGGCGGCGAAGGCGGTTCTGCCGCCCCCACCGCCCAGGAGATGAGCGTTCCTGGCTGGCGTCTGCGCGTGCGCTCCGAGGGGCTTCAGCCCCGGGGGAGTTCGCTTACCATAGAGATCGAGCCCGTCTAGCGGGTCATCTCCTTGAAGAGACGATCGGCCTCGGCTGAGAGGTGCTCCTCGATGGCCAGGTAGGCATCGAGGAGGCGATTTCCGTCCTCGGTGAGCGTGGAGCCGTGAGCCCCGTCGCGCAGGAGGAGCTGCACGTCGAGCGTCTCCTCGGTGTCTTTGATGATGCGCCAGGCCTTGCTGTAGGCCATGCGCATGCCCTTGGCGGCCGCGTTGAGGGAGCCCATCTCGCGCACGCCCAGGCAGAGCTTGGCGATGCCCGGTCCGAAGGCGGACTTGTTCTCGGAAGAGGGGTTCGCCACGGTGAGGCGGACGGTGGTGGAGAGGTTCTTCAACTGGCCCATGATGGCATCGCTTCCGTTCCCGGGAGGCCTAGCGGGCGAGGAACGCCTCGGCGGCGTCCTCGATGGCCTCGACGTCGTTGTCGATAACTTCGGTGAATCGTACTTGCATTGTATCTAGGTTGGCAAGTCCGGCGGGGATGTGATGCTTGCCCGTTTCCTCGGCGATGAGCTTGTTCAGCTCGCAACCGGTGAGCGCGGCCACGTCCGCGGGCAGCTCGCCAGAAGGCTCGATGCCGTGAAGCGCCCGGTAGACGTTGTTGCCGAATTTTGCCCAGTGGGCCGTGGAGGCGATGAGGACGGGGTTCTCGCCGCGCAGGTTCTGAGCGGCGGCGTAGGCCACAGCGGTGTGGGGATCCAGCAGGTAGTCGTGGGCGTCGAGCACTTCGCGGATGGTGGCGAGACAGGTGGCGTTGTCCACGGAATCGGCGCTGAAGTTCTCCCGCACGCGGCGGAACGTCTCGGCGTCTACACGGAAGCAGCGGGCGTCGGCCAGATCGGCCATCCACTGGCGAATAGCCTCGCCATTGCGGCCCGTGAGCTCGAAGAGCTGGCGCTCGAGGTTGGAGGAGACGAGAATGTCCATCGAGGGAGAGGAGGTAAGAATGAACTCGCGGTCGGAGATGTCGTAGGTGCCGGTGTTGATGAAGTCGGTGAGCACGCGGTTGTCGTTGCTGGCGCACAGCAGCCGTTCGATGGGCACCCCGATTTGCTTGGCGTACCAAGCGGCCAGGATGTTGCCGAAGTTGCCCGTGGGAACGCACACGTCGATGGGGCATCCGGCTTCGATCTTGCCCGCCGCCACGAGTTCGGCATAGCTGGAGATGTAATAGACCACCTGAGGCAGCAGCCGCCCCCAGTTGATGGAGTTGGCGCTGGAAAGGGCGATGCGGTACTCGTCCAGCAACTTCTCGGCGAACTTCTCGTCGGCAAAGGCGTGCTTGACGCCGGTCTGGCAGTCGTCGAAATTGCCGCGCACGGCCCACACCTGCACGTTGTCTCCGGTGGTGGTGACCATCTGCTTGCGCTGGATGTCGCTCACGCCGCCATCGGGGAATAGCACCCCGATGGAAACGCCGTCTACGCCCTTGAAACCCTCCAGGGCGGCCTTGCCGGTGTCGCCGGAGGTGGCCACGAGGATCATGAACTCGTGATCGAGCGTCCCCTCCTCGCGCAGCTTCTCGGCGCTGGCCGAGAAGAAGTGGGGCAGGCACTGCAGGGCCATGTCCTTGAAGGCACTCGTCGGCCCGTGCCACAGCTCCAGGATGTGGGTGCTCTCGTCCAGTGAGGTAATAGGGCAGATGGCCTCATCGTCGAAATTGTCGCCATAGGCGCGGCCCATGAGCTCGTCGATGGCCTCGTCAGGCAGGTCGACGTTGAACGCCTTGTAGATGGCGGCCGCCCGCTGGGCGTAGGGGAGACGCGCCAGAGCGCAGATCTCGTCAAGGCTCAGCGTCGGCAGCTCTTCGGGAACGTAGAGACCGCCGCCTTGGGCCAGGCCGTTGATGACGGCTTGGGTGAAAGACACCGGCTCGCCGGCTGCTCCACGCGTGTCCACGTACAGGTTCTGGCCGAACGAGGCGGCCCGATCGATGCGTTGCGCCATGAATCATCCTTCTTCAAAGAGGTCAGATGGGATAAAGGATACCACGTCGCCCGCTCTTTGGAGGGGCGTTTCAGGCGGACTGTGCGAGTTTCGCGCTCACGTGACAAAGTATGAAAAAGCAAACTTTTAGGGTTTACATAGTCTAACTTTTGGCTACAATACAATGTTGCATGCAGCTAACATTGATTGGAGTCATCATGAGCAATGCGATGGTTATGGAGAGCGCCGTCTGCCGGGCCAGCAGCGCGGGCGCGTCGTGCCAGCCGATGCCGCTGACGTTCCTGCGTCGCGGCGATGCCGCTCAAGTTGTCCGCGTGCGGGGAAAGGGCGATGTGCACCATCATCTCGAGAACCTCGGGTTCGTCGAGGGAGCGAAGGTGTCCGTCGTTTCCGAGCAGGCAGGAAACTTCATCGTGGAGATCAAGGGCGCGAGTGTGGCGCTCGATAAATCGGTGGCCGCGAAGATCATCGTTTCATAAGAAGGCACGCCCGTCGCGCGCCCGCAAAGATGGGCGTCAAGAGGCGTTCGCGTCGTCGCGCGATCGCAATGACGGACGCCGCGGGGCGCCTGCGTTGTCGTGCCGACCCAATCAACCGGAATCGCCGAGAGGACAGAAAGGAAGAACATGGCTGAGGACAAGACCCTGCGCGATGTGCCCGTGGGGCAATCGGCGACGGTGCGCCGCCTGGTGGGCGAGGGCGCCATCAAGCGCCGCATCATGGATATGGGCATCACCAAGGGCACCGATATCTACGTGCGCAAGGTGGCGCCTTTGGGAGACCCCATCGAGGTGACTGTCCGCGGGTTCGAGTTGTCGCTTCGCAAGGACGAGGCGCAAAACGTGCTCGTATCCTAGGGGAACCGCACCCCCCTGCGCCCGAGGGCGCATTTTTTCTCCCCTCTAGTTAGTTTTATCTAACTTCTGTCTTCGCCGCGGCGCGCATTGGGAGGCGCGAGAAGGGCCCGGCGAACAACGGTTTTTTGGAGAAGGAAAGGCTGATCATGGCTATCAACATTGCCCTTGCAGGCAACCCCAATTGCGGCAAGACGACCATGTTCAACGATCTGACCGGCGCGAACCAGTACGTGGGAAACTGGCCCGGCGTGACCGTTGAGAAAAAAGAGGGCCGCTACCGCGCCGATAAGGGGGTGGTCGTCACCGACCTGCCCGGCGTGTACTCGCTCTCGCCCTACACCCCCGAGGAGATCGTCACCCGCGACTACCTCATGAGCGGCAAACCGGACGCGGTCATCAACCTGGTGGACGCGACGAACCTCGAGCACAACCTCTACCTCACCACCCAGATCATCGATCTGGGCATTCCCGTGGTCGTGGCCCTCAATATGATGGATCTCGTGGAGAAAAACGGCGATAAGATCGACGTCGATGCCCTTGCCAAGCGCTTGGGCTGCCCGGTGGTGCCGACCTCGGCGCTCAAGGGCCGCGGCATGGAGGAGGTTGTGAAGGCCGCCATCGAGGCGGGCAAGAAGGGCTCCGCCCCTGCGACCACCCTGCGCTTCACCAACGAGGTGGAAGAGGCCTTAGCCCAGGTCATCGACGTGGCCGGCGCGGCCATCAAGGGCCGCCATGCTCGCTGGTACGCCATCAAACTCCTGGAAGGCGAGCAGCTCACCATCGACGCGCTGAACCTGCCGGCCGCCGCGCTCTCGAAGATCGTCGCCATCCGCGAGCATCTGGAAGATGCGGAGGACGACGACGCCGAGTCCATCATCACCAACGAGCGTTACGACAATATCACGGAGGTTTGTGACGCCTGCGTGAAGAAGTCCCCGAAGATCATGACCACCACCCAGAAGATCGACCGCGTGGTCACCAACCGCATCCTGGGCATCCCGATCTTCATCGTCATCATGTTCCTCGTGTACTACATCTCGGTGTCCACCGTGGGCACCATCGTGACCGACTGGGCCAACGACGGCCTGTTCGGCGACGGCTGGCTCTACACCGGCACCGAACAGTACGAGGCCGCCGTCGAGGAGTTCGAGGGCATCCTCGAGACCGACGAGGGCGTGGCTGCCTTCGAAGCCGGCGAGTTGGAGGAGCCCGATCCAGCCGACTACGGCTTCTACCACGTGGGCGTGCCCGTCGTGGTGGGCGGCTGGCTTGAATCCATCGGCGCCGCTCCCTGGGTGCAGTCGCTCGTGCTGGACGGCATCATCGCCGGCGTGGGCGCCGTCATCGGCTTCATCCCGCAGCTGATCGTGCTGTTCATCCTGCTCGGTTTCTTGGAGGGTTGCGGATACATGGCCCGCGTCGCCTTCATCATGGACCGCGTGTTCCGCCGCTTCGGTCTGTCCGGCAAATCCTTCATCCCAATGCTCATTGCCTCCGGTTGCGGTGTGCCCGCGGTCATGGCCACCAAGACCATCGAGAACGAGAAGGATCGCCGCATGACCATCATGACGACGACTATGATCCCCTGCGGCGCCAAGCTGCCCATCATCGCGCTCGTCTTCGGCGCCCTGGCCGGCGGCGACTACGAGGCAACCTGGTGGGTCGCGCCCGTCTTCTACTTCCTGGGGCTGTTCGCCATCATCTTGTCCTGCATTATCCTGAAGAAGTTCCGCGCCTTCTCCGGCGAGGTGGCCCCCTTCATCATGGAGCTTCCCCAATACCATCTGCCCACGGTGAAGAACGTGCTGCTTTCCATGTGGGAGCGCGTGCGCAGCTACGTGGTGAAAGCCGGTACCATCATCTTCCTGTCCTCTATGGTCATCTGGTTCCTGCTGAACTTCGGCTTCTACGAGGGCTCCTTCGGCCTGCTCGACCCCGAGGTTGACGACTATATCCAGTACAGCCTCATGGCTGGCCTCGGCAACCTGCTCGCCTGGATCTTCGCGCCGCTCGGCTTCGGCAACTGGGAATCTACCGTCACCTCCATCACGGGTCTTGTGGCCAAGGAGAACGTCGTGGCCACCGTGGGCGTCATCACGAGCCTCGGCGAGGAAATCGGCGAGACCGACCCGTCGCTGTGGGCCTCGTTTGCCGCCATGCTCGGCGGCAGCTCGGCGGCCATCATGGCCTTCTGCGCCTTCAATCTTTTGTGTGCGCCGTGCTTCGCGGCCATCGGCACTATCCGTCGCCAGATGATGTCGGCGAAGTGGACCTGGGCCGCCATCGGCTACATGTGCGCCTTCGCCTGGTGCGTGGGCCTCATGATCTACCAGTTCGGCGGCCTTATCGCCGGTGAGATCGCCTTCGGCCCGTTCACGGCGCTGGCTGTCGTGGTGGCCGCGGGCATGCTGTACCTGCTGTTCCGCCCGGCCGCCAAGCCCAAGGGCGCGGGCAGGCTGGAAGCGGCGAGCAAGAACGCCTAAGTTGTAAGGAAGCACCATGCAAGAGCTCAGCCTCAATTTCCCCACCGTCGTCATCCTTCTGGTCATCCTGGCCCTGGCGGTGCTCGCCATCCGGCGCATGACGCGCCGCGGCCTGTGCGACTGCGGCGACCATTGCGGCGATGGAGAAGGGGGCTGCGCCGGCTGCTCCCACTGCGCTTCGGCCGTTCGACCGACCGTTTCAAGCCGCATCACCGGCACGGGTGCCGGTGACGAGATGCCGCCGTGCTGCCAGGCAGCCGAGGCTATGGCCCAAGCCGCCGCCAAGGCCGTGGGGGATCAGGCCCCGCGCCGTCCGTAACCGTTTGGCGAAGACAATGTGAAAGAGGCTCGGAAGTTTCGGCTCCGAGCCTCTTTTTTCTTCGCGCGCCGTGCTATGATGATCTGACTTGTTCGATAAGGAGATTGCTGTGGTGAAAACGTCCATGTCCCACGAGGATTACCTCGAGGCCATCGTCATGCTGGGCGGCACGACCGACGCGCCCGTACGCTCGGTGGATGTGGCCAACAAGCTGGGCGTTTCCAAAGCGTCGGTGAACAAGGCCATCTCCGCTCTGAAGGAGCAGGAGCTGGTCGTGCAACCGCACTACGGCGACATCACGCTGACCGAGGCGGGCTACGCCTACGGTCGGTCGGTGCTCGACCGCCATCGCATGCTCTTCGACTTTCTGACCAAGGCCTTGGGGATCGAACCCGAGGTGGCGGAAGTCGAGGCCTGCCAGATGGAACACGCCATCAGCGATGCCTCCTTCGAGAAATGGGGCGCGTTCGTCCGTAGCCTCGACTTGTGAGCAAGGGGCGCCTCGGCGCCTGACCGATAATCTACCCGCTTTCGACTGACTACCCGCACCAGAAACGAACCCCGGCAGCGAAAGGACGAGCGAACTCCCGTGCCACGACAGGCGAATATCGTTTCCTTCGACACAGCGCGACGCGTTGCGTCGGATCGTCGTGCGCGCCAGACGCCGCCTGTGCGCGCCCATGCCGGCCGCTTTGCCGACGACCCGGATTTCGAGGTGCGCGTGACCGGTCGAGCCGCAAGCGCCGGGCGCTCTTCGGCCCGGTCGTTCGCCGCGCCGGCATCTGGTTCTCGCTACGCGCCCCTTTCCATGAGCGACGCCCACCGCGGGCCGGGCTCTTTGGAATCGCGCGGGGCCGCGCGCGCCGCAGATGTCGACGACGAGGAGCTGGAAGCCCCCTTGGGACCCTTGGGCCGTCTGACCTCCCGGTTCGGCAAGAAGCGACGCCAGCGCGCGAAAGAGCGGGCGGGTCGCGCCTACTATCGCCAGTACGAGGCCGGTAAGCCCTCGGACGCCTCCCAAGCCGGTCCGCGCGCCGCCGTGTACAAAGGCGAGATGGGCTCGTCGCATCGCCGCTCGTCTCGGATGCAGCAGAAGGAATCGGGCGTCTCCGGACGCGTCAAGATGCCCGAGGCGAAGGCTCCTTTCTTTACGCGGGCGCCTTTCGTCATCACCTGCGCCACGGTGCTGTGCCTGGGGCTGGGGGCGGCCTTCCTTTACGGGCCCGCTCAGCAACTCTACCAGGATATCCGCGAGCGCGATCGCCTCGCTGCCGAGTATGAGGCCGTCACGGAGCGCAACGCTGCCATCGAGGCGTCGGTGGATGCCCTTTCTACCGAGGCCGGCGTCGAGGACGCGGCTCGCACGCAGCTCGGCTGGGTGCACGAGGGCGAGCACGCCGTGTCCGTGAGCGGGCTGGACGAGAAAGACGAGGCCTCCGAGTTCCGCGGCAACATCGTTTCCGAGGACATCACCGCCCCCGACACCTGGTACTCGGATCTCCTCGACCCCCTCTTCGGCGTGGAATAAGGTTGAACATCGACAGGAGCACGATATGACGTACGCTGATGGGCGCTATGGGGCCTTGGATATCGGGACGGTGACCTGCCGTCTTCTTGTGGCGGACGTGGAGGACGGACGCATCATCGACGTGGACAAGGAGTACGCCATCACCGATCTAGGCGTGGGCGTGGACGCTACGGGGCGCCTGTCCGAGGCGGCTATCGAGCGGGTGCTCGCCTGCGTGGATCGCTACTTGGAGGTGCTCGCACGTTACGATACCCCCGAGCATCCCGTGCGACGGCTCATCGCCATGGCCACCTCAGCCTCCCGCGATGCGGCCAACGGTCCTGAGTTCGCGGCCCGCTTGGCAGAGCGCGGCGTCACGTTGGCGGTGATCCCCGGCTCCCGTGAGGCGCAGCTCACGTTCTTGGGCGCTTCCAGCGATTTCCCCGGCGAGAACCTGCTCGTCGTCGATATCGGCGGCGGCTCGACGGAAGTGGTGGCCGGCCGCTTCGGCGAGGATCCCGTTGCTTCCCATTCCTTCAACATCGGGTGCCGTCGCGTGACGGAGCGGTTCTTCCGCGACGATCCGCCGACGCCAGACCAGATGGATGCGGCCCGTCAGTGGATTCGCGAGACCATGGCGCCGTATTTCGAAGGCTTGGCCACCGCCGGGTTCGCCATCGACCGCGTGGTGGCCGTGGCCGGCACGGCCACGAGCGTCGTGAGCATCCGCGAGGCCATGGAGGTCTACGATTCCTCCCGCGTGCACAAGGCCGTCGTCGCTGCTAGAGAGCTTGCGGCCATCGAGGAACGTCTGGCCGCCGAGCCGCTGGAAGAGCGCAAGACCACGGTGGGGCTCGATCCGAAGCGCGCCGGCGTCATCGTGGCCGGATTCGTCATTTTGGAAGAGGTGCTGGCTCTGGCCGGCGCGGACGCCTATACGGCCAGCGAATCGGATATCCTCCACGGCATGATCTTCGAGGCTGCCCGGGAAGATTGATGGTAGGGGCGGTGGGACTCGAACCCACAATCCGAAGAGGCGGATTTTAAGTCCGCTGCGTATGCCAATTCCGCCACGCCCCCGCGTATCGTGTGCCGTCCGATAACGGCGAATGTACGCATGATACCACGACAAGAGAGCGCTTCGCGCGACGTTCGCGCCCGTCGCCCCTAGCGGGCCATGACGCAGCGCACCCGCTGGTTGTCTCCGGTGCAGGTCTGCAGGGTGATGGTCTCGCCGGTCGGCGCGATGCGGCCCTCGTAGACGAAGTAGTTCGACCCGTTGGGCAGAAAGAGCGTGTCGAAGACGTAGTAGGTACGCGAGGCGCCGTCGTCGTCGAACACGGTGATCTTGTCGCCGATTTCCAAATCCATGACGCGCTCGAAGACGCCGGGGTTGTGGCCGATAAAGTAGGTGTTCGCGTTGTCGGAGACGCACCCGGTGCCCACCCAGGTGCTGGCGTAGCCGTCGGGCGCGGTGATGTCGGCTGGCTCGCCCTGGCGATAGGGCACTTCCTCGCCGAGGAAGCAGATGAGGCTGCTTGCGGCATTGGGCGTTCTGTCGTCGTCGGCCGAAGGTGCGGGCTCGGCCCGGCGCGCTGCCTGCAGGGATTGCTCGGTGAGCACATCCTGGCGGGCCTCATCAAGGTGGTGGGCCCACACCCACAAGGTGTCGCACACGCCCTGGCCCATGCGCCCCGTGAAGCGGAAGGGCGGCACCTCGTCGGCATCGCTTTCGGGCGCGGCGGCTCCCAGCATGATGGACAGCCCCAGGCACACCGCGAGAACCAGGGCAAAGGCCCTGGCTGCCTTTCGCGATGCGAGGAGGGGGCGAAGGCTCACGAGGCTCTTCCTTTCCACGATGCTTTCTCGGTGCAGCCCAGATGCGCGCCGCCGACAGGGAACAAGGAGCGCGCCGAAGCTTTCGCCCTCACTTTATCGACTTCCCGTCAAGATTTCCACCCCTCATCCCTTAATATCCTGTTAATCGAAAGCTTAGGCAAAACTTAGGCTGCGGTGCGCAGGCGTCGGGTTACCATGGGAACTTGGAGAATCTTGTCGGTGCGAGGGGGTGGCCATGAGGATACGCAATATCAGCTTGCGAGTGGTATCGCTGCTCGTGCTCACCTTCGTGTTCGTGGTGGCCACCGCGGTGTTCACGCTCTTCGACATCCGCATGCAAACCCAGAACATGGAGGACTCGCTCGCCGAGGAGGCGCGCACCTTCGCGCGCGAGATGGACGCCGTGTGGGAGTTCATGGACAACTCCCAGCACACCATCAACAACACAACGACGGGCGTCTACGAGTTCAAGGGGCTGCACTGCGCCATCGTCGGCAAGAGCGTCGGCGCCATCTTCTCGGCGGGCAACAACTACTCCATCCGCTACACGAACTTCGAGCCGCGCCGGGCTCAGGACAAGCCCGATGCCTTCGAAACCGAGGCGCTGGCCCTGTTCAACGAGCAAAAGGACACTCAGGAGTTCTTCCGCATTGTGAGCGACGACCCGGCCGAGGTCGACCGCGCCCAAACTTCGGCCGACAACGGCGCCGCGCAGTTCCGCTATGTGCAGGCGCTCAGGGTAAACGAGAGCTGCCTTGAGTGCCATGGCGAACCGGCCGGGGAGATCGACATCACCGGGTTTCCGAAGGAGGGCTGGACGCTGGATTCCATCGGCGGCGCCATCAGCATCGTCATTCCGCTGGAGCAGCAGTACCAGGCCCTGCGCGAGAACGTCATCCGCGACGTGGGGTTCTTCCTGCTTCTGGCCACCTTCATCGGACTGGTGGTCTTCGGGCTCATGACCGTGTTCGTGCTGCGCCCGCTGGAGGCCATGAAGCGGGCCTTCGGGGAAGTGGGCGAGGGCCGGCTCGCGCAATCCATGGACGATGCGGGCACGGCGCGGGAGATGGCGAGTCTTATCGACCGCTTCAACGCCATGGCCCGCGAGCTGCGCATCACCTATGGGGGGCTGGAAGAGCAGGTGGAGGCGCGTACCCAGGACTTGCGCCGCGCCAACGAGGAGCTGGCCGCCCAGCGCGACAGCCTGGAGGCCTTAAGCGAGAAGCTGGCGAAGGAGTCCCAGGTGAAGAGCGATTTGCTCTCTATGGTGAACCACGAGCTGCGCACCCCGCTCACCTCCATCATCACGCTGGCGCAGATTGCGTTGGAATCGGGTGGGGCTGATGCGGAGGAGCGGCGCAGCTGGGAGGAGGTGCGCAAGTCCAGCTCGGTGCTTCTGGGGATGATCAACGACATGCTGGACATCGCGCGGTCGGACGCGGGGGCCATGGCGGTGTCCATGGAGCTGATGGACTTGGGCGACATCGTCGCTTCGGCTCAGGGGACTATCGGCCCTCTGGCCGTGGGGGCGCGGGTGACGCTGACAACGACGGTGGCGCCGGACGTGCCGCTCGTTTCCGGCGATTACGAGAAGATGCTGCGCATTCTGGAGAACTTGGGCAGCAATGCGGTGAAGTTCACGCCGGCCGGGGGCACCGTGGCCATCGCCGCCGTGCGCGAGGAGGCCACGGGGGATGTGCTGGTGACGGTGTCCGATAACGGCATCGGCATCGCGTCGGAGAACCAGGAGCGCATCTTCGAGCGGTTCTTCCAGGTGGACAGCTCGGCGACGCGCATCTACAGCGGCAGCGGGCTGGGGCTCGCGCTCGTGCGCGAGTACGCGGTGGCCCAGGGGTATACGGTGACGGTGGAAAGCGTGCTGGGGGAGGGAAGCGCGTTCACCGTGCGCATTCCCGTCGCGGCCGTGGTAGAGTTGGACGAGGACGAATAAGCGGGCCGGGCGAGGGTGCCGGGGCGGTACGCGGCCGGCGCGGCGGCGCCCTGGGGCCGCGTAGCACGAGAGACGAGGAGGCGGCTGTGTACAAGGTGATGCTCATCGACGACGAGAAGAGCCTGCATATGGCCATCGAGAAGCTGCTCACGAAGAGCGGCTACGAGTACTGCGGGGCCACCGACGCCGAGTCGGGACTGGAGATGCTCGCCACCGAGAAGCCGGATCTGCTGCTTTTGGACGTCATGCTGCCGGGCATGAACGGGTTCGACTTGTGCACGCGCATCCGCGCCGAGGGCCGGCGCATCCCCATCATCTTCCTGTCGGCGAAAAACGACATCGTGGACAAGTCCATCGGGTTTCGGGCCGGGGGCGACGACTACGTGACCAAACCCTTCGACGCCACCGAGCTCATCCTGCGCATCGAGGCCCACATCCGCCGCCACAAGGACACCATCGAGTTTGCCCGCTGCACGGCCCGCGACGGATCGGTGACCATCGGGGATTTGGAGGTGCGCTTCGACGAGTACCAGGTACTTGTGGGCGGCCGGCCTGCGAACTTGACCACCAAGGAGTTCGAGATCGTGGCTTTCCTGGCGACGCATCCGGGCAAGGTGTTCACCCGCAGCCAGATTCAGGAGTACATCTGGGGCGAAGGAGAGGTGGACGCGCATTCGAACTCCATCACCGTGTTCGTGCGCAAGATCCGCGAGAAGATAGAGGAGAACCCCAGCGAGCCCAAGTACCTGCTGACCGTCCAGCGCGTCGGCTACAAAATGGCCGACACCTTGGGATAGCGGCGATTTCGGCGCGAGTTTTTCGGGTCGCACCGAGTGCCAAATCCTAAAGTAAAACGTCGCCAAATCCTAAAATGAAACGTCACCAAATCCTAAAACGCCCTGATCAGAACCATTGCCGATTGGCGTCTTAATCTCCGGTTAAGGTCAGCTTAACGCAAAGCTTAGACGCGGCGTATCGCTATTAATCGGGGGCTTGGGCAGAATGGGAACATCGAAAAGTCCAACGAGGAGACTTTTCCTGCTCGAACGACGTGACGCTACGACCCCTCCCCTGCGTCGCGTCGTCCGAGCCCGCGAGGGAGAGAGAGGAGTCAGAACATGACCGAATCGAAAACGGGCATGAGTTTCTCGCGCAGAAACTTCATCAAGGGGGCGGCCGCACTGACGGCAACCGGCGCGCTTGTCGGTTGTGCTCCCGCCAAGGAGACGCTGGCGGAAACGGGCGAGGAGCCGGTGGAGGTTCCGGAGACCCAGATTTATGCGGGCGCATGCCGTGCCCAGTGCGGTCAGGGCTGCTATCTGAATGTTCATGTGCGCGATGGTCGCGTGGTTCGTACGACAGCGGGTCACTTCGATGACGGCCCCGAGTTCGATCGTATTTGCCCGAAGGGCCTTGTCCAGCCTGCTCGCGTGTACAGCTCCGAGCGTTTGCAGTACCCCATGCGTCGCGTGGGCGAGCGCGGAAGCGGGGAGTTCGAGCGTATCACCTGGGATGAGGCGATTGCTGAGATCGCTGAGAAATGGAAGAGCTATCGGGAAGAGTTCGGCCCCACGTCCATTGCGTTCTTCTTGGGCAGCGGCAACACTGGTACGCTCGGCGGCGGTGCGCCGGAGGGTTCTGTCATGGCCCGACTTCTGAACGTCATGGGTGCGAGCCGGGTCCTGCCGGATCGCGATATCGCTACGCCGATGGCCTGGGCCTACATGTTCGGAGCTGGCCCCTACGGCAATCGCTCATCAGACGCCATCAACGCCAAACACCATGTGATTTGGGGTGGTGACACGGCAGTGTCCCAGAAGCAGCTCGCTCACTTCTTCCTCGAAGCCCGTGACGCCGGCACTGAGCTTGTTGTTATCGACATCGCTTATCGCACTATGGCCTCGAAGTCCGACTGGTTCATCCCTGTTCATCCGGCTACTGATGGCGCTTTGGCGCTCGGTGCTATTCGCGAGATCTTCGAGCAAGGTTGGGAGGCGACTGATTTCCTGCGCGACCACACCGAGGCGCCCCTGCTGATCAAGGAAGACGGTATGTTCTTGCGCATGAGCGATTTGGGCGTGGAGCCAACTGAGACCACTACTAATGCTCAGGGCCAAGAGATTCCCGTCGACCCGTATGTAGTGTGGGATGAGGCGAGCTCCAGCGCCGTGCCTCTGGCCCAGGCCACTAAGCCCGCGCTTGGCGGCGTGGCTCCGATCGAGGGCATCGCGGTGCGCACAGAAATGGAGATGATTCGGGAAGCTGTTGAGCCGTGGACGCTGGAGCACACTTCTGAAGTGACTGGTGTGAGCGTTGAGGACATTCAGCATCTCGCGCACCTTTACACGCAAGAAGGCGATGTTCAGACGGACATGAAGTTCGGCCTGAACCACTACAACAACGGCATGTACAGCTCGAAATGCGTCAATTCCCTCTTGCTCGTGTCCGGCCAGATGGGTCGGTCGGGTTCGGGTCTGTTCACTGGCGAGCCGAACTTTGGAGAGGGCAACGTGCAGGCCTGCATTACGATGCCGAGCGCCACGGGCGAAGTTCCCCAAGGCGTCGGCGCCATTCTCAACTGGACCGACTTCTGCAATAACATCGTGCCCACGGGCAAAAAGCTTGGCGAGGACTTCCCCATCAAGTCTTTCTATGCCTCTTGCACTAACGTTGTTTCGAATCAAACGGATCAGAACAAGACTTTGGAGCTCATGAACGCGATCGAGTTCATCGTCATCCAGGATATGACTATGAACGACACCGCGCTGTATGCCGATATCCTGCTGCCCGCTTGCCATTGGTTCGAGACCGAGGATTTGCGCGTGCGCTACTACTGCAACCCCTATCTGCTGTGGAACGAGAAGGCCGTCGAGCCGCTGTACGAAAGCAAGCCCGATTTTGAGATATACAAGCTCATCGCCGAGGCTATGGGGTACGGTGACTTCTTCCAGTTCACCGCCGACGAGTATCTGAACGTTGTCCTCTCCACCCCCTATGGGCAGGAAAAGGGGATCACCATCGACAAGATTCGCGAGAAGAATTACCTGCGCTGTGACAACGATCCCACTATCGCCTTCGAGGGCGGCGTTTTTGGAACCGCCACGGGACGCGCCATGTTTTACCGCGAGGCGCCGCAGCCCGACTACAATATGGGCCAGGAATTGGATTTGGAGAAAGAGAAGTTGTCCGTGTTCTGGGAGCCGGCTCGCGAGGCCGATCTCTCCAATCCCATTCGCGAGAAGTTCCCCTTCACCATTTGCTGTGAGCATATGCGCACCCGCGCTCATACTCAGTGGTACGACGTGGACTATCTGAAGGAGTTCGAGGCCGCGCCAGTTTGCCGCATCAATCCGGAAGACGCCGCCGAGCTCGGCATCGAAGAGGGGGACACCATTCGCCTCTACAATGATCGCGGTTCGGTCACCATGCTGGCTGTTCTTAATCCCGGTCAGCAGCGCAAAGCGGTTCATTGCCCGCGCAGCTTCCTGACCCGTGAGCACATTGACGGTGATCTTGCCCGCACAACCTTCAACGACTACAACCAGGCTTGCAGAAACCAGTCCTATTTCGACTGCGCTGTGGCCATTGAGAAGCTCTAGGGAGGCTGAGATAGATGACTCGATACGGAATGGCGATCGACCTTCGTCGTTGCATTGGATGCCAGGCGTGCGCTGCGGCGTGCAAAATGGCGAACAATCTGCCGAAGGAGCTGACGTACAACGTTGTGTACACCAAAGGCGATGACGATTTTGACAGCATTGGCACCGCCGTGTCGCGCGGCGCTCTTGCCAACGACAACGCTGGCGGCACCTTCCCCAATTGCACGCTGAACTTCCTGCCTATGCAGTGCCAGCATTGCGCGGAGCCTGCTTGCCTGAGCGCGTGCCCCACCGGCGCGACCCAGCAGCGAGAAGACGGTATCGTGTTCGTCGATACTGATCTGTGCATTGGGTGTGAGTCGTGCATCAAGGCTTGTCCCTACGAGGGTGTTCGCAGTTTGATTAGCGACAACCCTGAGTATTATCTTGAGGTTGAGGTCGGCGAGTTCGATGCGCCGCCCCATACGCCCGGCACGGTGGAGAAGTGCACGTTCTGTAAGAATCTCATCGATCGGGGGGAGGAGCCGGCTTGTATGCAGTTGTGCCCAGGGCGTGCCCGCTATTGGGGCGATCTCGATGATCCCGATTCTGCGGTATCGAAGGCTATCGAAGGTCGCGACTTCCATCTTATGATGGAGTCGGCGGGGACAAGTCCAAACGTCTACTACTTGAAGTAGACGCCGGCGTTAAGGCGGTACGTAAGGCGGGTGTCGATGGGTGCGGTGCCCGCCTCTTTGCAAGGAGGCTTCGTGGGTGCGGGAAATATGAGAGAGACGATCGGTTTGGCCGATGGCTGCGAGCTGATGGGTGCCTTGACGCGTTTTCCCGATAGCGATTTGGCTTTGGCCGTGACAAGTGGGCTGGTACGTGACGATGCAATAGGCTGCGCGCGAGATATCGTCTCAGAGCACGGCGACGGGCAAGGAGACGCTGTCGAGATACTCTGTGAAGGGTTCGGGTGCGTTGGGAACGAGGAGGTAGACGCCTTGTGCAGCGCCCTTCGACGAGCGTGGTCGCTCCTCTACGTTCGCCAGGGAAGAGGGGTGGCTGTCTTTCCCTACGAGAGCGCGTTTATCCATGTGCGTGCGGGCGTACCTGGGGAGCCGGCGCTGTTTCGCTCGGCGCTGACCCTGCGCGTCGAGCGGACTATGCGCGAGAGTGGCGTCCTCCCGAAGGATGCCGAGACTGAGCCTTGCGATAGCGTCTGGAACGAATGGGCGTTTCTTTCGTTTCTGATCGGCAGCGAGGCGAAGGCGCTGCGTGAGGGCGACGAGGAAAGCGCGGCGCTCTGGCGGGATCGGTCTGCGGATTTCGTTTGCGCGCACGTCTCCCAGTGGATGCCGGATTTCTTCAAGCACACCGCCGAAGAGGTCGATCGTCTCGCTGAGGCAGGTAAGATCGATGTCGTAGCCAAGCGCTTCTATGGCGCACTCGCTGCTTACGGGCATCTTCTGCTGGCCGCGCTCAATGAGCGCGAGGGCCTGCAACAAAGGTAAGGGGTAGTCCGTGACGTTTCTTATGGTTCTCGTGGCGACTATTGTTGCTGTGCTCGCGCTGCGGCAGCCGTTGCATAAGTGGCCCGTGGCGTTCTACGCCCTGGCCGTGGTGGCGGATGTGGCGTATATCGCGGGTATTGAGGGGCTGCTGCCGCGCGCGGTGACGAGTCCGCTCACGCTGCTTATGGGCAAGTGCATGCTGTCGCTGGCACTGTTCGTGGTGGTTATGTACATCGGCGTGTTCGCGAAAGGCTCGCGGGTTCACCAGTGGCTGAAGCCGGTGCGTGCGGAGCTTTCCATCCTCGCGTGCATTCTGGCCTGCGGACATATGGCGGTGTATCTGGCCTCCTATGCGCCACGGCTCGGGGGCGCGATGGGGGCGAACGTGCTGAGTGCTTTGGTGGTGGCGCTGGCGCTGCTTGTTCTGCTGTTGGTGCTCGGCGTGACGTCGTTCGGCTTCGTGAAAAAGCATATGCGCACCGAAAGCTGGAAGCGTCTTCAGCGGTGGGCCTACGTGTTCTTCGGCTTGGTGTACGTGCACCTGATGCTGATGCTCGCGCCGGCTGCGAGCCGCGGCGGCGAGGCGGCGCTGGTCACCGTGGCAGTGTACACGGTGGTCTTCGGCGCCTACGCCGTGCTGCGCGTGCGCCGGGCGCTCATCGACTGCCGGATCGAAGCTTCGGTTGCCGCGCGGGTTCCCGAGCTTGAGCCCGAGGACTGCGCCGCGTAGCCGTTTCGATTGAAAAAAGTTTTTCTCAGGAACGGGATTCGGCCAGCAACGTCGGATCCCGTTCCTTTGCTGTCCGGCGTTCGGTACTCTGCCGCCTGACGCCGTCAAATCTTACATTCTTGTCGGTGGGCTGATCGCGCGGTGCGGGGCCGTGAGCCCGTGGTATTATGGTTCGATGCTGAAACGACCGCCCTCTGGCAAGAAAGCGCTATGAAGAACATCTCAGAAATCCTCGCCAGCGTCGAAGAGACGCCCGTCACGTTCGAAGACTATTTGAAAGCTTATGCCGATCCGGTCGGGGAGCTGATCAACAGTTACATTCCCCATGGGACTCATGGGGATATGGATCGCTACCTGTACGATCCGCTCTACCATTACAGTGAGAACGCGGGCAAGCGCCACCGCCCGCTCATCTGCTTCGCGGCCTGCCTGGCCGTGGGCGGCGATCCCGATCGCGCTGCCACCGCCGCCGCGGCTATCGAGCATTTCCATTCCGCGGCTCTCATTCACGACGACATCGCCGACGAGGCCGAGCTGCGCCGCGGCGAGCCCTGCCTGCACCTCACCGAGGGGCTGGGGCTGGCCATCAACATGGGGGACTTGGCCCTTTCCATGGTGAACGGCCCGGTGGTGAACGATCCGCTTCTGGAGGACGCCGTGAAGGTGCGCGTCATCAAGGAGCTCATCGCCATGACCTGCCGCACGGTGGAGGGCCAGGCGCTCGATCTGGGTTGGGCCCGCGACGGGCGCTACGACATCACGCCCGAGGACTACCTCACCATGGCTATCCACAAGACGGCCCACTACTCGGGTGCTGTGCCCCTGGCCGTGGGCGCCATTGTGGGCGGCGCCGACGACGAGATCGTGGAAGCTCTGCGCAGCTACGGTCTGGACACGGGCCTCGCCTTCCAAATTCAGGACGATCTGCTGAACCTCGTGGGCACCGACGAGGCCAAGAAGAAGGACTTCCGCAGCGACATCACCGAGGGCAAGCGCACGCTGGTCGTGGTGCACGCCTTGCAGAACGCTGAGCCTGCGGCCCGCGAGCGGCTCGTCGAGATCCTGTCGTCGAAGGAGCGCGGCCCGGAGGTGCTCGCCGAGGCCGTGGCCATCATGGAGGAGACGGGGTCCATCGATTACGCCCGCACCTTTGCCGAGGATCTGACGCTGAATGCCAAGGCGCGGTTGGCCGGGGCGTTGCCCCCCTCGCAGTACCGCGACTTGCTCGTATCCATGGCCGACTGGTTCGTGAACAGGTTGAAGTAACATGGAACCTATCAAGAGAAACGACACCGGCGCCGCCGTCGAGGACGTGCAGACGCGCCTGGCCCGCATCGGGCATCTTCCCGAGGACGCCATCACCGGCATTTTCGATGACGCTACCGCCGCCGCTTTGGCCGAGTTCCTCGCTGCCTCGGCGCTCCCGCCGAGCGAAGAGGTGACCGAGAAGGTGTGGGCGGCCTTGGTGGACGCCACCTACAACCTGGGCGACCGCACGCTGTATCTGCGCATGCCCTACTTCCACGGGCATGACGTGCTTGAGCTGCAGCAAGCGCTGGGCGCGCTCGGGTTCTTCTACGGCACGCGCGATGCCATCTTCGGTGCTCACACCGAAGAGGCGCTCCGTCGCTTCCAGCTGAACTTGGGTTTGCCCTCCGATGGCATCGCCGGCGCCTACACCTATGCGGCGCTGCGCAACCTGGCCCACTCCTGGGTCGGCAAGGAGGCCACCCACAGTCCGGTGCGCCATTTGGGCTTCGCCCGTGCAGCCGATGTGCTCGAGCGCAACGCCGTGTGCCTGTTCGGCACCGATGAGTTCTCTCGTGCCGTGGCCTCGCGCATGTCGAACGTGGCTCAGGCCACCAATCCCGCCTCCAAGATCATCAGCGCCGACGCGCTCTCGGTACCGCCGGACGCGTCCATGATGCTCGTGCACGTGCTGTTGAGCGCGACGGACGCCGAGGCCGGGGTGCCGCTGGTGTCCTATGCGGAAGAGGATACGCTGGGGCTGCGCCTGGCGTCGGCCGTCGATGTGGCTCGCGATGCGAGCTGGCCCCGCGTGTCGGTGCTGCTCCCCGGCACCATGTGGCTAGAGGCCGGCCCGGAGCGCTCCGCCCAGCACTACGCCATCACGCTGCTCGACGCCCTCTGCTCCGCCTTGCAGGAGTAGACGACAGGTGACTTCCTGCGAGAGCCTATCGATTGCGCTTGTCGGAACTATCGCTATTGGAGATGCGGCATTTTCGGATTATCCGGACTAAATGCCAGTTCGACCCCGAAATGGTCGACCTGCGGGATGGAGGTGCGCCATTCCGGGCCTCAAGTGGCAGAAAAATGCCAGTTGAGGGCAGAAATGGCAGAAGGGGGGGATCGGGATCGGCCATTTCGGGGTCGAAGTGGCATTCGCGGGCGAAATCCCGAAAAGAGGGGTTTGAAAGACCCGGAAAAGGCGACGAGCGCTTTTGCGTGGAAATTACCGTGTTCGCGTGCGAGGAAACAAAGCGGAAAAGCGCGCAGTGCTACAATAGCCGAGTTTGAGAGTAATGTTTATCGCGCGCAAAGGAGCATCCCTTGACTCGTCCCATGACCATGGCGGAGAAGATTCTCGCCGCCCATGCGGGGCTGGATGAGGTGGAACCGGGCCAGTTGATCGAATGCGATCTGGATCTGGTGCTCGCCAACGACATCACGGCCCCCATCGCCATCAAGACCGTTCGCGAGATCACCGACAAGGTGTTCGATCCGACTAAGATTGCCCTCGTGCCCGACCACTACACCCCCAACAAGGACATCAAGTCCGCCGAGCAGGCCAAGATCGTGCGCGATTTCGTGCGCGAGCAGGGCATCACCCACTACTACGAGGTGGGCTGCATGGGCGTGGAGCACGCGCTTCTGCCGGAGCAGGGCGTCGTGGGCGCGGGCGACCTCATCATCGGCGCCGACAGCCACACCTGCACCTACGGCGCGCTGGGCGCGTTCTCCACGGGGGTGGGTTCCACCGATGCCGGCGTGGGCATGGCCACGGGCAAGGCCTGGTTCAAGGTGCCCGAGACCATCAAGTTCGTCATCAACGGCGAGCTGGCCCCCGGCGTCACTGGCAAGGACGTCATCCTGCACATCATCGGCATGATCGGCGTGGACGGCGCCCTGTACAAGGCCATGGAGTTCACGGGCAGCGCCATCGAAAGTATGCCGATGGACGAGCGCCTCTCCATTTCGAACATGGCCATCGAGGCCGGCGGCAAAGCGGGCCTCATCCCCGTGGACGATGTGACCCGCGCCTATCTGGACGAGCGCGCCGAGCGGCCCTATACCGCCTACTACTCCGATGACGATGCGCAGTTCGCCCGCGTTATCGAAATCGACGCCGCTGACATCGTGCCGACGGTGGCCTTCCCGCACCTGCCGAGCAACACGCGCCCGGTGGCCGAGGCTCGCGACGTGAAGATCGACCAGGCCGTCATCGGCAGCTGCACCAACGGGCGCCTCGCCGACATGCGCCAGGCCGCAGCGGTTCTCGCGGGCCGCACGGTGCATCCGGACGTGCGCTGCATCGTCATCCCCGCCACCCAGAAGGTGTACCAGCAGTGCATCGCCGAGGGGCTCATGGACATCTTCATCAACGCCCACTGCGCCGTGTCCACCCCCACCTGCGGGCCGTGCCTGGGCGGCTACATGGGCATCCTCGCTGCCGGAGAGCGCGCCATCGCCACCACCAACCGCAACTTCGTCGGCCGTATGGGCGACCCCACCAGCGAGGTGTACCTCTCCTCGCCGGCCGTGGCCGCCGCTTCGGCCGTGCTCGGCCACATCGGCCTTCCGGAAGATTTGGAAGCCGTCGCGGACGCGGCGGAGTAGGAGGAAGCCCCATGAAATTCAAGGGAACCGTGCACCGGTACGGGCGCGACATTGACACTGACGTCATCATTCCCGCCCGCTATTTGAACACTTCCGATCCGGCGGAGCTGGCGAAGCATTGCCTGGAGGATCTGGACACGGAATTCGTGAACAACGTGCAGCCCGGCGACATCATCGTGGCCGATGAGAACTTCGGTTGCGGCTCATCGCGCGAGCACGCCCCCATCGCCATCAAGGCGGCCGGGGTGGACGTGGTCATCGCCAAGAGCTTCGCGCGCATCTTCTACCGCAACGCCATCAACACGGGGCTGGCCATTATGGAATGCCCCGAGGCCGTGGACGCCATCAGCAACGGCGATGTTGTGAGCGTGGACGCCGATACGGGCACCATCACCGACGAGACCACGGGCGAGACCTTCACGGCCCAGCCCTTCCCGCCGTTCCTCATGGAGATCATCAACGCGGGAGGCCTCGTGCCCCGCTGGCAGAAGAAGCTCGGAAAGGACGCGTAGCATGACGACTACCTACAAGATCTGTTTATTGGCCGGCGACGGCATCGGGCCGGAGATCATTGCCGAGGGCGTGAAGGTGCTGAACGCCGTGGGTGCGAAGTACGACACCGCCTTCGAGTACACCGACGCGCTCATCGGCGGCGCGGCCATCGATGCGACAGGCGAGCCGTTGCCGACGGCGACGCTGGATGCGGCCCGCGCCTCCGACGCGGTGCTGCTGGCTGCCGTGGGCGGCCCTAAGTGGGATACCACCGATCCTGCCGCCCCGCGCCCGGAGCAGGGGCTCTTGGGCATCCGTAAGGAGCTGGGCCTGTACACCAACCTGCGCCCCGTGCAGATCTTCAACGCTCTGGCCGACGCCTCCACGCTGCGCCCGGAGATCGTCGACGGCGTGGACATGATGATCGTCCGCGAGCTCACCGGTGGTTTGTACTTCGGTCGCCGCGAGCGCTTCTACGACGAGCCGGCCGCCGGCGTGAACGGAGCGCCGGGCCAGCGCGCCTACGACACGCTGGAGTACTCCGAGTACGAGATCGAGCGCATCGCCCGCCAGGCCTTCGAAATCGCCCGCAAGCGTCGCGGGAAGGTGACGAGCGTGGACAAGGCCAACGTCTTGGAGACGAGCCGCCTGTGGCGCGAGATCGTGCACCGCGTGCACGACGCCGACTACGCCGATGTGGAGCTGGAGGACCTGCTGGTGGACAACACCGCCATGCAGCTCATCAACCGCCCCGCCGATTTCGACGTGGTGGTGACCGAGAACATGTTCGGCGACATTCTCTCTGACGAGGCCGCCCAGATCACGGGCTCGCTGGGCATGCTCGCCAGCGCTTCTTTGGGCGACGGCGTGGCCCTGTACGAGCCGAGCCACGGCAGCGCGCCGGACATCGCCGGGCGCGGTATCGCCAACCCGCTGGCACAGATCCTTTCCGTGGAGATGATGCTGCGCTACAGCTTCGGCATGGGCGAGGCCGCCGACGACATCCGCCGCGCCGTCACCGAGGTGCTGGACGCCGGTTGGCGCACCGGCGACATCAAGGACGCCGAGACCCCGGCCGACAAGGTTGTGGGCACCGCGAAGATGGGCGACTTGGTGGTCGAGCACCTGTAGGGGGGGTGTCCGTTGCGCCAGCCTGTCGGCTCGCTGCCATCGCCGCTGGGATTCAACTTGCAAAACCATTGGGAAAGGACGGCCTGTCGGGTTGTCCTTTCTGCGTTACAATACCCGAAGTTTCACTTACGAGGGCCGCAAAGCCCCGCCGACGAAAAAGGATATCACCATGGCCATTAACGCTCCTGAGGGGACTCGCGATCTTCTGCCTGACGAGGCGCTGTTCTGGAATCAGTTCAAGCAGACGGCGGCCGAGGTGTTCGGCACCTACGGGTATTTGCCCATCGAGACGCCCATCATGGAGCAGACCGAGCTCTTCGTCCGCGGCATCGGCGAAGCGACCGATGTGGTGTCCAAGGAGATGTTCACGGCCATTTCCGGTGAGAATCTGCGTCGCTGGGTGGAAGAGGGGAAGGCCCCGAAGGCGAAGAGCCGCCTGTCCTTGCGCCCCGAGGGCACGGCCGGTGTGGTGCGCGCCGTAGTGCAGCACGATTTGGTGCCGCAGGGCGCGGCCCCGGCGAAGCTCATGTACGCAGGCCCGATGTTCCGCGCCGAGCGCCCGCAGAAGGGGCGTCAGCGCCAGTTCAATCAGGTGGGTGTGGAGTGCCTGGGCGCCGAGGAGCCCACCATCGATGCCGAGGCCATCATCATGCTCATGCGCTTCTACGAGAAGGTGGGCATCCCGCGCGATTCCATGCGCCTTCTGTTGAACTCCATGGGCTGCGAGCAGTGCCGTCCGGCCTACCGCGAGCTCGTGCGCGCCTACATGGACGAGCACGCCGACGAGCTGTGCGACACCTGCATGACGCGCGCCGAGGTGAATCCGCTGCGGGCGTTCGACTGCAAGAACCCCCAGTGCGCGGCCATTATGGCTGATGCACCGAAGATCACCGACCACTTGTGCGACGAGTGCCGCGAGCACTACGATGCGGTGAAGGCTCTGCTCGATGGCGCCGGGGTTGTTTACGAGGAGGACTACAAGCTCGTGCGCGGCCTGGATTACTACACCCGCACGGTGTTCGAGGTGCAGGTGGACAACGGCATGGGAGCCCAGAACGCCATCGGCGGCGGCGGGCGCTACGACAAGCTGGCCGAGGAGGTGGGCGGCCGTCCCACGCCGGGTCTCGGCTTCGCGCTCGGCTTCGAGCGCTGCGTGCTGGCCCTGGAAGCGGCCGGCGTGGAATTCCCGCGGGCCCAGAAGTGCGACCTGTTCGTGGCCTGCGTCGACGATTCCGTGCGCGCCCGGGCTTTCGCACTGGTGCAGGAGTGTCGCGACGCCGGCTTCACGACTGAGATGGATCATCAGAAGCGCTCGCTGAAGAGCCAGTTCAAGCTGGCTGACAAGCTGGGTGCGGCCCGCGTGGCCGTCCTCGGCCCCGACGAGCTGGAAGCGGGCGAGGTGACCCTGCGCGACATGGCCACTCACACCGAGGCCAAGGTGCGCCTGGAAGAAGTCATCGGCGAGCTGGGTCGCGCGATTCTGTAGGAACTTTCTCGTTCTGCTTGCTGGCGTCAAAGAGGGAGCTGTCGATGCGGCGATGCGTCGACAGCTTTTCCTGTTTCTTCGGGTTTGACAGCAAGTATAAAGGCAAGTATACTTGAATTGCAAGTATACAGGAGGTGCGCTATGCCGCAGTTGTCTTTGTATCTGGATGAGCCGACCATGGAAATGCTGCGCGAGAAGTCGTCGCGGGCGCATCAGTCGATGTCGAGGTATGTGACGGGGCTCATTCGCGAGAGTGGGGAAGGGCGCGGCTGGCCGTCGGGCTACTGGGACAACGTCTACGGCTGTCTGAAGGATCCGATGTTCGTCGTCCCCGAGGAAGAGGGAGACCTCGACGAGATCGTTCTGTTCGCGTAAGGAACTGCCATGTATTTTTTCGATTCCGATGTGTGCATCGAGATCATGCGGGGGCATCTGCCGCGGGCTCAGGAGATCATGCGGAAAAGCTCGCCGGATCTGTTCGGCGTGCCGGCCATTGTCGAGGCCGAGCTGCTGTACGGGGCCGAGAACAGCAACAATCCCGAAGAGGGGCGCTATTGCGTGGAGAGTCTCTTGTCGCCGCTGCATATCATCCCCTTCGATTCCCGATGCGCCGCCTGCTACGCGCGAGTCCGGTCCGACTTGAAGCGGCGCGGTTGCATAATCGGGCCGAACGATCTGCTGATTGCCGCGACGGCCCTTGCCCATGGCGCGACGCTCGTTTCGAACAACACGAGGGTGTTCCGGCGTGTCGAGGGATTGCTTCTAGAGTCGTGGGCAGAGGTAGACTTTTAAGGTCGCAGTGAAGAAAATCTTCAGGCCCGTGGTTTTCTTTCGGGAATTTGACGGGTTGGGTGTTGGCGCAGGGCCTTCCTGTATAGTGTCACGAAACCTTCTACGGGGCCAAAGGGGCCCCAGGACGAGGTCGCTCGCGGTGCGCTGCGGCCGATAAGAGAGGATGAGTTACGTGGCACAATCTGGTTTGGATTCGCTGCTTGAGGCGCTGCGCCAGTCGGGCATGAACACCGATGGCGTGGGCTCGGGCGCCGGCGCGTCGGATTCGGCGTCGTCCGGGCCGCAGACGCCGGGCTCCGGTTCCGGCTCGGGCTCTGGCTCGGGCGCCGGCGCGGGAGCGTCGGGCTCGCGCGGCGGTGTGGGCGGCTTCGGCGGCTTTCCCTTCGGGGGCTTCGGCGGGTTCGGGGGTGCGGGCAACGGCGGCGGTCGCGGCCATGGCGGCTCCGGGTCCGGCGACAGCGGCGATGGCGGCCATGGCGGCCCTACGGTCGATTTCGAGTTCCTCGCCAACGACTTCCATTTGCCGTCGAAGAAATGGCTGGCGCTCATCATCGTGCTGGCGCTGCTCGTCATCGCTGGCGCCTACTGGTGGTTCCATCCGGCCATCAACATTCACTCCACGGACTTCTGGGGCTTTGTCTTCATCGTTATCCTGCTGCCGCTGTTCCTCGTTTTCTGGATGCGCTCCAAGCAGTACAAGACGGGCACCAAGGAAGTGACGAAGAACGAGGGCAAGGCGAAGACCTTCCGCATTCTGTCCTTCGTGCCCGTGGCGGTGGTAGCGCTCGTGGCCATCGGCGCCCTTATGTCCATGGCGATCTTCCCGGGCAACGCAGAGAAGTATTCCAACGTGCTGAAGACCGACACGCTGGAGTTTGCCCAGGACATCAAGGAAGTGAACTATTCGGAGATTCCCGTCATCGACCGCGATTCCGCCATTTTGCTGGGCAACCGCGAGATGGGCTCCATCCCCGAGTACGTCAGCCAGTTCGAGGTGTCGAACCTGTACTCGCAGATCAACTACCAGGGCACGCCGGTGCGCGTGAGCCCCTTGGGCTATGCCGACCTGTTCAAGTGGTTCACCAACCGCGAGGGCGGCATCCCGGCCTACGCGCTCGTGAACATGACCACCCAGGACGCCGAGATCGTGCGCCTGGAGGACAGCCCCATCTATTACTCGCAGTCCGAGCCGCTCGTGCGCAACATCGACCGCCACGTGCAGCTGTCCTATCCCTTCTACATGTTCGGCGAGAAGTCCTTCGAAATCGATGAGGACGGCCACCCCTGGTGGATCTGTCCCGTGAAGGACTTCACCATCGGGCTGTTCGGCGGTGAGACCATCAGCCGCGTGGTGCTGTGCGACGCCACCACCGGCGAGACCCAGGATCTCGCCGTGGCCGACTGCCCCGAATGGGTCGACCGCGTGTTCCCCGCCGAGCTGCTCATCCAGCAGTACAACTGGTGGGGCGCCTACAACAACGGCTGGCTGAACTCGTTCCTCGGCCAGGAGGGCGTGGTGCGCACGACGCCGGGCACCGACGGCACGCTCGGCTACAACTACATCGCCAAGGACGACGACGTGTGGGTCTACACCGGCGTCACCTCGGCCACGGCCGACAACTCCATCATCGGCTTCGTGCTGGTGAACCAGCGCACCCAGGAGTCGCACTTCTACAGCGTGTCGGGCGCCACGGAGGACTCGGCCATGCAGTCCGCCGAGGGCCAGGTGCAGAACTTGCGCTACACCTCCACGTTCCCGCTGCTCATCAACGTGTCGAACCAGCCCACCTACTTCATGGCCCTGAAGGACGGCGCGGGCCTGGTGAAGAAGTTCGCCATGATCGATATCCAGCGCTACCAGAACGTGGCCGTGGGCGATACCGTGGCCGATACTCAGAAGGCCTACGAGGCGCTGCTCGCCACCAACGGCGTGGTGGCCGAGGGCGAGGGCGGCGCGACCGACGTAGTGACGGTGAAGGGCACCATCCGCTCCATGAACCAGGCGGTCATCGAGGGCAACACCCATTTCTACCTGACCGTGGAAGGGGAGGACGGCTCCATCTTCGACTTCGCGCTGCCGGGGCTGCTGGACATCGTCGGCTACAAGGTGGGCGACGAGATCAACTTCACCTACGTGGAAGCTGCCGGTTCCAACGTGAGCCCGGCCTATGAGATCCTGGGCGAGGGCGGCAAGGCTCCGGCGACCGAGGACGCCGCAGACAGCGGCGCGCCGGCTGGAGGCGAGAACGCCTCCGGCGAGCCCGAGGACGACGTGGTGCAGGACAACGGGGCCGCCCAGACGCCTGCCGACGTCGCCTCTGGCGAGGACACCGAGAAAGTGGCCTAGGGGCGCTTCGGAGCCAACGTAATTCTCAAGGTTTAAAGCGAGCGGGAGCAATCTCGCTCGCTTTTTGTTTTCCCAGGTCAACATGAAGGTTTATAGGAGGGTTTAAACCTTTAAACTTCTTTTTCCCGCTTGGTCGATGCGTGGATTTGCCAAGGCGTCCATAGTGCGTGGTGCAGCGAGGGAGCTGCGGCGGCGAAGCGAAAAGCTTCTCCGCAAACCAACGCAGCACGGACGCTGCAACCGAGCTTTCAGAGAAGCTCGGCGTCACGAGTGAGGGAAAGGGACCCATCATGACTAACGGAATGAATGTTTCTCGCCGCGACCTGTTCAAGTTCGGCGGCCTCGCCGCCATCACCGCCGCCGGCGCCGGCGCGCTGGCGGGCTGCGCTCCCCAGCAGAAGATGGCGAGCACGGGCGCTGCAGCGGCCGAGGACGGCTCTACCTACGTGGGCCCGAGCTTTTTGCAGAAGCCGGCCGAGATCACCGAGTTCGACGAGGAGCACACCTACGACGTCGTGGTCGTCGGCGCGGGCGAGTCGGGGCTTTCCGCCATGCATGCCGCCCTGGAGGCGGGAGCTACGGTGGGC
>CABSMC010000032.1 GCA_902478715.1 uncultured Adlercreutzia sp.
GCGGCGGCCTTGGGAAAAGTGGAGCCCGCGGCTCAGGCCATCGTGAGGGCGTTTGCCTTGGCAGCTTTAGCCGACGAGGAGGCGGGAGAGGCCGGCCGCACCCTCGGCCGCCTTGAGCGCTATGGCGCCGCTGGGGCGCTGGCGCGCTACGTCGGGGCGGTGACGGGCTACACGGGCGAGCTCGCCAACGCGCGGGCGCTCATGGAGCATCTGCTTCTCACGGCCTTTGCGGCCACGGTGCCCGAGAGCCTCATGGCGGGGCTCGAGAGCCGCTACTCGGCGGCCCATTCCCAGTTCTGTCTAGGGATCGTTCGCGATTGGGCCGAAAGCGACGATGGCGAGCGTGCTGTGCTCGCGGAGGCGGCCGAGCGCGTGCAAGACGAGCTCAACTTGGAGATGCGCCTTGCCAAGGCACCCATCTCAGCGATTGCCGCGAGCGATATATTCCCGGCGACGGGACGAGTTATCGTGCGCGATTTGGCAGCATCGCTTGCCCAAGGGTCTGACCGCCGCGCCGAGGTGCGCGAAGTGGCCGGTGTTCGCCGTGGGCTTGCCGGCTATGGTGAGATCGCCTGCTACTTCGATGCTCTGGAGGCCGCCTGCGCCATGCAGGATTTCCTGCGCGCCCACGGCGAAGGCTTCCATGCGGCGCCGGCCGCGGCGGTATGGGAGGCCTACGCGACGGATTGGTGGCGGATGGACGCTGCCTACCGCCGCTTCTGCGAGGCCCTTGAGCGCTGCGCTCGAGACGCCGATCCCGACCTGGCCGATGCGCTGGGGCCGCTGGCTGATTGGGCCGAGGGGCAGTACGTGCACGGGTTCGTCGTGCCGGCCAACGAGTGCTGGGTGGCCACGGCCGAGGCCGACTGGGAGCGCGATGGGTTCGTCCAGGGCGTGCCGCGCCAGCGCCGCTTCTATGACGAAGTGGTGGAAAACGAGCTGGCCGGGGCAAAGCGCGTGGTGGTCATCGTGAGCGATGCGCTGCGCTACGAGGTGGCGCGCGAGCTTGCCGAGAGCCTGGAGCGCGGCCAGCGCGTGGAATGCCGCGTGGACGCCGTGCAGGGCACCTTCCCCTCCATGACGCGGTTCGGCATGGCGGCGCTCCTGCCGCACCGGACGATGACGGTGAGCGCGGACGACGACGGCGCGGTGCTCGTCGACGGATTGCCCACGGCCACTACCGAGCAGCGCCAGGCCGCGCTACGGGCGCGCCGTCCGAAGTCGGTGGCCCTGCGCGCCGAGAAGGTGCTTTCCATGAAGTCTGCCGAGCAGAAGGAACTCGCCCGCGATGCCGAAGTGGTCTACATCTATCACAACACGGTGGACGCCACCGGTGAGGACGCCTCCACCGAGCACGACGTGTTCGGTGCCTGCGAGCGGGCCGTGCGCGACATCTGCGGGTTGGTGCGCGTCGCCACCAACCAGATAAAGGCCGCGCGCATCGTGGTAACGGCCGACCACGGCTTTCTGTATACCCGCTGCCCTGTGCCCGCTTCCGACAAGTTCTCGCGCGGGGCGCTTGCCCGGGACGCTGTGGAGACGGGGGAGCGGTACTTGGTGGTTCCCCGGGGCACCGAGGACGACCTTTTGGTGAAGATGTCCATGGAGGCCGTGGGCGGCGGCGAGCTTGTGGGGCTGGCGCCCCGGGGGTTCGTGCGCATCAACCGGCCCGGGGGCGTGAGCCACTACGCCCACGGCGGCATCAGCCTGCAGGAGCTGTGCGTGCCCGTGGTTCGCGTGCGCTACGGTGGCTCCCGTTCCAAGCGCATCACCGACGCCGTGGCGGCCGAGGTGAAGCCGCTGGACACGAATCGCCGCATCACCTCCATGGTGTTTAGGGTGCGGCTGTACCAGCCCCAGCCCGTGGGCGGCAAGGTGGCGCCGGCCACCTACGATTTGGTGCTGGTGGATGGCGCGGGCAATCCCGTGAGCGACGTGCGCCGGGCCATGGCCGACCGCGACTGCGCCGATGAGCAAGGACGCGTCATGGAGGTGCTCTTCAACCTGCGCGCGGGCCGTGCCTTCGCGGCGAGCGAGCCGGTGTTCCTTGTGGCCCGCGACCAGGAGACGGGCAACGTCGCCTGGCGCGAGGAGTATCGGGCAGACATCGCCTTCGCGCCCATGGATGATTTCGGATTCTAGGAGGACCGTGTGAGCGATACTGAGATGAACTTCTTCGAAAGTGCCGGCAACGCGGCGTTCGAGGCCGAGATCGGGGCCGACGAGGCTGAACCCGAGACGGCGCCAGCGGCGGACACCCAGGATTCCATTAATGAGGCCATGGACGAGGTGTCCGCGGCCGCGGCTATCGACGCCGTTTTCGAGACCGACGCGGTGGATAGGCTCGCGGTGGAGCACTTCCCCGGAAAGATCGTGCGCAAGGACCTGACGGCGCTCATGAAGCGCGGCGCCAACGTGCCCACCTTCGTGCTGGAGTACCTGCTGGGCATGTACTGCTCCACCGACGACCCCGTGGCCGTGGAGGCCGGCCTCGAGCGCATCCGCGGCATCCTTCTGAACAACTACGTGCGCCCGGACGAGTCTGAGGTCATCAAGTCGAAGATACGTGAGTTGGGCTCCTACACGGTCATCGACAAGGTGTCCGCGCGGCTTGACGAGCACAGCGACGTCTACGTGGCCCACTTCACCAACCTGAGCATCGAGCCGTTCATCATGCCGGCCGAGTACGTGCGCCAGTACACGAAGATCCTCCAGGGCGGCATCTGGTGCATCCTGCGCATCCAGTACACGCACCCGGTTGACGACGACTTCGCCGATCCCTTCGAGGAGCCGGCGCCGGTGCGCAAGCGATCCAAGAAGAGCGGCCCGGAGGACTCGCCCTTCAGCGTCATCAGCCTGACGCCCATCCAGATGCCCAACCTCGATCTGGACGCGATGATCGCCGAGCGGCGCCACTTCACCTGCGAGCAATGGGAGGCGCTGCTTCTGCGCTCGGCGGGATACGAGCCCACGGCGCTTTCCGAGAAGGAGCGCCTGCACTTCATCGAGCGCATGGTTCCTCTGGCCGAGCGCAACTACAACCTCTGCGAGCTGGGGCCGCGCGGCACGGGCAAGTCGCACATCTACAAGGAAGTCTCGCCCTACGCCATCCTGCTGTCCGGTGGTCAGACCACCACGGCGAACCTGTTCGGCCGCATGAACGCGAAGGGCGAGGGGCGGCTGGGCCTGGTGGGGCTTTGGGACTGCGTCACCTTCGACGAGGTGGCGGGCATGAACTTCAAGGACGCGAATGCCGTGCAGATCCTGAAGGATTACATGGCCTCGGGCAGCTACGCCCGCGGGCGCGACATGCTGAACGCCGATGCGTCCATCGTGCTGGAGGGCAACATCAACGACTCGGTGCAGAACGTGCTGAAGACCACGCACCTGTTCGATCCCTTCCCGCCCGAGTTCAACGACGATAGTGCCTTTTTCGACCGCATCCACTGCTATCTTCCCGGGTGGGAGATTCCCAAGATGCGCTCGAATCTGCTGACGGAGCACTACGGGCTCATCACCGACTGCCTGAGCGAGTTCTGCAAGGAGATGCGCCGCAAGGACTTCACGCACCTCATCGACCGGCACTTCCGTCTGAACTCCGACTTCAACAAGCGCGACGAGATCGCCGTGCGCAAAACCTTCAGCGGCCTGGCGAAGCTTCTTTTTCCCGACGGGGAGATGACCAAGGAGGAGGTGCGCCGGCTTCTGGAGTACGCCATCGAGGGGCGCCGGCGCGTGAAGGAGCAGCTGAAGATCATGGCCGGCGTAGAGTTCATCGACGTGGGGCTGGGCTACTACGACGTCGACGACCCCACTGACGCGCGGGTGGTGGGGGTGCCCGAGCAGTCCGACGGCGCGCTCATTCCCGACGCGCAGCTGCTGCCGGGCCACGTGTTCGGCATCGGACATTCGGCGGCAAGCGGGGAATGCGCCGTGTACAAACTGGAGAATCGGGCTGTGGCCGGCGATTTCCATCTGCAGACCGAGGGTCTGGGCGGGTACAAGGCCGTGAAGGAGGCCATTAAGGCGGCGTGGCAGTACTTCGAGAACAATGCCGCGCGGGTGGCCCCCGGCATGCATATCAACAAGAAGGACTACCTGCTGTTCTTCAACGACCTGCAGGGCAAGGGTGCCTCCGACGAGGTGTCCCTAGCCGAGTTCGTGGGCCTGTGCTCGGCGGCGGCCAACCGGCCCGTCTCGGCGGCGCTCGTGATCCCGGGCGTGCTGCGCATGTCCGGCACTATGGGCGAGCTGCGCGATCTGGAGGACATCATGCGCGTGGCTCGCAACGCTGGCGCGCGCCGCATTTTGTTGCCCATGAGCTCCATCCGCGATCTGCAGGGCATCGCGCCGGAGCTCATCAGCGCCATCAGCCCCGACTTCTACCCGGACGGCGATGCGGTGGCTGCAGCCAGAAAGGCGCTGGAGCTGTAGGGTTCGCGGAGAACGCGAGAGAACGATAGCGTTCAGAAGGCTTGGTGGGAAAGGAGGCCGCCAGTGGCCACGATCGACGTTGATGCGCTGCGAGAATACTTACGCGACTACTACGGCACGGCTATGATGGGCGGCCTTTGGCCGGCCGTGGCCGATTTGGGGGAGGTGGATGCCCTGGATGGCCGCGAGCTCTGCGAGCGCGCCAAGGGGCTGGGCATCGACCTGCGGAAGTTCGTCGTGGGGGAGTAGCGGTGCAGGATATTTTCTTGAAGCTTTGGGATCGTCCGGGGTTCGGGTTGTGGCGCGAGATCGTCGAGGACTGGGACGAGCGCTCCTTAGACGCGGATTCCCTGGAGGGGTGGCAGATCAGCAAGCTTCTGCACCTGTCGTTTCCCGGGCAGCCGTTTCCCCGACGGTTCCTATACGACGTGGCGGAGGAGGAGGAATTCCGCCCGGCGACGCGAACCGTCTGCTATGACGACGAGAGTGGATGCATGCTGACCCGGGACGGGGAGACGCTCGTCGCCTGCATCGAGCCGCAGCGTAAGGTGCGCATCCCCGATACAGTCAAGGTGATTGGCTCGCGGGCTTTCAGCGGTTGCAATGTGCATGAAGTGCTTTTGCCCGACGGGCTGCGCGTCATCGAGCCCTATGCCTTCCACTGCTCTGTCATAAGGGACATCGAATTGCCGGGAAGCCTTGAATCCATCGGCATCGGCGCCTTCGGCTGGACGTTCCCGAAGTATTTGGACGATTATCTCCTTGAGTGCGATGGGCCCACGCGGTTGCGCATGGAGGAGAACTCCGGTCCCTACGAGGTGGTGAACGACTGTCTGATCGAGCGAATCGGCGACGAGGTGAGCCTGCTTTCCTACTACTACCCCTACTGGTGCACCGATCGCATGGACAGCAAAAGGCGTTACGACGGGTGCTACGATGAGTACATTCCCGAGCCCGGCGTCATTCTGTTCGCGCCTCCCGAGGGAGTGACGCGCCTGAAAACCGACTGCATCATGGGCCAATCGTCGAGTCGTAGCCAACTCCATATCAGGCTCCCGCGCTCGCTGACCACCATCGATGAGGCTGCCGTGCGCGATGCTTCCGTTCGTTTCGTCAACGTGCCGCAGAATCTCGTTGACGTGGCTCACGATTTCTGGCGCTATGTGGGAAAGAGTATCCCCGGCATCTACGAATTGCATCACTATACGCGCCGCGATGGGAGCAAGGGGATCTCCTTTGGCAAGCCTCTTTCGCATTTTCCCCTCAACGAATACTGCCGCGTGTCCGTGCACAGCAAGAACCCGCGCTATTACATCTTCGCCGGAGAGTTCCATATCGGACCGCCAGTGAAGTAGAGTGACGTCCTCGCTAAAAGTCGCGCGATAATACGAGGCTCACGTAAGGACGCAACGAAATGAGAGGCCTCGTAGGGGGCAACGAAGGGCTAGCACTGATAAGCTGCTCGCTCCGTTGACGTATAACCTTCAACAGATTCCGCCAATCATTGCGAGATGTTCTGCGTTGTTCGGGAGGATTGTCTCTGCTATAATGTATGACATGTCATACTAAAGGAGGTAGCCATGGACGCTGTGCTTACGGTTCGGCTGGATCCCGCTATCAAGTCGCAGGGCTCTGCCGTCATGGAGAGGCTCGGCACCACGCCTTCGAAAGCGGTGCGGGAGCTGTTCGATTTCGCTGTGCGCAACGATGCGCTTCCTTTTGGCGACGCGCATGCTCCGTCCCGTGAGGAAATCGCTCGGCGCATCGCCGCCTTCGACCGCTGCCATACGAAAAAGCCCCTTGCGCTCACCGATGACGAGCTGCGGGACGAGCGTCTGAGGAGCCGCTATGGATTTGATGCTTGACACCAACATCGTCCTGGACCACATCGGCCGGCGCGAGCCTTTCTACGAGCTGTCGCGACGCACCTGCCTGCTCGGCATTGTCGGCGAAGCGCGCACCTTCATCTCGGCGAGCATGGTCACCGACCTCTTCTATCTGCTGCGCAAGGACTTTGGTAGCCACGAGGCCCAGCGCATGATCGAGGAGGATCTGTCGTTTCTGCAGGTCGTGGGAGTAGCTCCCGAAGACGTGGCGGCGGCGTTGGCTCAGAAGTGGAACGATTTCGAGGACTGCCTCGTCGCCCGGTGCGCCAAAAAGGCCGGGGCTGATTACATAATCACGCGCAACGTGAAAGACTTCGAGCGCTCCTCTGTGAAGGCCATCACGCCACAGCAGCTTTTCGACGAGCTGGACGCCCGCGGCATCGTCTATCGGGAGATCCCCTGGGTTGAATAACGATCGGCGGGGTTGAGAGACGTGCGGAAAATGCGGCGCTGGCGGGTGTTCGGGCGCGGGGGCGGCGGCTTCGTATACAATGGGAGGCGACTGGTACCTGATCGATTGAGGAAACAGACACTTCCATGACTGAATCTGCTGAACTGAACGGCGCCGACGCCCCCTTCGCGGCCGTGGCCGTCATCGGCCTTGGGCTCATCGGGGCGTCGCTGGCCGGGGCGCTTGCGGCCAAGATGCCCGGCGTGCGCGTCTTCGGGGTGGATACCGACGCCGCCACCTGCGCCGCCGCCACCGATCGCGGCTGGTGCGACGCGGCCTCAGGCCCCGACGACCCCGCCTTCCGCGCTTTCATCGAAAACGATTGCGAGCTCGTGGTCATCGCCACGCCGGTGGCCGCTGTGGACGACTACCTCGCCCGCCTGCGCGACTGGGGCTACACCGGCGTCGTTAC
Source organism: uncultured Adlercreutzia sp. (assembly GCA_902478715.1). GTDB lineage: Bacteria > Actinomycetota > Coriobacteriia > Coriobacteriales > Eggerthellaceae > Adlercreutzia. The sequence goes on from CABSMC010000032.1 coordinate 7,184, forward strand.
CGACACCATCTCCACCAAGGGCCACATCCTCGCCGCGGCCGCCGAGCTTCTGCCGGCCCCTGCGCGCTACGTGCCGGGACACCCCATGGCCGGCTCCGAGCAGAGCGGCATCGCCGGGGCCCGCGCCGACCTCTTCGAGGGCGCGAACTGGATCCTCTGCCCCGACGAGTCCACCGTGCCCGAGGACTTCCAGCACCTGCACGAGCTCGTAACCGGCCTGGACGCCCGCGTGGTGTCGCTGCGCCGCGAGGAGCACGACGCCGCCGTGGCCGTGGTGAGCCACGTGCCGCACATGGTGGCCTCCTCCCTCATGCAGCTGGCGAGCGCGCACGCCGACGACACCGGCTCCATCATGCGGCTGGCCGCCGGCGGCTTCAAGGACACCACGCGCATCGCCGCGGGCAGCCCGAAGCTGTGGTGCGGCATCGCCTTCGACAACGCCTGCGCCCTGAAGAGCGGCCTGGACGAGATGGCCTCCATCCTGGGCTCGTTCGCTGCGGCGCTGGAAACCGGCGACCGCGAGACGTTCACGCGCCTGCTCGCCGAGGCCGCCGACGCCCGCCGCGCGCTGCCGGCCGCCTGGGTGCCCTCCACCGAGAAGCTGCTCGAGGTGCGCATCCCCATGGTGAACCGCACCGGCGTGGTCGCGGAGGTCTGCACCATTGCCAGCTCGGTGGGTTGCAATATACAATCTATTGACATCGACCACATCAGCGAGGGCAACGCCGTGCTCTCCCTCATCCTCACCGATGAAGGCGATATCGGCCAGCTCTCGATGCAGCTGATCAACGCCGGTTTCTCCGTATCGTTCAGTCCGCTCATGCCGAAGGAGTATGCTCATGTCGAATAGCGAATTCGCAGAACCCTACACGATCATCGAGCCTTTCGGGGGGGCCTTCACAGGCGACGTCACGGTGCCGGGCGACAAGTCCATCTCGCATCGCGCCGTGCTGTTCGCGGCCATGGCCGAGGGCACCTCGCATCTTTCCGGCGTGCTGGACTCCGAGGACGTGCGCGCCTCCATTCGCGCTGTGGAGGCTCTGGGCGCCGAGGTTGATTTGAAGGCCCAGCCCGACGGGTCGCTTTCCGGCACCGTCACCGGCTGGGGCGCCGAGGGGCCCAGCCAGCCCGCCGCCCCCATTGACTGCGGCAACTCGGGCACCACGGCGCGCCTGCTCATGGGCATTGTGGCGCCCTGGGACATCAAGGTGACCATCACCGGCGACGAGTCGCTGCAGAAGCGCCCCATGCGCCGCATCGTGGCGCCCCTGGCGAAGATGGGCGTCGATTTTGTGCCCGAGACGCCGGAGACGCTGCCCATCACCGTGTGCGGCAACCGCGCCCTGCGCGCCATCGACTACGCGAGCCCCATGGCCTCGGCCCAGCTGAAGACCGCCGTGCTTTTGGCCGGCGTCTTCGCCGACGGCACCACCACCGTGAACGAGCCGGCGCCCTCGCGCAACCACACCGAGCTCATGCTGCCGGAGTTCAACGTGCCCACCACCGCCGGCACCCGCGTGGCCACGGTGACCGGGCCCGCCGAGATGCTCGCCTCCGACGTCGTCGTGCCGGGCGACCCTTCCTCGGCCGCCTTCGTGGCCGCGGCCGCCCTGCTGAAGCCCGGCAGCTCCGTCACCATTCAGAACGTGTCGCTGAATCCGGCCCGCATCGGGTTCGTGCGCACGCTGGAGCGCATGGGCGCCGACATTCGCGAGTCCTACGGCGGGCATGAGGGCAAGGAGCCCCGCGGCACCATCACGGTGAACTACACGCCCGTGCTGCGCGGCTGCGAGATCCCCTCCCAGCACATCGCCTCGGTCATCGACGAGATCCCCGTGCTCGCCCTGGTGGCGGCCCACGCCCGGGGCATCACGGTGTTCCACGAGGTGGGGGAGCTGCGCGTGAAGGAATCCGACCGCCTCAAGGCCATCATCGACGGTTTGGCCCTGCTCGGCGTGGACGCCTGGGAAGAGGGGGACGATCTGTTCGTCGAGGGCAACCCGCAGCTGCAGGTGCCCGAGGGCCTCGTCTTCGAGTCCCACGGCGACCACCGCTTGGCCATGACCTGGGCGCTCGTGGGCGCTTGCGGGCGCACCCCCGTGTCGGTGACCCGGTTTACCTGTGTGGCCGTGAGCTACCCCGACTTCCTCGCCGACTTGAAGGGATTGGTGAAATAGTGATCGTCGCCATCGACGGGCCCTCCGGGGCCGGAAAGTCCACCGTGGCCAAGGCCGTGGCCAAAGAGCTCGGCTTCTCCTGCCTGGACACGGGGGCCATGTACCGCGCCATCGCCTGGCGCGCCCTGCAGGACGGCGTCGCGCTCGATGACGAGCCGGCCTTGGGCGAGATCGCCCGCACCTACGACATCGCCTTCGGGCATGTGGAGGGCGACCCGGTGCCGCGCCGCGTGTTCATCGGCGACGACGAGGTGACCGACGCCATCCGCACTGCCGAGATCGATCGCGCCGTGAGCCCGGTGTCCGCCGCGCCCACCGTGCGCGAGGCCCTGCTCGACCAACAGCGCCGCATCGGCAACGCCGGCGACTACGTGGTGGAGGGCCGCGACATCGGCACGGTGGTGTTCCCCGATGCGGCCGTGAAGGTGTTCCTCACCGCGTCCGACGAGGAGCGTGCCCATCGCCGCGTGCGCCAGAACGTCGACCGCGGCATCGGATCGATCGACTACGACGAGGTGCTGGCCGACCTGCGCCGCCGCGATGAGGCCGACTCCTCCCGCGCCACGGCGCCCTTGCGCCCCGCCGACGACGCCGTGCACATCGACTCCACTAGTCACTACATCGAAGAGGTAATCGACCAGATCTGTTCGCTAGCCCGAGAGGCGCGCTGATGTTTCTAAAGTACTCCGAGATGTGGGACATGGATTTGGGCGGCGAGCCCAGCACCAACGAGATCCCGCACTGGTTTGGCAACGCGGCCTACGTGGTGGTCGGCGGCCTGTGCAAACTGCTGTTCCGCTACCGGGTGGACAACCGCGACAAGCTGCGCGCCTTCCAAGGCGCGGAAGGGGCGCTCGTCATCTGCAACCACACGTCGTTCTTCGACGTCGTCTTCATGTATTTGGCCGCGCGCCCCAAGCAATGGGTGCGCCTCATGGGCCGCGACAGCCTCTTCGACAACGCCCACGGCCTGCTCGGCCAGGCGCTCTCGCGGGTGGGCGCCTTCCCCGTGAAGCGCGACACCGCCGACATGACCTCCATCAAGCGCGCCGTGCGCATGCTCAAGCGCCAGGAGCTCGTGGGCATCCTGCCCGAGGGCACGCGCCGCGGCAAGACCGACCGGGTGCCCTCCATCCATGCCGGCGTATCGGTGATCGCCCGCATGGCGAAGGTGCCCATCCTGCCCATGACCGTGCGCGGCGTGGAGCGCATCAAGCAGAAGGGCGAGCGTGTCCATTTCCCGAAGGTGACCGTCGACTACGGCGATCCCATTCTCGTCGGCGATTTCGACTTCCTGCCGAAGGACGAGCGCGTGGAGGCCTGCACCTGGTACGCCATGCGCGAGTGCTTCGCGCTGTACTACCGCTGCGCTCCCGAGGACGTGGACATGGCGGCGCTGTTCCCCGAGACGCGCGACTACGCCCCGGTGTTCGCCGAGCATCCTATCCCGCGCCACACGAGCGAGGAGCTGGCCCGCGCCGCCCGCACCGATCGCGCCGAGAAAGCCGCCAAGGCCGCCGCGAAAGCGAAGGAGAGCTAGCCGTGGAAGTGATTCGCGCGAAACGGGCCGGAGCCTGCTACGGGGTGCAGCGGGCGCTGGATATGGCCGACGAGGTCATCGCCGACGGGGGCCGTGCCTACACGCTCGGGCCGCTCATTCACAACCCGCAGGTGGTGGCCGATCTGGCCGCTCGCGGCGCCGAGGCCGTCGATTCCGTGGAGGAGATCCGCTGGGAAGGTGCCGCAGCTGCGAGTGCGCCTGCAGACGGAGTCGTCCCGACGAATGCAAACGCGCCGTCGGTGGTCATCCGCTCCCACGGGGTGACGCCCCAGGTGCTGGCCGCCGTGGAAGACCGCGGGTTTTCCGTGGTCGATGCCACCTGCCCCCATGTGTCCCGGGCCCAGCACGCCGCCGCGGAGCTCGCGGCCGAGGGTTGCCGCGTCATCGTGGTGGGTGAGGCGGGGCACCCGGAAGTGGAGGGGCTCACCGCCTGGGCCGAGGAGGCCGGCGGCAAGGTGGACGTTGTGGCCGCGCCCGAGGAGATCCCGGAGGGCCTGTACGATCCGGTGGGCGTGGTGGCCCAGACGACCCAGCGCCGCGAGAACTTGGAGGCAGTGGTGGCCGCCCTGCGCGAGGCGGGGCTTGCGCCCATCGTGAAGAACACCATCTGCTCGGCCACGCGCCAGCGCCAGGAGGCCGCGGCCGATCTGGCCTCGGCCGTGGACGCCATGGTGGTCATCGGCGGCCGAAACTCGTCGAACACCACGCGGCTGGCCGAGGTGTGCGCGCTCACCTGCCCGCGCACCTTCCACATCGAATCGGCCGACGAGCTGGATCCGGCCGCCTTTGCCGGTTGCCGCCGCGTGGGTGTCACGGCTGGCGCGAGCACCCCCGAGAACCAGATCGCCGCCGTGGAAGCGTTCCTGCGCACGCTGTAGCCATGGCAACCTATCCCGGAAAAGACATCGAGCGTGAGGCCTCCTGCGCCTCTTGCGTCGCCTGCGACCAGGCGAGTCTCACGGCTGCCGAGGCGGCGGTTGCGGCGTGGGAGGGGCCGGCGGCGCGTATCGTCGCCGTGGAGCCGGAGAGTCCCGCCGATGACGCCGGCTTTACGCCCGGCTGCTACCTCACGACGGTGGACGGCGAGCCTCTGCGCGACATCATCGACTGGCGCTGGCTCGCGGCCGACGACGTCATCTGCGTGGGCTACATCGATCTCGACGGCGAGGCCGGGGAGGTGGAGCTGGAGCGGGAGCCGGGGGAGCGGTGGGGCTTCGAGTTCGACGGCGTGCTGTTCGATTCCGTGAAGCTGTGCCGCAACGCCTGCGTGTTCTGCTTCATGCGCCAGCTGCCCGACGGCGTGCGCCCCTCGCTCGTGCTGCGCGACGACGACTTCCGCCTGAGTTTCCTCTCGGGAACCTTCGTCACGCTCACGAACCTGAAGCCGGAAGACGAGGCTCGCATCATCGAGCAGCATATCAGCCCCTTGCGGGTGAGCCTGCACGCGAGCGAGCCGGAGCTTCGCCGCCGCATGATCGGCAAGCACGCCGCCCACGGCCTGGCGGCCCTCGACCGCCTGCTGGCGGCCGGCATCGAGGCCCATGCGCAGATTGTGCTCATGCCCGGCGTGAACGATGGAGAGGCCCTGCGCGAGACCTTGGAATGGGCCTGGGAGCGCCCCGGCATAAACGGCGTGGGCATCGTGCCTCTGGGCTTCACCAAGCACCAGACGGCCCTGCACGAGAGCTTCACCACGCCTAAGGCCGCCCGCGGCGTCATCGATGTGATTGCCCCCTTCCAACAGCGCGCCCGGGCCGAGCGCGGAGGCCCCTGGGTCTTCGCCGCCGACGAGTTCTACGTGAACGCCTTCGGCGCCGCCACGCCGGCCCATATCCCGCCGGCCTCCGACTACGGTGACTACGACATGTTCGAGGACGGCATCGGCATCGTCCGCTCCTACGTGGACGAGTTCGAAGAGGCCTGCGAAAACGGCCTGGCCGCCCAGGCCGCCGAGGCGCTGGCCGCCCGAAACCTCACGGCCCGCTACATCATCGGCGAGGCCATGCAGCCCTTCCTGGACGCCATGATCGCGAACAGCCCCCTGGCCGGCCGCCTCGTCCCTCTCACGGTGAGAAACGACTACTTCGGCGGCAATGTCAACGTCACCGGCCTCCTCACCGCCCAAGACATCGCCCCCGCCATCAAGGCCGCCAGCGAGGAAGAGAAGAACTCAACCATGGTTGAGCAGGGGGCAGACGCGCGGTGCTCTGACCGAGCGAGTTCCGCAAATGGTATCGAAGGCGCAGCGGGAAGGGGAGCGATGAGCCGTGGCGCCTTCGATACCAGCGAGGACTGTCTGAGCGAATCAGAGTACCGCGCGTCTGCCCCCGGAGGGACCCGTCAGCTCTTCCTTCTTCCGAGCGTTATCTTCAACGACAACGGCGTGACGCTCGATGACATGACCGTGCAGGATATCGAAAACGCGGCCGGTGCTCCGGTGTCCGTGGTATCCTGTAACCCTTGCGACTATCTGCCTGAGATCATCAAGCTCGCCCAAGACGAGCCCTAAAGAATAGCGAGGAACATCATGGCCCTTCCCATCGTCGCCATCGTGGGTCGCCCGAACGTGGGCAAGTCCACCTTGGTCAACCGCATCGCCCAAACCGGCGACGCCATCGTGCACGAGATGCGCGGCGTCACCCGCGACCGCAGCTATCATAAGGCCGACTGGAACGGCGTCGAGTTCATGCTCATCGACACCGGCGGCATCGAGATGGGCGGCGACGACGCCTTCCAGGGCTCCATCCGCGCCCAGGCCTTCGAGGGGGCGCGCGAGGCCGACGTCATCATCTTCCTCGTGGACGGCAAGGCCGGCATCAACACCGACGACGAGGAGGTGGCCCGCATCCTGCAGAAGGCGGGCAAGCCGGTGTTCGTCGCCGTGAACAAGATGGACAACCCGGCCCGCATGGATGAGGTGTGGGAGTTCTACGCGCTGGGCCTGGGCGATCCGTGGCCGGTGAGCGCCCAGCACGGCAACGGCACGGGCGACTTGCTGGACGAGGTCGTGAACGAGCTGCGGAAGGTAGAGGTCGTTCCGGAAGAGGAGGTCGAGGCCATCAACGTGGCCATTATCGGCCGCCCGAACGCGGGGAAGAGCTCGCTCACCAACAAGCTCACCAACAACAACCGCTCCATCGTGTCCGACGTGGCCGGCACCACCCGCGACGCCATCGACACCCTGGTCGAGCACGAGGGGCAGATGTACCGCATCGTGGACACCGCGGGCCTGCGCCGCAAGAGCCAGATCGACGAGGACGTGGAATACTACGGCTTCGTGCGGGCCATGCGCGCCATCGACCGCGCCGATGTGGCCCTGCTCGTCATCGACGGCACGCTGGGCCTCACCAACGAGGACCAGCGCGTGGCCGGATATGCCGCCGAGCGCGGGTGCGCCATGGTGATCGTGCTGAACAAGTGGGACATCGTGGAAGGCCCCGAGGAGAAGGCGAAGATCCGCGAGCGCATCGAGGACCGCATGACGTTCGTGGGCTACGCGCCGGTGGTGGCCATCTCGGCGCTCACCGGCAAGCGCGTCGATCGCATCTGGAGTGCCATCGACGACGTGTATGCCAACTACAGCCGCACCATCCCCACGGCCCGCTTGAACACGTGGCTCGCCGGCATCCGCGAGACGGGGCACACCGTGTCGAAGGGCAAGGCCGTGCTGCGCATGAAGTACCTTACCCAAACTGGTGCCTGCCCGCCGCACTTCACCTTCTTCGTGAACCGCCCTGATGTCGTGGACGACAACTACGAGCGCTACCTCGAGAATCGCATGCGCGAGGCCTTCCCGCTCGAGGGCACGCCCATCCGCCTCAAGTTCAAGAAGAAGGACTAGGCCATGGCAGCGATCATCGGGTGGCTCTTCCTCTCCTTCGCGGTTTCGTTTCTGCTGGGCTCCATCCCCTGGGGCGTCATCGTCTCGAAGCTGGCCTTCCACAAGGACATCCGCGACGAGGGATCGGGCAACATCGGCACCACCAACGCCTTCCGCGCCATGGGGAAGGTCGGGGGTGCGCTCGTGTTCGTGCTTGACTTCGGGAAGGGGCTTTTGTCCGGCTGGCTCGCGGCCTTTGTGTTCGCCCCGGCCATAGCCGCGGTGCCGGTGGACGCCGCCACTCCCGACGGCCAGCTGCTTCTCGGCATCTTCGGCAATCCGGCTTTGAATCCGGTGGGCCTCGCTTTGGCCCTCGCTTTCGCGGGCTGCACGCTCGGCCACATCTTCAGTCCCTGGCTCAAGTTCAAGGGCGGCAAGGGCATCGCAGTGGCCGCCGCTTGCCTCGTCTTCGTCTTCGGCCCCGTGGGTTTCCTCATCGAGATCGCCGCGTTCGCCCTTGGCATCGCCGTCACCCGTTGCGTGTCCGTGGGCTCCATCGCCGCGGCGGCCATCTGCCCGCTGCTCGCCCTGTACTTCTACTGGGGCCAGTGGGTGCCCTGGCTCATCATCGCCGCCACGGCCTGCGTCGTCATCTGGGCCCACCGCGCCAACATCCAACGTCTGCGCGCGGGCACGGAGAACAAGATAGGTGGTAAGAAATGCGCGTAGCAGTGATAGGAGCCGGCAGCTGGGGAACGGCGTTGGCGCTCGTGCTGGCGGAAGCGGGGCACGAGGTGGTGCTCTGGGCCCGCACGCCCGAGGTGGCCCGCGCCATCAACGAGGAGCACCGCAACCCGCGCTACCTCTCGGACTACCGCCTTCCTTCCGCCATCCGCGCCACCGCCGAGTACGCGGCTGCCTGCGACGGCGCCGAGGCCGTGGTCATCGTGACGCCCTCGGCTGCCCTGCGCTCGGTGGCCGCCGACCTGCGAGAGCTCGTCGCGCCTGCGACCCCCATTGTCATCTGCTCGAAGGGCGTGGAGGAGGCCACGGGCCTGCTTCCCATCGACACCTTCGCCGCTGAGCTGGGGGGCGCGGGCCGCATGGCGGTGCTGTCGGGCCCGACTCACGCCGAGGAGGTCATCTGCCGCAAGCCGTCGGCCGCCGTGGTGGCCTCGGCCGACGAAGTGACGGCGCTCTTCTTCCGCGATCTGTTCGCCACGCGATTTTTCCGCACTTACACCTCCGACGATCCGGTGGGCGTGGAGCTGTGCGCCGCTTTCAAAAACGTCATTGCCATTGCCGTGGGCATCTCCTACGGCATGGGCTTCGGCGACAACACCGCGGCCATGCTCATCACCCGCGGGCTCGCCGAGATGAGCCGCATGGTGGTGGCGGCCGGGGGAGAGGCGCTCACCTGCATGGGGCTGGGAGGTGCCGGCGACATGGTGGTCACCTGCATGTCGCAGCACTCGCGCAATCGCCGTTTCGGCGAGCAGTACGTGGCCCGCGGGCTTACCCTGGACGATTTCACGGCCCAGACCCACATGGTGGTGGAAGGGGCCATCGCCTGCAAGACCCTGGCCACGCTCGAGGCCCGCTACGGGGTCGATTTGCCCCTCACCGACACGGTGCGCAGCGTCGTGTGGGAAGGGGTGAACCCGCGCGAGGCCGCGGCCGCCCTCATCGATCGGCCGCTTAAGAGCGAGTTCTACTAGTAAGCTCGTTCCAGCTGTCCAGCCCGAGCTTCGGGCGGGGGTGCCGTGCTCAGACAGCGGTCTAGGGCATTTCTCGCCGGGGATTCGGGCCTTTTTGTTTGCCATAGACCGAACTGCGCGCGGCACCCCCGCCCCGAAGCTCGGGCTTACTCCGTAAAATACGAGCGATTGCCTTAAGATTTCGCCAGGTAAACGGGGTGCATACATGGTCGCAACCGTCGGGCCTTCCCGCTTCTGTGAGGACGGGAAGGCCTTATTGTTGTCATCAGCCGAGCGGAAGGGCGGAAATCCGGGCAACCGGGCGCCCGTACCGCGAGGTCCTTGACAACCAATTCGAGCTTTCCGTCGCACCGTCTCCTGCGTGAACCCTCCTCTCTCCTCTCTCTCAAAACCCTCGCGGCGGAAACGATTTCCATGCGCACGTTATCCCCTTCTCCTCCGTGCGTACTGAGCAAAGCTCCTCCGGTTCCCCTGCCGGAGGAGCTTTTTTATGGGCATCTCTTTGCGGCCGCGCCTCGTTTTCCCCTTGTCGTATGCCGTTTTCGCCTTGCAGTTTCCCCTCTGATGACGTACTGTTACGCAAGCAAATTTCGAAGGGGAAGGGTGCGCCGCCGTTATGAAGACGACTGAGAACGCCGTCCGGGATCGGAAGGGCTTCGCGCGCCTGACCTTGGTCATCGTGCTCATCTTCGCAGTCATGGGGGCCTCTATCTGGGCTGTCTCGAAGAAGACCTCCGATGACATGGCCGATGCCGCCATTCTGAACCTCAACGAGAACTTGAACCTCATGGAAAGCACGGTGGAGGCCATTCAGGACAGCGAGGCGCAGTTCCAACGGCTTTTGGCCACCGAGCTGGCCGCTGCGGGCGATCCGGCCGCCGCTGTGGAGCGCTTGGGCAAAAGCGATGCCGCCGCGCTCATCTCCGTCGTGCCCGAGGGGGCCGACGCCGGCGTCTCCAACGACGGGGCCCCCTTCGACCCGGCGTCGCTCGATTTCAGCGGCGGGGGAGCCATCGGGGGGCTGCCCGTCTCCCAGGCCTACGTGAACGCCGAGGGCAGCTGGGCCTACACGGTGAAGTGTCCCATCGAACGGGACGGCGTCCCCATCGCCGAGCTGTACACCGAGTACACCTTCGACGCCATCGACCAGTCGCTGCCCCAGGGCTTCTACGGCCAGCGGGCCGTGCTCTACCTCATGGACGCCGCCACGGAGCGCTTCGTGCTGAAGCCCGAGGGCATGGGCGAGCGCGATGCGGGGCATGTGAACCTGGAGGACTTCTACCGGGCCAACAACATTACCGATCCGGCCATTCTCTCCATGGTGGCGGACGGCGTCGAAAACCGCGAGAACGTCATGTTCGCCCATAAGGTGAAGGGCGCCGAGGCCCTGTGCTATTTGTGGTCCATCGGCGACGGCACCACCTATCTGGTGGGTTATGTGCCCATGGAGGCCATCCAGCGCGAGGCTCAGGCGGTGAACGTCGCCCTGATCATGGTGGCCTCCATCACGATTGCGGCCTTCTGCCTGTGCGTCATCCTGTACGGCTTCAACCGGCGCAAGCAGGCCCGGGCCCAGCGGGCGCGGGAGGAGGAGCGCGCGCTGCACGCCGAGCAGCTCGCCCAGGCGCTTCGGGCGGCCGAGGTGGCCAACGAGTCGAAATCGGCCTTCCTCGCCAACATGTCCCACGACATCCGCACTCCCATGAACGCCGTGCTCGGCTTCACCACCATCATCGAGAAGGAGGCCGACAACCCGGCCAAGGTGCGCGACTGCGCCGGCAAGATCATGGCCTCGGGGCGCCATCTGCTCGACCTCATCAACGACGTGCTGGACATCTCGAAGATCGAGAGCGGCAAGGCGTCGCTCACCTTGGCGGAGTTCGACCTGGGCGACTCTCTGGCGGCGGCGGAGTCCATCATCGCGCCCATGGCCCGGGACAAGGGGCAGACGTTCTGCGCGGAAATCCGCTCCGTCCGCCACGAGCGCCTCATCGGCGACGAGACGCATCTCAACCAGATTCTGCTGAACCTGCTGTCGAACGCTGTGAAGTACACTCCGGAGGGCGGTCGCATCTGGCTGCGCTTCATCGGGCTTCCGGCGCATTCCAACGCGCTGGAGCATCTGCGCATCGAGGTTGAGGACGATGGCTACGGCATGACGCCGGAGTTCCTTGAGACTATCTTCGACTCGTTCACGCGCGCCGAGAACTCCACCACCAACAAAGTGCAAGGGACGGGCCTCGGCATGTCCATCACCAAGAGCCTCGTCGATCTCATGGGCGGCACTATCGAGGTGGAAAGCGAGGTGGGGAAAGGGTCGCTCTTCCGGGTCGATTTGGAGCTGCGCATCCCCGAGGAGCAGGCCGCCGGGTACTTCTGGGAGCGCGCAAACATCAAGAGCATGCTCGTGGCGGACGCCTCGCCTGCGGCGCACGCGGCCATTGCCGATTTCATGGAGGGCACGGGCGTGGAAGTGGACGTGGCGGCCAGTGCCGATGAGGCCCGCAAGCTGGTGGAGGCGCGCGGCGGCTACGACGTGGTGCTCGTCGGTGTCCCGTGGCTCGACGATGCCGCCGTGCGTGCGGCCGACGGCCTGCGGGCGAGCGCGGAGACGCCACTTCTGTTCATGCTCGAGCACACCTTCGACCAAGATGACGATGTGGTGCTGCCCCCGGGCTCGGCGGTGCTGACCAAGCCCTTCTTCCCCTCCATGCTGAAGCAGAAGATCGAGACCGTGCGCGGCGTGGGCACCGACGAGGACGACGATCTGGCCCAGGTACTTTCCGGCAAGCACTTCCTCGCCGCCGAGGACAATTTCCTCAACGCCGGCATCCTCACGGATCTGCTGGAGATGGAGGGTGCCACGGTGGAGATCGTCGAGAACGGCAAGCTGGCCGTCGAGCGCTTCGAGCGCTGCGAGCCCGGCGAGTTCGACGCCATCCTCATGGACGTGCAGATGCCGGTCATGAACGGGCATGCGGCCACCCGGGCCATCCGGGCGCTCGCGCGGGCGGATGCGGCGACCATTCCCATCTTCGCCATGACCGCCGATGCCTTCGTGGAAGACGAGAAGGCGGCGCTGGCCGCCGGCATGAACGCCCATGTGGCGAAGCCCTTGGAGATAGACGAGCTGCGGCGCGCCGTCGACCGCTTCGTCGAGAAAGGACGATCATGAGACGTATCGCGAGCAAGCGCGCCCGCAAGGGGGCCGTGGCCGTCGTCGCGCTCGTCGGCGCTCTGGTGCTCGGAGCCTGCAGCACCTCGGCGCCGGCGGAGAATTTGGCCGTGCAGGATGTCGACGAGGAGAGGACGGTGAACTTCTTCAGCCCCATGGAGAAGATCAGCCCCGACACCGAGAACACGGCCCGCACGGCCAGCGACCTGACGATCGCCATGGCGGAGGAGCGGCTCGGGCTCACGCTGGCCTATCACACCTACACGGCCGAGAACTACCAGGACAAGACCTACGACGAGGTGTGCCTGGAGCGGGCCCGCAACAATTCGGACGATCTGTACCTGTTGAACACCGACACCATCGTGACCCTCGGGTCGGAGGGGCACTTGGCCGACCTGTCGGGGCTTTCCTGCGCCCAGAACCTGCGCGAGGTGGTGCGCACGGCCAACACGGTCGACGGCAAGCTCGTGGCCATTCCCCAAGAGGTAGTGGCCTACGGCCTGTTCGTGAACAAGGATATCTTCGACGAATGCGAGCTTTCGCTGCCGAACACGCCCGAGGAGTTTCTGGAATGCTGTCGGGTTCTCAAAGAGAAGGGCTATGAGACGCCCATCGGCGCCAACCGTTGGTGGCTGGAGACCTTCGTTTTCGCCCAGGCCTACGCCGATCTGTACAACGGAGGAGATGTGGCCGCCGAGGTGCAGGCCCTGAACGCCGGCGAGGCCCGCTACAGCGACTACATGCGCCCCGGGTTCGAGTTCTTGAAGACGCTGATCGACCTCGGCTACGTCGATGCCGAGAACGCGCTGGTGAGCGAGGCCTTCGAGGGAGCCGGCGAAGGCGAGGACTTCATGGCGGGAAAATGCCCCATCGTCATGGCCTACTGGGGCGCGGCCAATACCGATACCGCCTACGGCAGCCCCTCGTTCAACATGGAGGTCATCGGCTTCCCGAGCGCGCGCGGCCAGATGCCCGTGCTCTCCATGACCGGATGCGGCGTGGGCGAGCGGGCCGAGCACCGCGATGAGGCCCTCGAGGTGGTGGACGTCATTTGCTCGGACGAGGCCCTGCAGCTGTACGCCGAGACCAACCGCGTCATCTCGCCGTCGAAGAACGTGGAAGTGGAATGCGTGGAAGCGCTTCGCCCCTTGAACGACCTGGTGCAGGCCGATACCTACGTGCTCGCCTCGAACGCGGGCATGGATGTGGAGCAGTGGGGCAATACGTGCCTCATCGTGCGCGACCTTCTGGGCGGTGCCTCGGTGGACGAGTGCATGGCGAAGCTTGATGCGCTGCAGGATGCCGCCTAGGACGTTCGACCTGTCCGCGCTCCCGGGTGCCGGGGCGGTCGTCGCCTGTCCGCGTCCGAGAGCGCCGGGGCATCGCCGCAACACCCGCTCCGCTGTTCGGCCTTCGGCCTCAGGCGCTGCGCTGCTTCATGCTTTTATGGGCGCCCCTTCGGGGCGCTTTTTCAAGTTAGTGTTCAGAGAGTTTCGGCGACGCCCCCGGCGCTCTCGGACGCTACAGGGTCTCGGTTGCTCCGGTGCACGGGAGCGCTACTTGGCGAGCGGCTGCTGCTCCAGTTTCAATAGGGCGGCGTTGATGTCGTTGGTGGGCTTGCCGGTGGCGGTGACGATGCGGTGCGTTGGTACGAGCAGGGGAGTGGGGCAGGCGCGCAGGGCGGCTCCGACGGAGCGGAAGGAGCCGGGGCGACCCAGCGTTTCGGCGAGGGCGCGGGCCGTGGTCGTGTGCCCGTAGGGGATGTTCGCCGCGGCCTTCCATACCTCCTGCTGGAAGGCGCTGCCCTCGGGGCGCATGGGAACGGTGAACGCCGAGCGCTGGCCGGCGAGGTAGGCCATGATCTGGTTGGCGGCCTCGGTGGTGAGCGCCGTGGGCTGCCGGTCGCCGGGGAGGTTCTGCTCGCCGAAGCTGACGGCGGTTACGGCGGTACCGTCGGCGGCGATGGTGACGGGCCCGAACTTCGTCGGATAGGTGAAGAAGGTGCTGCGAGTCGTGCTGGGCATGGGTGTCCTCGCTCTCGTCGGAAGGCGTCGGCGCCCCATCGGGGCGCGGGCGCATCTGCGGGGCCGGCCGTGGGCGCCGGGCCGCTCCGTGCAGGTTTGCCGCTGATGGTCATTATAGGCCGTCGGGGCCTCGCCGTCGCGGTAGAATGTCGCCATCGGAAAGCCGCGAGATGAGGATGCGTCCTATGTACCAACCTGTGAAAATCGCCCCTTCAATCCTGTCCGCCGATTTCATGAACCTCGGGCGGGACATTCGCATGATCGAGGAGGGCGGCGCCGCCTTCGTCCACATCGACGTCATGGACGGCCACTTCGTGCCGAACCTCACCATGGGCGTGCCGCTCTTGAAGCAGCTCAAGCCCGCTACGAACCTTCTGTGCGACGTGCATCTCATGATCGACAACCCGCTGGACGAGCTGCCCTGGTTCATCGACGCCGGCGCCGACCTTCTGAACGTGCACGTGGAGGCGCTGGACGAAGCTGACCTTAAGCGGGCCATCGCCCAGATTCACGAAGCGGGCCTTCTGGCCGCGGCGGCCCTGAAGCCCAAGACGCCCGTGCGCGCCTTGGAGCCGGTCATCGCCGAGCTGGACATGGCGCTCGTCATGTCGGTGGAGCCGGGCTTCTCCGGCCAAAGTTACATCGCGGGATCCGATTTGAAGGTGGCCGAGGTGGTGCAGATGGCGCGGGCGGCCGGCAACGAGGAGCTGCTCATCCAGGTGGACGGCGGCATCGGGCTTTCCACGGCGCCGCTTGTGGCCGCCGCCGGGGCCGACGTGCTCGTCTGCGGCAACGCCGTGTTCAAGGCCGACGACCCGCGGGCTGCCATAGGCGCCGTGAAAAACGCGGCCGATGAGGCCCGCGAGAATGCCTTGGCCCGCGGCCAATGGAATTAGGAAGAAGAAGGAGCGCGATGAGCAACACTGCGGAAAACCTTGCGGCCGTCGAGCGCGAGTTGGCGGCCGATGTGGCCATGGCCGAGGGGCGCGCCGATGCCGAGGACGCCACCCTGCCCGAGCCGGCGGCGGACTTCATCTACCTGGACTACGCCGCCACCGCCCCCTTGTGCGCCGAGGCGGCCGGCGCCATGGTGCCCTTCCAGGTGCCCGGGCCTGCGAACTTGGCCGTGAATGCCAATGCCAACGCCCTGTACGGGGTGGGGCGCGCCGCCTTCGACCTTCTGGAAAGCGCTCGGCGCCGCGCGGCCCGGGCCCTGGGCGCCCGGCGCCCCGATGAGATCGTCTTCACCTCCGGCGCCACCGAGGCCGACGACGCGGCCATCCTCGGCCTTGTGCAGGCGGCCGCCGAGCAGCGGCGCCTTGCCGGCCAGAAGAACCGCCCCCTGCACGTCATCACCTCCGCCATCGAGCACGATGCCGTGCTCGCGCCCTGCCGGCGCCTCGAGGGCGAGGGCGTGCTCGTCACCTACCTGCGCCCCAACCGCCAGGGCTTCATCGAGGTCGCGTCTCTCGCCGAGGCGCTCACCGACGACACGGTGCTCGTCTCGGTGCAAGCGGCCAATTCCGAGGTGGGCGCCATCCAGCCCATCCGCGAGCTAGCCGAACTGGCCCACAAGCGCGGCGCCCTCTTCCACACCGATGCCGTGCAGGCCCTGGGCAAGATGCCCTTGGACCTCCAGGAGCTCGGCGTGGACGCCGCCTCCTTCTCGGCCCACAAGATCGGCGGCCCCAAGGGCGTGGGCGCCCTGTACCTGAAGGCCCGCACCCCCTTCGCCCCCTACCTTTTGGGCGGCGGTCAGGAATCCGGTCGCCGCAGCGGCACCCAGAACGTCGCTGGCATCACCGGCTTCGTCGCTGCCCTGGAGGCGGCCCAGGAGGCCGAGCCGGAGGAGTCCGCCCGCCTGCGCGCCCTGCGCGACCGCCTCTACGCGGCCATAGCCGCCACCGACGGCATCCAGCCCACGGTGGAGGTGGATGCGGGCAGCCGCGACTTCCTCCCCAACATCGTCCACGGCCTGGCCGACGAGTGGGAGAGCGAGACCATGGTGCTGCGCTTCGACCAGCTCGGCATCTGCGTCGCCGGCGGCAGCGCCTGCTCCAGCCACTCCCTGGAGCCGAGCCACGTCCTCAAGGCCATGGGCATCACCGGCGACGAGTCCTACAACGCCCTGCGCATCTCCATGGGAAGATACACCACCGATGCCGATATAGCGGCCTTCGAGAAGGCTTTGAACAAAGTATTGAACTGGTAGAATACGGTAGAAGATAAAGCATTTCATTGTTGTAAGAGCAGAGTGTGGGCTCGGGGCGGTGGTGCCGCGCGCAGTTCATTCTATGGCATGCAGATACGTCAGAACCCTCGACGAGATCTGCCATAGAATGCTGTTTGAGCACGGCACTTCCGCCCCGAGCCCACACGCGGACAAGCGGTCGAGAGATGCGGGGATTGCTGTTTGAGCACGGCACCACCACCCCGAATCCGCGCACGGACAAGGAGAGCAATTAAGTGGAACTCGTAAACACCCATTGCCATTGCGTCTATTCCGGCCACGGCACCGGCACCATCGCCGAGTACGCCGACGCCGCCGCGGCCGCCGGCCTGACCACCCTCGCCTTCACCGAGCACTTCCCGCTCTCTGAGGCCTTCGACCCCGAGGAGTACCTCTCCATGAGGCCGCAGATGGTCGATGCCTATCTGGCCGAGATCGACGAGGCCCGCGCCCGGCACCCTCAGATAGAGTTTGTCGCCGGCACCGAGATGGACTATCTCGGCGCCTTGGAGGACCGCCAGCTCACCGAGGACGCCCTGGCCCCCTTCCGCTTCCGTCTGTTGTCGGTGCACTTCATCGACGGCTGGGCCTTCGACGACCCCGACCAGAAGGCCCGCTGGACGGAGCCCGGCGCGCCGGACGCCATCTGGCGCCGCTACGGCGAGCTGTGGTGCGAGGCGGCTTCGAATGCGAGCCTTCCCTACGACGCCATGAGCCATCCGGATCTTGCGAAGAAGTTCGGCTACTACCCGAGCTTCAACTTGGAGCGCCTCTACGACGAGATGGCCGAGGCGGCGCGCGCCGGCGGCCGCATGGTGGAGGTGAACACGTCGGGCGCCTACTACGCCTGCGCCGAGATGTTCCCCGCCCCGGGGCTGCTCGCCGCTTTCTGCCGCGCCGGCGTGCCCTGCACGGTGGGCTGCGATTCCCACGATCCGGTCAACGTGGCCCGGGACATCGAGCGCGCCTACGGGCTCATGTACGAGGCGGGCTACAGAAGCGTTACCGTCCCGACAGCCACAGGCGACCGTCGAAGCGTTACCATCGAATAGGGTGCGTCCGCGATAGGGCGCACCGGTTCCGTTCCAAGAAAGAAGCTGATCATATGGGATTGTTCAACAAGGCCGACAAGGCCAGCACCGAGGCTCTTTCCAAGCGGGGCGAGTCCCATCTCGCGCCGCGTACGTTCAACATGACCATCGGCGGCCTGGAGAAGGCGCTGCTGAAAGAGTTCCCGGCCGAGGATGCCGAGAAGTGGGACCGCACCGGGCTTTTAGTGGGGGAGCGCTCGCTGCCCGTGACCCGGGTGGCCGTGGCCCTGGACGCCACGCCGGCCGCCGTGGCCGCGGCTGCCGAGGCTGGGGCCAACGTGCTTCTCACCCATCATCCGGCGTTTCTCGAGGCCCCCGACGGCTTCGCGCCCGAGGCGAGCGCCCTGGAAAGCCCGGGCGCCGTGGTGTGGGCCGCCATCCGCAACCAGGTGGCGCTCATGGATTTCCACACGGCGCTCGATGTGAGCCCGGCGGCGGCCCGGGTGCTGCCCGGTATGTTGGGGCTCAAGTTCACCCTGCGCTTCGCCGAGCCTCTGGAGGGCTCGCGGCGCAAGGGCTACGGGCAGATCTGCGAGGTGCCCGACAACGACGGCGAGCCCGAGACCTTGGCGCGCCTGGCGGCCCGTTGCATGGCGGTCTTCGGTCGCGCGCCGCGGGTATGGGGTGACCCGGACGCCGCCGTGCGCCGGGTCGTCACGGCCACGGGCTCGGCGGCCAGCCTCGCGCCGGCGCTCGTCGCCGCCGGGGCGGACGCCGTCGTCTGCGGCGAGATGAAGTACCATACCGCGCTGGAGCTGGCGGCGGCGCACGTCGCCGTCATCGAGCTCGGCCACGACGTGAGCGAGCTGCCCTTGGTGGCCGTGCTGGCCGAGGCGCTGGCCCGCGCCGGCGTCCCCGCCGAGGCGGTGACGCTCGTCGATCAGTCCGAGAACTGGTGGACGCCGGAGGCCGTCCGCGTCTAGTTGCGTAATTTTCTCCATTGCCCCTGCCCAAGATCTGGGTTTTCGCCTATTATTGTCGGGAAGAAAACAGAGATCGAAAGTGAGGTTCCATGGAGGCTACGCGCGAGGATATCGAGGGTCTGTTCGAGCTGCAGCGCATCGATCTCGAGATCAAGCGTCTGAGCAAGGAGCTGGACGAGCTGCCCCAGCGCGGCATCATCGTGGCCGCCCGCGACAAGAAGGCCGCCATCGAGGCCAAATCCGAGCAGGTGGCCGAGCTCAAGCGCGCCACTACGAAGAAGATCACCCGCATCGACGACGAGGACGCGTCGCTCGCCAAGAAAGAGGCCGGTGTCCAGGCCGCCATCGACGCCGCTCACGGCGACTTCCGCAACGTGGAGGCCCGCACCAAGGAGCTGGCCGGCATCGTTCGCCGTCGCGCCACCATTGCCGAGGATCGTGCCGGAGTGGCCGCCGAGCTGGACAAGATCGGCGCCATGGAGGCTCAGATCGCGCTTGCTCTGGAAGAGATCAGCGCCAAGGAGCAGGAGGCCATCGACTCGTTCCAGAAGCAGGGGGGCGACCTCAAACTCGCCATCACCAAGCTGGAGGCAGCTCGCGGCCAGGTAGAGGCGAAGGTCTCCCCGCAGCTTCTGGGCGTCTACAACCGCACGGCGGCTCGCTCCGGTGTGGCCATCGGCGTGCTCGACGGCAACCGCTGCGGCGCCTGCCGTACGATCATCGACGGCGGCCGTCTCATCGATCTGCGCAACCAGGCACCGCTGGGTATGTGCCCCTCGTGCAAGCGTTTGCTGGTGATCGCATAATTTCTGTTGCCCTCTCGCCGCGCGCTGTGCTATAGTTGGCGAGCTGTGTCCAAAACGAAACAACAAGCACTACGGAGTTGATATCAATGTCGAAGGTTTGCGAAGTTTGCGGTAAGCACCCGGTTGCCGGTCGTAGCATCAGCCACTCTCACCGTGTGAGCAACCGCATGTTCCGTCCCAACATCCAGAAGATCACCATTCGCGACGCGAAGGGCCATGTCCGTCGCGCCAACGTGTGCACCTCCTGCATGAAGGCCGGAAAGGTGGAGCGCGCCTAGCAAGAGCGCTCCCGCTTTCTTTTCCAGAGAATCCACAAGCCCGCCCCGCGGGCTTTCTCTGTTTTGGCACAAAGTTGACGACGCGAAGGAGGCGGGACGGCCCGCGCGCAGGTTGCGCAGCGACTGGAACAGCCCAGTGGGCTGTTCCACCAAG
>CABSMC010000033.1 GCA_902478715.1 uncultured Adlercreutzia sp.
CCCACCGCAATCACAAACACCAAACCGCCCACGAGCGCCACGGCCACCAGCCCGAGCGCCAACCAGCCCGGCTGCAGCCCCACCGTGAAGGTAAGCACGCCGAAGGTGGTGAGCATGATGATGACAAAGCCCGAATCAATGGACAGCTGCATGAGCAGCGCCGCCGTGGTGCCCTTGCCCGCCTGCATGCCGTTGCGCGTGGCCGTAGCCATGACAAGCGACGTGCCGGCCAGGTTCATAGAAGGCGCCACCGTGTTCATGAAGAAGGTGCCGAACACGAGCGAAAGCCCTGTGCGGTAGCTGATGTGCCCGTTCACCGTGTTGAAGCAGGCCTGGAAGCCTCGGCCCTGGGCCAGGTACTTGCACAGCTGGGCCACCACCGCCGCAATGATGAAGAAGGGCGTGCCCTGCTTGATGGTGTCGACGAGCTTCACCAGCGAGTCGCCGGAGAAGAATATGAATGCAAGCACAATGACGACCACCAGGCCGATCATGATCTTCTGCAAATTGCCGCGCATCAGCGCACCTCCGTCGTGGTAGGAGACAGGGGTAGGTGCATCATTATAACGCGCCGCCCACAAACTCCATGAGATCGCTGCGCAAAAGCCAGTCGCGCTCGGCCGCCCCCGTGCCTTCCGCGTCGGTTTCCAGGAACAGGAAGCCATAGAAGCCCACCGTCTCAGGATCGAAGCGATGGTAGGACAGCACGTGGGAGAAATGGGCCAGCAACGCCTCGTGATCGAAGGGGGCGGAGAGATCAGCCGTAGGCGCTGGATTCAAGAGCGACATGGAGTACACCTTCCCCGGCCGCGTCGCGTACAGCGCCGCCAAATCAACCGGCTCATCTTCTAGAAACGCCTCGTAAGTGCGCAGGCCCACACCGAAGAAGGCCACGTCCGTGCCGCCGAGGCCCGCAAAGCGCAGAGGGTTGAACTCGATGGGGGCAATCGTGTCGCCGTCGACGCGCAGCTCCACGTGCACGGGAATGCTGCGAGCACCCACCACCTCGTTTACGGCCGCCAGCCACGCCGTGAAGCGATCGTTCCACGCGTCTACAATGGCGCTGTCGGTAAGGTACATGCGGTCGGAGGTGTCCTCGGGACCGGCGAAGTCGTGGCGCAGGATGTTCAGGATGTGGGGTACGCCGTCTTCGTCGAAGTAGGCGTCCAGGGCATATTCCGTACCTGCGAGGTATCCCTCGATAAGGTACTCGTTGCCGCCGACGACGCTTTCCGGATACCGCTCGTGCCAGCCGTCCTCGCGCCGGGCGATGTCGGCCACGGCACGCGCCCAGTCGTCGGGCTCTTCAATGACGTAGACGCCCATGGAGCAGAAACCCACCGCCGGCTTCAATACCACCGGCAGCGGAAGATCGGCGACGTTCACCGCCTCCAGCCCCGCGCGATCGACGGTCTTGTGGAACAGGCCCGGACTTAAGGGCGCAAGCTTCTCGCGCATGGCGGCCTTGTCCTTGAACAGGCGGATGGCGTCGGTGAGCGTCGGGTTATCCACGTGGTCGAGGATCCAGGCCAGAGCGTTCTCGGAGTTCGTGTAGATGCGCTCCCCCGCTTCCAAGCGCCGGGCGCACTCGGCGGCGTCCACCAAGTTCAACGCACGGCCGCCAACCGCCAACTTCTCGGTAAACTCGTTAGCAAGCACAGGATGCTGCGACTCCTCGATGTAGTCGAGCAGCGGCGCCGAGGCATAGGGTGCATCGAGAATGATCATAGGGAACTCCTTCGAAGCGAGCTTTGCAAAACGGGCTCCTCACCTGGAGAAGCCCGTCAGATTACCTGTTAGACTCAAGGCTAGCCCACGTAGAACGACCACTGCACCGAGTCGCCGGCGGTCAGCTGGCACACGTCGCAGGCTTCCATCACCTGCTCGTCGTTCACCGTGTACACCCAACCGGAGGCATCCCCCTCCGAGCCATTGGCGATGCCGTTGATGGACGTGACGAACTTGCCGTAGTCACTGTCCTCCGCCTGCACGTCCCAGCCC
The DNA here is from genome assembly GCA_902478715.1 of uncultured Adlercreutzia sp. Taxonomy (GTDB): domain Bacteria; phylum Actinomycetota; class Coriobacteriia; order Coriobacteriales; family Eggerthellaceae; genus Adlercreutzia. The sequence continues at coordinate 2,002 of CABSMC010000033.1, forward strand.
GTGGCCTCCAGAGCCTGCAGCACCGTGGAGCCATCGGATACCGTCACCTCGATGGTCTTGGGCTCGGCGCCGGCGCTTTCGGGCATCGTGATGGAAACGGGCACGACAATGTCCTCGGCCGCCTGGCCGGCCTCGATGGGGCCTTCTTCCTCGACCACCTGGGCCGCCTGCTCGGCCGCGTTCTCTCCGCTGCCGCTGCCGTCGTTATCGGCCGCCTCGCTGGCGCAGCCCGGCACCACCAGCAAGAAAGTAAGGGCCAGGGCCACCAAGGCCACGAGCCACTGCTTGGGAAGCTCCGTGATGTCGAATTTGTTCATAGTTCCTTATCCTTTCTTCCAGGGCCCTCTTGCTCGGCTCGGTGTTCCGACTTCGCCGCCGCCACGCCCTTCGGCGCAACGGCGAACCTTACGGTTACTGGCATAGCGCGGGCTTTCCACCCGCATTTCCCGAGGCACGTACCTGCCGCATTCTCGTCCACGGCGCGCACCGCGCTCCCACGCGCGGCCCGACGGGCCAATGACGTATCCATTATGGCGCAAAACGGCCGCCCCCGAAAGGGCGGCCGCAAAGGGTTCGACAACCGACACCTTAGGCCCCAGACAAGGCCCCAAACGCCCGATTAGTGATGGAACAGGCGCATGCCGGTGAAGGCCATGGCGATGCCGTACTTGTTCGCCACCTCGATGACGTTGTCGTCGCGGATGGAGCCGCCGGGCTCGGCGATGTAATCGACGCCGGACTTGCGGGCGCGCTCCACGTTGTCGCCGAAGGGGAAGAAGGCGTCGGAGCCCACGGTCACGCCGCCCATCTTCGCGATCCAGTCTTTCTTCTGCTCGCGGGTGAGCGCCTTGGGCTGCTCGGTAAATACGCGCTGCCACTCGCCGTCGCGCAGCACGTCGTCGCACTCGTCGTCGGACAGGTACACGTCGATGGCGTTGTCGCGATCGGGACGGCGAACGTCGTCCTTGAAGGGAAGGTTCAGCACCTCGGGCATCTGGCGCAGCCACCACTGGTCGGCCTTGTTGCCCGCCAGGCGCGTGCAGTGGATGCGGCTCTGCTGGCCGGCGCCCACGCCGATGGCCTGGCCGTCCTTCACGTAGCACACGGAATTGGACTGGGTGTACTTCAGCGTGATGAGCGCGACGATCATGTCGATCTTCGCGGCTTCGGGAATCTCCTTGTTCTCGGTCACCACGTTCTCCAGCAGCGCCTCGTTGATCTCGAAGTTGTTGTGACCCTGCTCGAAGGTGATGCCGAAGACGTCCTTCAGCTCGGTTTCGGCCGGTACGTAGTCGGGATCGATCTGCACCACGTTGTAGGAGCCCTTGCGCTTGGTCTTCAGAATCTCCAGCGCCTCGTCGGTGTAGCCCGGCGCGATGATGCCGTCGGACACCTCACGCGCCAGATAGCGGGCCACATCGGCGTCGCACACATCAGACAGCGCCGCCCAGTCGCCGTAGGAGCACAGACGGTCGGCACCGCGGGCGCGAATGTAGGCGCAGGCGATGGGGGAAAGCTCGCCCTCCTCTTCCACGAAGTACATGGCGCGGTCGGTCTCGGTGAGGGGATGGCCCACAGCGGCCCCAGCCGGGGACACGTGCTTGAAGGAAGCGGCCGCCGGCAGCCCCGTGGCCTCCTTCAGCTCCTTCACGAGCTGCCAGGAGTTGAAGGCGTCGAGGAAGTTGATGAAGCCGGGCTTGCCGTTCAGCACCTGAATGGGCAGATCGCTGCCGTCCTTCATGAAGATGCGCGACGGCTTCTGATTCGGGTTGCAGCCGTACTTGAGTTCCAGTTCGTTCATAAGTCTCCTATCTAATGGCTTTCTGTCTCCTCGGGGGCGAAGCTACGCGGTATTCTGATTCGCTCAGACAGTCCTCGCTTTGCGGAAATGCCCACTGGGCATTTCCAGTCGCTGCGGAACTCGCTCGGTCAGAACACCCCGCATCTTCGCTAAGCTCAACCATGGTTGAGGGTGCGCAGTTCGCTCGCTGCGGAACTCGCTTGGTGAGCGGCGCCCCGCATCCCGCTAAGCTCAACCATAGTTGAGGGTGCTCGCATCCCTAATCGCCGAGATTCTTGTTGTAGAGGGTCACTTCACCGCCGACGTTGGCATACAGGCTCACCTTGTTGTCGTCGTTCAGGGCAGCCCACAGGGCATCGGGGGTCGGCAGCGTGACGGGGATGGGCTCGCCGGCGAAGGTGGGCAGCGGATTGCCGTCGCCCTGGTAGGTGCTGATGAAGTAGCCGCAGCCCTCATCGACGCCCTCGTAAGCGAAGAACTCGCGGATGCAGCGATCGCCCTCGCCGTGCTTCAAGATGGACACCTCGAAAGAGCCGTCGGGGTTCACGATAGCCGAGATGCGCGGCGTGAAGTTCGGAGCGTCGGGCTCGTACTCGCGCTGCATGCAGCCGGCGCGGAAATCGCCCGCCTCCACGATAGTGTCGGTCTGGTCGCCGTTGGTGACCACAAGCGCGTCGCCCATCGTGCGCACCGGGTGGTAGATGATGAGGCTCGGGTCTTCCAGAAGCGCGGGATCGTGGGCCTCGGTGCGGATGCCGTCGGGCTCGATGGCGAAGATGCGGTTGCGGCTGTTGACCGAGCGACCCATGATGAAGTAGTACACGGTGTCCTTGCCCACCACGATGCCTCGGCCCGGGTAGGGGTTGTTCTTCAGCAGTTCAACGAGGTCTTGCACGGGCATTCCCTTTCTCTTGAGGCTCTCCGGCGTTGCCGCGACCCCTGCGCTTTCCGCATCGGCCCTCGGCACGTCGGTATCTTCTGCATCTCGCCCAACGAAAAAGGGCAAGCCCCTCCTGAGAGAAGGCTTGCCCAGACGGTCGGCGAGGTGTGCGCGCTGCTCCCCCGTGGTTCCCCACGCATAGCCGTCAGTCACAGCGCGTTCGCTTCAGGGAGCAGGGTATCACGGAAAGAGCCTCCTGAGGAAGAGTGCTCCCCGTTTTCCCACGGCTTTTCCGTCGGCGGCTCGCGCACAGGAAGAGCGGCTACTCCCGGCCCAAGCTTTTCTCGTGGCGGTTGCGGGCCTCGTCGCTGTAGCGCTGCTTGTAACGCACATCGACCAGCTCGGCCACGATGGCGATGGCCAGCTCAGCCGGGGTCTTAGCGCCGAACTTGAGCCCGATGGGGCGCTTCACGCGATCCCAATCGGCCTCAGAAATGCCCGCGTTGATGACGAGGTCGTGCACGGTAGAGTTCTTCCCCGCGCACCCCATCATACCCACGTAGTGCACGCCGTTCTGCAGCGCCCAGATGCAGCTTTCCGGGTCGAACATATGCCCACGCGTGAGCACGCACACATAGTCATCGGGACGCGCCGGCATGTTGGCCAGTTCGTCGAAGTTGCCCCCGTGCAGCATAATGCGCTCGGCTTGCGGGAATCGTTCCTCATTCAAGAAGGCGGGGTCGTAATCGACAGCCACCACATGGAAGCCCACGTGATCGGCAAGCTGCGCCACTTCCACGGCAGCATCCGATGCACCGAGCAACCAGACACGCACCTTCCCGAAGAGCGGCTCGCTGGCCCAGGTGAGGCCGTCGAACTGGTCGCTGTGCATCGAAGGGCCGCGGGTAACGTCCTTTGCCTGGAAGGTATCGCGAGGCGAAAGCTCACGCGAGGCCACGATCTCCTTGGCGTCGTTGCAGAAGAACACGAGCGGCTCGCCATCGGCGGAACCTTGCTCGCCGTACTTCTTCGTGACCTCATTGTCCACGTTGCCCTGAGCGGCAGCTGCATCGTAGACGACCTTGAAGCCGAGCCAAGCCAGATCGCCTTCATCCATGGCGCGCAGAGCACGCTCAAACGTAGGAATGTCGGCCTCGGTCAGCGTGGCGGCGATGGCCTGCAGCGTCTCGGGGCCGATATGCGGATCGCCCGCCGTTGCCTCCTCCGAGAACGCCGGAAAATCCTCCACGGCCAGCACCGGAGTGCGCCCGGCTTGCAGATCTTCAATGATGGTTGCTATAGTTTCGCGCTTCATTGCTTCCTCCAACAAAAACTTTTTCGAATTTGGTCACAAAATCGAGTTTTGGGTTTTTGGGATAACCCAATTTGCTCCTAAAACTCCTATGTGCAACCAAAACAACAGGGAATGCAACCCATTTTCGTCTATTTCAACCGTCAACAGCCATTCGAAAAACCCAGAACTCGACTTTGTGACCAAAAAATCTGAAATTCTTGTCATTGGCCCGGGATCGGCCGCTCGCTTGACGCCAGATTGCCCTAATTGGCAGAGCGGATGTGAATCTTGCGGTCGGCGTCCAAGGTCATGCGACCTTCGGCGATGGCGCGCAGCACCTCGGGGTAAATGACGTGCTCCGTTTCATGGATGCGCGCCTCCAAGGCATCGATGTCGTCGCCTTCCAGCACCGGCACCGCCCGTTGGGCCACGATAGGGCCCTTGTCGTAGTCCTCGTTAGCCAGATGTACCGTCACACCCGTTACCTTCACGCCAGCGTCCCACGCGTCCTGAATAGCGTGAGCCCCCTTGAACGAGGGCAGCAGCGCCGGGTGCAGGTTCAGCACATGGTCGGGAAAGGCGTCAAGCACCACCGGGGTGAGTTTGCGCATGTAGCCGGCCATGACCAGATACTCGGCCCCGGCTTCCTGCATGATGGCAGCGATGCGCCCATCGGCAGCCTCGCGATCTTCGTAGCAGGAACGATCGAACACCGTCACGGGAATGCTCGCCGCCCGAGCCCGCTCGATGCCATAGGCGTCGGGGCGCGACGACAGCACATGCACGATCTCCACGGGCAGGCCATTCGCGATCTCGTCGATAATGGCCTGCAGGTTCGTTCCGCTGCCGGAGAGCAGCACGCCGATCTTCAGCTTCTCCATTAGAACAGCTCCCCTTCGTTGGCGTATTGGACCTCGCCTTCGCCAGCGACAATGCGGCCGACACGGTAGGTCTCTTCGCCAGCAGCGGCCAGGGCGGCCTCCACGGCCTCAGCAGCAGCCGGATCAACAATCAGCACCATACCGAGACCCATGTTGAAGGTCTTCAGCGCCTCCGCCTCCGAAAGATTCGCCTGCTCGCAGGCAAAGCGCACCACCGGCGGAATGGGCCAGGTGCCCAAATCGACCTCGGCGTTCACGCCCGCGGGCAAGGCGCGGTTCAGGTTCTCGGTGATGCCGCCGCCAGTGATATGAGCCAGGGCGCGAATGCCGCCAGGCACCTGCTCCATGACTGCGCGCACCGGCTTCACGTAGATGCGCGTCGGCGTAAGCAGGGCTTCCAGAATGCTCTGGCCGCCCAAATCCTCGCGGGCCTCGCGCAGCTCCTCCTCGGTACGGCCCTCGATGCACACCTTGCGAGCCAGCGAGTAGCCGTTGGAATGCAGACCGGACGAGGCAAGGCCGATGAGCACGTCGCCCTCGCGCACGCTCTCGGGATCGAGCATACGCGGACGGTCGACCAGGCCCACGCAGAAACCGGATAGATCGTAGTCGTCGGGATCCATCACGCCGGGATGCTCGGCCATTTCGCCGCCGATGAGCGCGCAACCGGACTGGCGACAGCCCTCGCCAATGCCGCCGACGATCTTGGCCATGGCCCCGGAATCCAGCTTGCCTACGGCCACGTAATCAAGGAAGAACAAAGGCTCGGCACCCGTGGCAAGAATATCGTTCACGCACATGGCCACCAGATCGATGCCCACCGTATCGTGCACGCCAAGGCGCTGGGCGACCTTGAGCTTCGTGCCCACGCCATCGGTGCCCGACACCAAAAGCGGCTCAGCCATGTCCTTGGCCGCCGCGATGGAGAACAGACCGCCAAAGCCGCCGATGTCGCCCACCACTTCGGGGCGATAGGTGGAATGCACCGTGTCCTTGATGGCGTCCACGGCACGGGCGCCCTCCACGATATCGACGCCGGCCTCGGCATAGGTCATGCTGTTCTGGTTTTCCATGGGGTTCCTTTCAGTGTCTATGAAACCTCGCCGGCGTACACTGCCTCGAAGTCCTTGCGGGTAAGAAAGCTCTTTTTTGCCATATCGTCGGGAATGGGCACCGGGTAGTCGCCGGTGAAGCAAGCCGTGCAGAAGCCGTCGTGGCCCGCATCGGCGAGCGAAGCGCGCAGGCCGTCCAGGCTGATGAACGCGAGTGAGTCGGAGCCGATCCACTCGTTCATCTCCTCAAGCGTCATGTTCGCGGCGATGAGCTGCTCGCGGGTGTCGGTGTCGATGCCGTAGAAGCAGGGCCAGAGCACCTCGGGGCTCACGATGCGCAGGTGCACCTCGGCCGCACCCGCGTCGCGCAGCATCTGCACGAGCTTCTTGGAGGTGTTGCCGCGCACGATGGAGTCGTCGATGACCACGAGGCGCTTGCCCGCGATGACACTCGGCAGCGGGTTCAGCTTCAGGCGGATGCCCAGCTGGCGCATGGCCTGGGTGGGCTGGATGAAGGTGCGGCCCACATAGCGGTTCTTCACGATGCCATCGGTAAACGGAATGCCCGAGGCCTCGGAATAGCCCAGCGCCGCCGGCACGCCGGAGTCGGGCACGCCCAGAACGAGATCGGCCTCCACGGGCGCCTCGTCAGCCAGAATGCGGCCCATGGCACGACGCGCCTGGTAGACCGACTGCCCGTCAAGCACGGAATCGGGCCGGGCGAAGTACACGTATTCGAAGATGCACGCGGCCCGCGGACGCGGCGGCACGGCCTGCTCGCTCGTCATGCCGTCGGCGGTGAAGCGCACCATCTCGCCGGGTTCCACGTCGCGCACGTACTCGGCGCCGACGATGTCGAGGCCGCAGGTTTCCGACGACACCACCCAGCCGCGCCCCTCGGGCAACTGTCCGATGCACAAGGGCCGAATGCCATGGGGGTCGCGGAAGGCGTAGAGCGCCTCGGGGCTCGCAAGCACCATGGCATAGGCGCCCTCCAGGTTCTCCATGGCGTAGCGGATACCCTCGCGCAGGTGGTGCGTCTGACGCGTGAGATGCCCGATGGCTTTGGCCGCCACCTCCGAATCGGTGCCGGCGCGCAGATGCTCGCCCTCATCGATGAGCTGGGCCCGCAGGTGGTTCGTGTTCACCAGCGTGCCGTTGTGGGCCAGCGCGATGAGCGTGTCGTCGATGGCGGAGATGTGCGGCTGGGCCGCCTCCCAGGAAGCCTTTCCGCCGCTCGTGGAATAGCGCACGTGCCCGATGGCCACCACGCCCTCGCCAAGACCCGCCAGCGTCGCCTCGTCGAAGACCTGGGTCACAAGCCCCAAGTCCTTCGCCTCGATGACCGTGGAGCCGTCGCCCACGGCGATGCCGGCGCTCTCCTGACCGCGATGCTGCAAAGCCTGCAGCCCATAGCACGTCAGGCGCGCCACATCCTCCCCCGGCGCGTACACGCCGAAGACGCCGCACTCCTCTTCCAACCGATCCGGCTGCTCGCCGGGAAATACGCTGTCTGCCACTAGTTCTCCGCTCGTTCTTGCGCATCGGCGGCGATTTCGTCGGCCGCACCGTCCTCCACCGCCGTATCGCCTTGGTAGGTATCGGCGCCAACATAGCTGATAGGGACGAATTCGGCAACATCGGCGAAGGTGATATAGCGCCAGGTGTTGTCGGCTCCATCACACGTACAGAAACCGAAGAGCTTCGTCGCACTGGCAAGAGTATCAGCGGTATCGGGGTCGGGCGTGACGATGGACTCCTCCACGAGCCAGTCCTTGAAGGCCGTGAACTCCTCGTCGGTGGGATAGTTCGGCGTGGCGATGGAGGCATGGGTCATGGGGACGTGCTCCACGGCGAACGTTTGCAGGCGGTAGTTGCCTTCGGGCGTGAGCAGATAAATCGTGCGATGCTCGTTGAAGATGGCCGAATCGCGGAACTCGGCGAACAGGGCGAACATGGACCCGTTGCGCATATGGTGGCCGTAGAGGATGTTCACCTCATCGGAGAAGTCGCCGGCGTTCTCGCCCGAAAGCATGATGGAGCCGAACTCGGCGCCGAAGGAACCCTCGCCCAGGCTGAAGTTGTGGTGCAGGTAGTACTCCGAGTCACCATCTTTGTGAGCCACCGGGTAGTTGATGATGGTGCCGGGCATGTAAACCCACGCGACGATGTCCGGGTTAATCTCGCGCAGGGCATCCCAATCGACCACCAGATCGGCCAGGTTCGCCACGTTGCCGTCCTCCGGTACTTCGACAGCGCGGCTGGCGATCTCCTCGTACTCGTTCTGGCCCTGCCAATAGGTGTAGAACAGATAGCCCAGCGTTCCCACCGAGCCGATGAACACGACGAGCGCAAGCCAGAACACGATGCGCCAGAAGCACCCGCGCTTCTTCTTTTTCTTCCTGGTATCGGTATTCTCTGCGGTAGCCACGAGGCGTCCCCCTCCGATATCGATCTCTCTACCTAGCGTCGGCCCCATGGGCGGTCATTCGACCGCGCTGGCTGCGACGCCTTGCCGGCCCTACACCGACGCTCTCGTCTCCCCGGCCTGCGGCCAGCGGAAAACAAAAAGGGCCCCGCAGGGGCCCTGAGCTCACCCCGTCAAGCGGGCGAGCGTTTACTTCTTCATTTCGTCCATGAAGCCCTTGGCGATGAACACCACAATGACGAGCACGATGATGGCCACAACGACCCAGATGGCCTCCATGGGGACTTCGAAACCGAACAATGACATAACGGACTCCTTCTATGCAACGGGCCCATCCTCTGCGCACCCGCCAACTTGCTGATGTTGGGTTCATAGTACCCTGAACCCCGGGTTGGCGCAAGGAAAAACCCCCCAGCGACGGCGAACTGTCCTCTTGGAGGGCATCACGAGGCGGGGCACTCGCCGAGACGCTTCTCCAGAGCTTCCACGATGATGCGCAGGGCCTTGATGCGAGCGTAGCGCTTATCATCGGACTCCAGCACGATCCAAGGGGCGAACGTGGTCGACGTCAGGCGGAACATATCGTCGATGGCGGCCTTGTACTGGGGGTACTTCTCGCGATTGCGCCAGTCGTCCTCGGTGATCTTCCACTGCTTGGCCGGATCGTCCTCGCGATCCTGGAAGCGGCGCAGCTGCTCTTCGGGGCTCACGTCGACCCAGAACTTCAGCAAGATGGCGCCCCAATCGACCAAGTCGTGCTCGAACTCGTTGATTTCGTCGTAGGCCCGCGACCACTCGGCCGGCGTGGCAAAGCCCTCCACGCGCTCCACGAGCACGCGGCCGTACCAGCTGCGATCGTACATGCCCACGTGCCCCGCCTTGGGCAGGCGCGTCCAGTAGCGCCACAAAAACGGATGGGCGAGCTCGGGCTTGGTGGGCGCCGGCGACGGGAAGATGGTATAGGCGCGGGCATCGAGCGCCTGGGCGACGCGCTTGATGTTGCCGCCCTTGCCGGCCGCGTCCCATCCCTCGTACATGAGAATGAGGGGCACGCGGCGCTGGAACATGATGTTCTCCAGGCGGAACAGGCGATCCTGCAAGTGCTTGCGCTCGGCTTTGTACTCGTCCAAGGTGAGCGCCAGGCTGTGGTCGATCGTATCCACCTGGGGGTAGTGCTTCACAATCTCGAAGCGGGACTTCTTGGGGGCCAGATCGTGAGCCGCGGCCGCCTGGGCCTCGGCGCGAGCCAGGGCCACGCCGGTAAGCATGCCGCGCCCGGGCTGGGTCGCCGGCGCCGGCACCGCTCCCGCCGCCTCGGCTGCGGCGGCCTCTTCCACGGCACGCTCCTCGGCCAAAAGCTCGTCGGCCTTCTCGCGGGCCGCTAGCGACGCCTTCAGCACGTCGTCGGCCTCCTTGCGGGCGAGCGCGCGCTCCAGGGCGTCCACCAGCGTGCTGGCGATGGTGAGGTTCGTGCGACGCTTGTCCTCGCCGTTGAGCAGCACCCAGGGGGCAAAATCGTAGTCGCTGCGCTCGAGCAGACGGTCGTACAGCTCGTAGGCAGTCTCGTAACCGTGATGACTTTCGAGCTTCTTCTCGGTCACGCGCCAGCGGGTCACCGGGTCGTCGTGCAGCCGCTGCAAGCGCTCGACCTGCGCTTTCTTGGTCATATGCACGAAGAACTTCACCACCACGTAGCCATCGGACACAAGCTGCTGCTCGAAGTCGTGGACGGAGTCCAAGTAGTGGCGCTCCTCTTTCTTGGGAAGCAGCAGCTTGGCCGGCGCGTTGTAGAGCATGTGCTGAATGACCGCCGTATACCAGCCGCGATCGTAGAACGTGATGGAGTTACGCTCGCCTAAGGCCTTCCAGAAGGGCTGCATAATGGGGTAGAAGCCCGTCACGCCGCATTCGCGGCCGACGAACTCGCGCTCGGTGTCCGGATCGAGGTCGAGACCCACGTAAACCCCGGTGGAGCGGGCGTCCAAGTGATACATGAGGTCGGAAATGCGGCTGCCCTTACCGGCGCCGTTCCAGCCCTCGAATAGCACCACGAGCCCCACGCCCTCGTTGTGGGCCTGCTGCTGGAGCACCACGAGCTTGGCCAGAAGTTCGTCCCACTGCTCCTTGTACTCCGCCTTCTTCATGGGCTTCTTGTTGAACTTGACCTTCTCGAGCATGGCTTTCCTTTCCCCTATCCTTGGGCGTTCGTCTTCCGTAGCGACCAGGCGCTGTGACGCTGGCCTATTTGCCGAACAGGCGGCGAAAGAACCGCGCGATGGCGCCTCCCGCTGGCGTCGGCTCTACCACGGTGGCCGGCACGATGGCGCGACCGTCGTCGGGGCGAGCAGCGTCCTCGACTTCAGCCGCTGGGGCCGGAGCGGGGGCGGCCGCCGGCGCCGCCTCCTCGGCGTCCAGTTCCGCGCGCTCGGCCACGGGGCCCTCGGCAGCCGGGGCCACCGCAGCAGGATCAGCCACAGCCGGATCGGAGTCGGCAGCAGGAGCCGTTTCGGCCGCCGCGGTCGCCCCTTGAGCCTCGCGAGCCTGCAGAGCGGCCACCTCCTGGGCCACGCCCTTGGTCACCGCTTCCAAAACCGAAGCCGCCGTAGCCGTCGCCGCTGCGGCCATGGCGTCGGCGGCATCGCGCACGGCCTTGGCCTCGGCCGCCTCCAGCTCCGGTGAGCGATGGGCCACAAACTCGGACTCCTCCTCGGTTACCACCTCATTGGCACCGGCCTCGGCACCATCCTCCGCGGCGACATCCCCCAGGGGGAATACCACGCGCGCGCTCCCGCCCAGATTGGCCTCCTTGCGAGCGGCCAGCTCGGCAGCGGCCAGGCGCATGCGCTGAGCCTCGGCGATGAGGTACTTCTGGGAATCGAACAGCTCCACTTCCCCGTTCTCGTTGCGCTCAGCGAAAGCGCCGAGCGCCGTGTAGGAGCCGTCGGGCAGAAGCTCGCGCAGCTTGGCCGTGTCGGAATAGCAGATGCCCAAATACCCGAGCACCTGGTTGCGCAGCGTCTCGTTCAGGATGGGCCAGGCGATTTCGATGCGCTTGTCCATGTTGCGCGTCATGAGGTCGGCGCTGGACAGGTACAGCTTGCAATCCTCGCGCGGGCCGAAGCCGTACACGCGGCTGTGCTCGAGCAGCTGGCCGACGATGGACACCTCGCGCACCCGATCGGTGTAGCCTTCCACCCCCGGCAGGATGCAGGAGATGCCGCGCACGAACAGATCGATGGGCACTCCCGCCTGGGACGCCTCGACCAGTTTGTCGATGACCTCCTTGTCGGTGATGGAATTCGTCTTGAAGAACAGCCCACATTTCTCGCCGCGGCGCGCGCGCTCGATCTGCTCGTCGATGTTGCGCAGGATGTTCTGCTTGATCATGAGCGGCGCCACCCACAGGATGTCGTAATTGTCCGAAGTGTTCTCCAGCGCCATGTTGCGGAAGAAGTCGGCGGCGTCGTGGCCGATTTGGGAATCGCAGGTGATGAACGAGAAGTCGGTGTAGAGCTTCGCCGTCTTCTCGTTGTAGTTGCCCGTGCCCAGCTGGGTGATGTGCTGCAGGCCGTTTTCCGTCTGTCGCGTGATGGTGCAGATCTTCGAGTGCACCTTGAAGTTGCGGAAGCCGTAGATGACGTGGCAGCCGGCGGCCTCGAAGCGCTGGGACCACTCGATGTTGTTGGACTCGTCGAAGCGGGCGCGCAGTTCGAAGAGCGCCGTGACCTCCTTGCCGTTCTCGGCGGCGTTGATGAGGGCCTCGGCCAGATGCGACTGGCTCGCCAGGCGATACAGCGTGATCTTGATGGAGACGACGGCCGGATCCACCGAGGCCTCGCGCAGAAGCTGCACGAAAGCGTCCATGGACTGGTAGGGGTACGACAGCAGCACCTCGTGCTCGCTCACCTGCTCGATAATGGAACGCTTGCGGTCGAGGCAGGCGGGCCACTGGGGCGTGAACGGCGCCTGGGTGAGTGCGGCGCGCTTCTCCGCCCCCAGACGGCTGCCGAGGCCCCAGGTGTAGCCCATGTTCAGCGGCACGCGGGTGACGAACAGCTGGTGCTCCGCCAGGCCGAGCTTTTCCAGCAGAAGCCCCTTCACCGTGCGCGAGAGCGGCCGTTCGCTTTCCAGGCGCACCGGAGCCAGACGACTGCGCTTCTTCAAAATACGCTTCATGTGCTCGCGGTAGTCCTCGCCCTGCTCCTCGGCACCCTCCGTCGCATCGAGGTCGGCATTGCGCGTCACGCAGATGACGTTGGTGTGCTTGACGGTGTACATCGAGAAGACCTCGGCAGCGAACATCTCAATCGCGTGCTCGACGAGCATGAACGGCAAACCACCACCGGGCAGCTCAATCACGCGACTCGTCTGGCGAGGCAGGGGGATGATGCCCAGCGTCACGCCCTCCGCACCGAGATTCTTCGTGGCCTTGGCCTTGCCCTCGGCCTTTTCGCGGGCGCGCTCCTCCTTCGATTTCTTCGCCTTGGGAGCCGCCTCCTCATCGAGGCGCACCACAATGTACAGGCCGCCGTTTTCCAAATGCGGGAAGGGGTGGCGGGCGTTGATGATCTGGGGAGAGAGGAACGGGAGCACATTATCCTGCATGTACCCGCGCAGATAAACGATCTGTTCCTCCGTGAGCTCCTCTTTGCGCAGATTGCGGATATCCTGCTCGGCGAGGAGCGCACGCACGCTCTCATAGGTTTCCTCGTAGTAGGGGTACAGCTCGTGGCAGCGAGCGTAGATGGCCTCCAGCTGCTGAGCTGGCGTCATACCGGATTTCGGATCGATGATGGACTTCTTCAGCAGCGAGAGGTCGGTAAGCGAGCCGACGCGCACCATGAAGAACTCCTGCAGGTTGCTCCAGAAGATGGAGATGAAGTTCAGACGCTCCAGAAGCGGCACCGTAGGATCGGCGCCCTGGTCGAGTACGCGCTTGTTGAAATCGAGCCAGGAAAGCTCGCGGTTTTGCATATAAGGAGGCTTCACGATGGTCGTTGTTGCGGTGTCCTTTGCTGCCTGTGCATTCATGGGCCTAGCCTTCTCCCTCTATATAGTCGCTGGCCGAAAAAATCAAGCCGCGCACCGGAACATGCGCGACTTATATATTTTACCATTCTTTGGACGATTGCCCGAAATTTGGCAACGGGATGTTAACGGCCCTGGAGAAAGCAGTCCGATGTGTCAGACCGCTCCTGGGATCCTCGCCAAAACCGCCCACCCTACAAGCTCGCCGCCCCGAGACAGTTCACCCCATTGGCCTCGCAGATGGCTCTCAGCTTCTTGTCGAACGTGAAGAGCGTAGCAGCATTGCGCCGAGCGAGGACGAGATAAAGCATATCGTAAACAGGGTGGTTGTTCCGCGCAGCCTCATGAAGCGCCTCCAGCAGAAGCAATTCGTCATCCGCATAACCATCTATCAAATCAAGCGCATTCTGGAAGAGTTCAATGCCTTCCTCCTCGGAAAGACCCCCTATCCGTATGTACTTCCAAGCCACATTGCCCATTTCGGTTACGAAGCATCGCGGAGCGATGATCGCCTCCCCATTGCCCACAAGCATTCTGAGCGCCTGCCCCGCTTCTCCGCCTTGGGCCATCGCCACGGCGGCATTAGCATCCAGAACGATCATTGACGCCCTCCTCGTCTTCAATGTCGGCAAAAGGATCAAGGGATGCCATAATGCGATCGGTGCGCTCTTCCCTTCCCTCTCTTACCAATGCAACGATCTCATCAGTCGTCAGCGTCTTGCTCTTCCAGTTCAGTTCATCAAAATTGGCGAAAATCTGCTGACGCCTCTGCGCTCGGAACTCCTCGATTGCCCCTCTTTCCTGCCAGAAGCTTCCCTTTGCGACCCCCGCAGAAGCGAGCTGAATATCACCATTGCGCGGCGCGGGGCGTGACAGACGATCCGCATCGAACGGAAAGGGCTCCTGCCGCAGCGCCGATGCCTCTGCCAGCATCTCCTCCACGGCAATGATCGTCTGCTGGGCAATAGAGCGATGGTTGCGCGCCGCGTATTCCTTCAGCTCATCGTAAAGCGTCGCCGGAAAATCCCTTACCTGAAGCGCAGGCATCTCTTGTCCTCTCTTCTGGAGCAATCATTGCATGCATTATACCTACTTTTACATGCATATACAAGCGGCCTAGTGCAATCCCCGTTCTGACTATCGTTCTACCGATAGTCAGAACGGGGTCACCGTGGCGATCGCCCTGGCCCGCGTCCTCGGCTGCTCCGCGGAGGATCTGATGCAGGGGGTGTAAAGATCAATCAGCTGCGCCGTCGACGAGCTTGAGGCCGATGACGCAGCCGACAAGGCCCGCGATGAGTAGGATACGGGCGAGGCTTGCGGGCTCCGACCCTGTGGCCATACCGTAGATGACCGTGAGGGCCGCGCCGATGCCCACCCACACGGCGTAGGCCGTCCCCGTCGGCAGCGTCTTCACAGCGAAGGAAAGCCCCAGCATGGAAAGCACCAGGGCCACGACGAACACAATGGTGGGGCCGACATGGGTGAAGCCCTCGGACTTGCCGAGGGCGATGGCCCACACCGATTCCATGACGCCGGAGGCTATAAGCACCAGCCAGTTCATCGAACGCCCCTTTCCGCAGGGCGCCGCCCGGCTGCGGCACGCGCCTTGGCGGCTGCAGCAGGGGCGGCGCCTCCTTCCCGCTTACTCGTCGATTACCATGGTGGGGTTGTCGCGGGTAATGATTTGCTTGGCGAAGATGTCGGCGCCCAGGTAGCGCTGCACCATGGCGGCCAGCTGATCGGTGGCTGCCGCCAGATCGCCAGCACGGGCCGGATCCACGGACTCGATGATGAGGAAGGCCTTCTTCGAATCGTCGGTCAGGGCCGTGCGCTCGCCATCACGCCAGTTCCAGCAGCGGCAGATGGCGCCGGCGTCGTCGCGGTAGCACAGCTCGCCTTCCAGCGTGGGCGCGTCCTCGTCCTCGCCGAGCGGACGGAACGCATCGCCGCCCTCGGTAATGCCGAGGCGAATGTCACCGGCCATGGCATCGATGTCCTCACCTCCCACGGGCAGCGCGTGCGTAAGCGACACCGTGTTGTAGATGTCCACCGACGGCGTGATGGAGCCCACGGGATTGCCCTTCAGCACGCGCTTGAGCAGATTCTCAATAGAGCAGCGCGCGCCCTTCTTCGTCTTGAACTTCTGGTAGGCGTCGCGCCATACGGCCACCACCTCGTTCTGCGAGATGGTGTTGCTCTCCAGGTGCTGATCGGCCTTGCCGTTGGCCTCGGCGAGCGCCCGCGCGATGGCGGCGGCGTCCCCGGGCGCCACTTCATCGGTCGGCTTCATGTTGTGCGCCACCACGATGCCAATCTGCGCCTCGGGGAACAGCTCCCAGAACGACTCTTCCATCACGAACTGCTTCATAGGTCTTCCTTTCTCGACGGCCGTCGCGCACGCAAAGCCCTCGGCTTCGCGTGCCAGCACAAACGCGACGACCTTCTCCAACGAAAAAGCGCCCGCGGGGCGAACATCTTCAAAGGCCTAACGATGTCCGCGCTGCGAGCGCTTCGTGCCTACCCGGCGGCAGGCTATGTGCTTTAAGCTGGCTCCATGATAGCACGATGGCAGCGGCTATATCCAGTTTGGCATTTTCAGAGACCGAACTCCACGAGCAGCGCTTCGCGGTAGGCAGCGTCCTCGGATACGCGCTTTACGTCGTCGAGGCGGCCCGCGTCAATAAGACGACCGATGAGAGCTCCTAAGCGATCCATGCCCTGCTCGATGCCCTGCTCCAGAGCCTCTTCCCTGGCCCGGCGACAGCGCATCTCGGTCTCCTGCTCATAGGTCAGCACGCGATTCACCCACTCTCGATCTTCGTTGAACGCATCGACCAGAGCGTCGATCTCTTCCGACAACGGCCCCAAGGCCTCTCCAGTCTGGAGGTATCGTAGCACATCCCGCAAGCCGGGATCATCAGCCGTCTCCTACGCTGTGGCATTGAGCACCACCCAGGGAGAGCCGTCCCCTACATCAAGATCTCGATAATCAATGCACTGCCGCTCAATCGCGTACAATGGGGAGCCTTTGCCATAGGCGTCGAAGGTGCAGACGAACATCACGTAGCTCTCAGGCAGATCACCGAAGTCCGCCCCCGCGCCCAGCTCGCCCACGTCCATGGCGGCCTGGTAGTAGCGCATGCGACGCCCTAGGTCGCGTTCCTTTGCGACTTGCATCTCGATGTCATAGACCCGCCCGTCCCCTCTGGCGAACACATCCAGGCGCACGCCCCGCCCTGACGTCAGCGGCTCGAAGCACTGCTCGGGGTTCAAGTAGGATATCTCGCCCGCCTCTATCCCAAGCGCAGCGCGCAGAATCTTGCGGCAAACATCCTTCTCGCACAGTACTCGATTAAACATCCAGCGGTCCTGGAACCCCAGTTTTCTCTTTGTCATCATGAACCCCCTTCGATCAGCGACAAGTCGATGGAGGGACATTCTGCCAGAGCACGACCGTAGCAATGACGCGGGAAAGTCCCGTTCTATTCCTCGCGCCAACCGCAACGGAGTCGCACTAGAGTCGCATCTTCTACCCGATGCCGCCGTAGAAGATGCCCAGCACGATGACGAGCGCGGTGATGATGACGAAAACGTAGCGGGTCATGAAATCGAACCAGCGGCCGAGCGGCTTTTTGCGGCCCGCCTCTGCCTGCTTCTTCGCGAAGCCGCGAGGGCACACCCAGAAGAACATGACGGCCGCCAAAAAAGCGCCGACAGGAATGACATAGATGGAGATGACGTCCATCCAGTCGCTCACCGAGCTGCCGTTTTCCAGGAACAGGCCCACGGCCACAGCGAGCACCGCCACGATGCCCACCGACACCGCGCGAGAAAGCCCCAGCTGAGCCTGCAGCGCTTCCACCGGTGCCTCGAACAGGTTCATGAGACTTGTGATGGCAGCGAACACCACCGCTGCGAACAAGATAACAGCGAAGATGTTGCCAAAGGGCATCTCCTGGAAAACCTGGGCCAGCGTGATGAACAAAAGCGGCGGCCCGGAAGACACGTCCAGCCCGAAGGCGAACACCGCCGGCACCACGACGCAAGCAGCCACGAGCCCGGCGATGGTATCGAAGATGGCGACGTTCTTGGCGGCGTCAACCACGTCCACATCTCGCTTGAGGTAACTACCGTAGACGAGCGTGCCGCACCCGGCAAGCGATAGGCTGAAGAATGCCTGGCCCAGAGCGTACACCCAGGTAGTGGGGTTCAGCAACGCCTCCCAGCGGGGCACGAGCAGATACTCGTAGCCAGCTGCCGCACCGGGCAGTGTGGCCACGCGGATGGCGATGATGACGAACAGCACGAAGAACGTGGGCATGAGCACCTTGTTCACCTTCTCGATACCCCGGGAGATGCCCAGAATCATAATGCCGAAGGTGAGCGCCAGGCCCAGCAGGTGGAAGCCCACGTTGCCGAAGTCCGACGCGATGGCTCCGAAAAAGGCTCCCATGTCGGTCTGCGCCATAAGCTCGCCGTCGAGAGAGGCCACGAAGTAGTTGCACGCCCAACCAAGCACGACAGCATACCCGATGGCGATGGCGAGCGAACCCAGCGTCGGGATAAGGCCGATGATCTTACCGATGCGCTCGCCGTGGGCAATGCCGCGCATCTCCATGGCACGGCCGAACGCACCCATGGGGCCAGCGCCCATAGCCCGGCCGAAGGACATCTCGCCGATAACGCCGGTGAACCCGAGCAGCGCCACGAAAATGAGGTACGGGATGAGAAAGGCCGCACCGCCCAGCTGAGCCACACGATAGGGAAACAGCCAAATGTTGGCCATGCCCACGGCGCTGCCAACGCAGGCAAGGATGAAGCCGGTATGCGTGGCCCACGTATCGCGGCGCCCACGGCCCGAGCCGCCCGAGCCGCACGATGCGCCCGGCGCTCCCGCACCCGTCTCCTCACCGACCTCGATGGCCCGCGCTTCCTCCGCAACGATGTTGTCGTCTCTTGTCGCCACAGCATCCTCCTCGAAATTCCGTGCCTCCCATCATAGCGAAAGGCGCTGCGCGAACAAGCAGGTTCTGGCCAGAGGAACAAATCTTGCCCGCGCTTCCTCTCCTTTTGTGCAGAGTGTCAGGAATTCAGGAAACCGCTCGCTTATAGAACAACGCAGTCGAGCGAACCTTGCGATTTCAGCAAACAAAGCTTTTTTCAAAATCTCCCAAGAAAATGCCAGTTCGATCCCGCTTTGGCAAGAAGGGGAGGCGGCTGAGGGGCGAAAATGCCAGTTTAGCCCTGCTTTGGTAAGAAACAGCGCCGAAGCTCTTACCATTACGGGGTCGAACTGGCATTTACTGCGTTGTTCTCGAAAACAGGACCTGCCAGTCGCCTTCGCCTTACACGCAGGCTTCCACTACGGCGGCGATGGCCTCGGCGTGCGCTTGCGCGGCGGCCGGATCAACCGCCTCCACCATCACGCGCACCACCGGCTCGGTGCCACTCGGGCGCAGAAGCACGCGGCCGTCCTCGCCGAGTGCCTCCTCAGCGGAGGCCACGGCAGCGGCCACCTCGGCGCTGTCCTCCACAGCATGCTTGTCGTTCACACGCACGTTAATCAGGGTCTGCGGCATCTTCTCCATGACCTGGATGGCCTCGGCCACGGGCTTGCCGGAACGGATGACCGCCGCCAAGAACTGGCAGGCCGTCATGAGGCCGTCGCCCGTGGAGTTGTGATCGAGCAGAATCATGTGGCCGGACTGCTCGCCGCCGATGGAGTAGCCGTGCTCGCGCATGGCCTCCAGAACGTAGCGGTCGCCTACCTTGGTCTGCACCACGTTGATGCCCATCTCTTTCATGGCGCGCACGAAACCGAAGTTGCACATCACCGTGGACACAACCGTGTCGCCGGCCAGCACGCCGCGCTCGCGCATATCGAGCGCGCAGACCGCTTCCACCATATCGCCGTCGATCTCGGTGCCATCGGGCGCCATGAGCATGACGCGGTCGGCATCGCCATCATGCGCAATGCCCACGTCGGCACCCGTCTCGGCCATAAGCGCGCGCAGGGGCTCGAGATGGGTGGAGCCGCACTGCACGTTGATATCCATGCCATCGAAATCATCGTTGATGACGATCACCTCGGCGCCCAAGCGTCGCAGGGCCTCCGGAGACGTGAGCGAGGAAGCACCGTGACCCGTATCCAAAGCGATGCGCAGGCCCTTGAAGGAAATGCCCTGATCCTCGATGGAACGAGCCGCATGGTCGATGTAAATGTCGCAAGCGTTTTCCAGCGGAATGACCACACCCACCTCGGCACCATCAGGCATCTTGATCTCGGAAGCCAGATAGCTCGTCGCATCGGCGGGAGCATCGGGCGCAGCGGCTTGAGCGGCGCTCCAGGCAGCCTCCTCGGCGGCAGCGACCTCGCCTTCCAATCCACCGTTGACGATGAAGGCCTCGATCTCGTCTTCCACGGCGTCGGGCAGCTTGAAACCCTGGGCGTCGAAGAACTTGATGCCGTTGTACTCCGGCGGATTGTGAGAGGCGGAGATGACCGCGCCGCCCGCCGCGCGCATTTCGCGCACGAGCAGGGCCACGCCCGGCGTGGGGATGATGCCTGCCTCGAGCACGGTACCACCGGCACTCATGATGCCCGCGGAAAGGGCGGCGCCCAGCATGTCGCCGGAGCGGCGCGTGTCGCGACCCACAACGATAGTCTTGCCGAGATAGATGGCGGCGGCCTGGCCGAGACGATAGGCCATCTCGCAGGTCAGCTCCACATTTGCGATACCGCGCACGCCATCAGTTCCAAACAGTCGGGCCATGAAATCCTTCTTTCCTTCAACTCGGGGGCTCCCCCGAAGTTCTTCATATCGTTTCGCTCGCTCAGGCTGCCGCGAGATTTCCGTCTCTTCCCCGCACAAGACCTGCAGCCGAACGCTACTTTCCGCGGCGCACGAACTCGTCGTGCAAGCGAACGGCGCCGTGCGGCCGCTCTCCTTCGGTCATGCGATTGTTCAGCTCGGCAGCGAACTCGTCAAGCGTGATGCCGTAGCGCTCCAGCACGACGAGAAGATGATACACCACATCGGCGGCCTCGTAGCGCAAATGATCGACCGCCTCGCCGTACTCCGGGGGCAGCTGAACGGAAAGGGGGAAGTCGGCGCCGCCGTCAGCCGTCTCCGCGCCGGTAGTCGTCCCACCAGCCTCAGTCGCCTCCAACGCTACAGCCGCTGCGAGTGAGGACGTCGCCCAGCCTTCTACGTCCTTGGCGGCCAGGGCCACCTCCCCGGACTCTTCCATGACCTTCTTCAGCACGCCGTCGACGTTGCCAGTCAGAAGCCGGTAGGTGTAGCTCGCCTCGTCGGCGTCGCGACGCGCGGCGATAGTGGCAGCGAGCGCCTCCAACGTCGCGCCAATCTGCGAGGCCGGGGCCGCCTCGCCTTCGGGGATGAACGTCTTGTTGACCATTGAATGCAGCACTTTCTCTCGGGCAGCCACCATGATATTTCTCTCCATGATACCCAACCACAAAAAGCAGGGGCGGCCCGAAAGCCGCCCCTGATAAAAATCACAGGTTTCGAGAAGATGGCGCGAGCCGTCGGCCCCACCGCCTTACGCTTCTTCGGGTTCCAAATCGTCCAAAGCCGGTGCGGCAGACGTTTTCGCCTTCCCGCCACCGCGAACCGAGGCGAAGGCGTCGACGAAGGGAACAGGCTTGCCGCTGACGGCGCGGAAGAAAATGGCGCTCGTGGGGCACGCGTCGATGCAGTCGCCGCAGCGGGCGCAGTCGTGCAGGGGCAGCTCGCCCAAGTCGGGGTGACGCAGGTTCACGTCGAAGGTGCAGGCCGTGGCGCAGCGGCTGCAGGCCGTACCCTTGGCCGTCTCCAGGCAGCGCTCGTTGTCGATGACCGGCATGCCCGTGCGGCTGAAGCGGGAGAAAAGGCTCATGAACGCCGAGATGGGGCAGAACCGACCGCACCAATTGCGCAAGAATACCAGCTCAATGACAAGCATGGCCGGCACGAACAGAAGCGACCAGTTCAAGTCGCCCGCGCCGAACAGGCTCACCAGCAAGGCCACCGCTGCGAAAGTGAGGCCCACGGGGCACACGAGGCAGAACACGGGGAACCCGAACACAGCCGTCGTCAGCAGCGCACCGCCGAGCACCGCATGGCGCGAGTCGAAAGGCGCGTTGCGCTTGGCGTGGCAGGCTCCGCAGGCGGCGCAGTCGTGAGTCGTCGACGCCTCTTTCAGCGCTGCGATCTCCTCGGCGGCGAGGGCCTGGTTCGCTTGAGAGAGGGCCTCCGCCTCCTGCTCGCGCGTTTTCACGGGCTTGAAGAACTCCTTCACTCGGCGCCACAGGGTCACGGGGCAGATCCAGCCGCAGAACAGGCGGCCCAAAAGCAGCACGAGGGCGATGGCCACCACGATGCTCAGCACCGCACGCGGGATGAGGGTCTTGGCCGCCACCATGGATAGCAGCGCGCCCACCGGGCACAGAACCGCGATGTCGTTCGCCCCGAATCCGCACCAGGTTCCCGTGGCCACGCCGGCAATAAGGCAGACGGCCAGCGCCGCAAAAGCCACCGCGGCCACCGCAGTGCGCGCATTCTTGAACTTCATGACGACCCCCTACCCTTCCAGCGGCTTCACGACAATGGCACGCTCCGAGGCGTTCATGGCGGAGCCGGCCTGGGCCGACACGCACACGGCCTCGCAGGCGCCGCAACCGTTGCACTTCTCGGCATCCACCACGGGCAGCCGCGTGTCCAGGGCATCCGCCGCATCGGCGTTCTGGTAGTAGATGGCCGCATTCTCCTCGCCACGCACCTGGATGCACACGTCGTGGCAGAAAGCGCAGAAGCTGCTGCGGTAGGCGATGCACGTTTCGGTATTCAGTACCGCCACGCCAATGACCTCGGTTTCGGGTGCGTAATCGACCGGCAGCTGCAAAGCCCCGGAAGGGCACACAGCCGCGCAGAGGGGCACGCCTCCGTTGCGCTCGGCGCAGAAATCGCAGTAGCGGAAATCGTCCAGCTGACCGGGGTAGCAGTCGGAGAACTCCATGCGCGGCGTGCGCATATTCAGCACGCCCGCATCAAGAGAGGCAGCCACGATCACCTTCTCGGGGCACGCCTCGATGCAGCGGTAGCAGTGCACGCAGCGGGACACCAGGTTCTCCTCGTCCTGTCCTCCCGGCGGTCGCACGAGCGGCTCGCTGCCCACATAGCGCAGCGCCCCCAGCCCGGCCATGGCCACGGTAGCGCCCACGCCAATACACAACGTCCGCCGCGTCAACGGATTTCCACCAGCCATGCTCATCCTCCTCTCTCGGACTTACCAACAGGAATGGGAGCGACCGATCAACCAGCCGCCCCCATTCCAAGCACTTCTAGGAAAGCGCGCTCGTCTCCACCCAGATGGCGGGACGCACGCCAATGTTGCCGCCGAGCGTGCTCCTAAGCTCGCTTCCGTGGTCGTCGAAACCGTCGTGCAGCTCGCCGGCCATGCGGTAGCCGTCGCCGTGCACGTAGCCGTCGTCGGTCACCACCGAGGCGTAGCCGGCGTAGTAGCCGTTGGAGCGCAGCCACCAGGCCGCCGCGCCGTCAGGCTGCTCGTCGTTGCTCGCCACGCCCACGTAGACGCCCTGCTTCACGGCATAGTCGGTGGGATGGGCCACGCGAGCCGCGTTGTTGGCGAAGTACTGTTTCGCCTCGGCCAGGCTCAGCAGGAAGACCTGGTCAGTCGTCTCTTCGGCCGCATGCACCGAAGGATCCGCCGCCGTGGCCGCCGTATGGGACACGTTGTTCTTCGTATCGGCGAGTGTCGTGGCGGCGATGGCGCCCTTCTCATCGGCGCTGAAGGCCGCATTCAAAAACTCGCCGTTCAGCCACGTGCGAATCGAGCTCGTCGCCCATTCCACGTCCTTCTGGGGGCGCGGCGACTGCACCGACCACTGGTACGGCTCGGCCGTGTTGTCGTAGGGCACGGCATCCAGCACCGACTCGCTGATGAGCAGCGTCTTGCCGTTCTCCTCGGCAAGCGCAAGCCACGTGATGTCCTGACCCTGGTAGCTGCCGAAAGTGACCGTATCGAAGCTCTGCTCGTCGGCGGTATTGGCGCCGGTAAAGGCCAGCTGGGTGTTGTCGCCCTTGGAAGGGTCGCTCACCGGCGCGCTTTCCGTAGCGCATCCGGCGAGGCCGAGTGCGAGCGCTCCGGCGGCAAGCGCCAGGCCAGCCCGCTTGTATATTCCTCGCATGAGAACCTCCTTGTCTCATTTCTCGAAGGGCGGGGAGGCGCACGCGCACGCGGCCTCCCCGAAGCCCGCTAGTACAGCATGAACAGGGTCTCGCCCATGGTGTACATCATGATGCGCAAAGCCACGGCACACACCAAACCGGCGATGGCGACCACCGCGCCCCACACCTTCCACGCGCCCTGCTTCTTGCCCAAAAGCGCGCCGACGAGGGCGACCACC